>NZ_OZ018776.1:686333-1029499 GCF_963970025.1 Rickettsia helvetica
AACTCCTCTCGGTGAAGGAGGTATGCCTTCAAGATTAAACTGACCGAGTAATTTATTATCCTTGGCCATTTCACGTTCACCTTGGAACACTCTAATAGTTACGGCATGCTGATTATCATCGGCAGTGGAAAATACTTGGCTTTTCTTAGTAGGGATAGTAGTATTACGATCGATTAATCTTGTAAATACGCCGCCAAGAGTTTCAATACCAAGAGATAGAGGCGTAACGTCTAATAATAATATATCCGTTACTTCTTTATTAAGTACTCCGCCTTGGATAGCAGCACCAAGAGCTACAACCTCATCAGGGTTTACGCCTTTATGCGGCTCACGTCCGAAGAATTTTTTTACGGCTTCTTGTACTTTCGGCATTCTAGTCATACCGCCGACTAACACTATTTCTTGAATATCTGAAGCTTTTAAGCCTGCATCTTTTAATGCTTTTCGGCAAGGCTCAATGGTTTTTTCAATTAAATCGTCTACTAATTTTTCGAGTTCCGCTCTAGTAAATTTGATATTTAAATGTTTTGGACCGCTACTATCAGCCGTAATATAAGGTAAATTAATATCGGTAGTTACTGCAGAAGATAGCTCTTTCTTAGCTTTTTCCGCCGCTTCTTTCAAACGCTGAAGTGCTAAAGGATCGTTACGTAGATCTATACCGCTTTCTTTTTTGAATACATCTATTAAATGGTTTAATATTCTTGTATCGAAATCTTCACCGCCAAGGAATGTATCACCGTTCGTTGATTTTACCTCAAAAACACCGTCACCGATTTCAAGAATTGAAATATCGAACGTTCCGCCGCCAAGATCATATACTGCAATAGTTTTACTTGCCGATTTATCAAAACCGTAAGCAAGAGCTGCAGCAGTCGGCTCGTTAATTATTCTAAGGACCTCAAGACCTGCTATTTTACCGGCATCTTTCGTTGCTTGACGCTGTGCATCATTAAAATAAGCAGGTACGGTTATTACTGCTTGTGTTACTTTCTCCCCTAAATAATTCTCGGCAGTTTCTTTCATTTTTTGTAAAATGAAAGCACTAATTTGACTTGGTGAATATTTATTGTTATCCGCTTTGACCCATGCATCCCCGTTATCGGCTTTAACTATATTATACGGCACGATATCCTGATCTTTTGCAACCATAGGATCGGTAAAATTTCTACCGATTAATCGCTTTACCGCATATATAGTATTGCGAGGGTTAGTTACTGCTTGTCTTTTAGCAGATTGTCCGACTAATTTTTCGCCGTTTGCAAAAGCTATTATTGACGGCGTAGTTCTCTCACCTTCTGAATTTTCTATTACTTTTGGCTCTTTCCCTTCCATTACTGCAACACAAGAGTTGGTAGTTCCAAGGTCGATACCTATTACTTTTCCCATAAGAATCCTCGTTTTCTTTTTTTTATTTTATTATGACTTTTTATTTGATATAATGCGGCTTAAGTGATTTTACAAGAGGTGAAAATGAAAAAACTACCGATGTTGCTAAAACTTTTATTTATTATTAATTTAATTTTCCTAAATAATATAGTTTTAGCATCTAGTGAAACAAGCACTGTTATATTTGAAAAAGCGAAGAAAGCAATTGTAACGATCGATACTAGAATTGCCGTATCGGCGTACGATGATACAAGTAGTTGGACTGGAACGGGATTTATTAACGATAAGAACAACGGTTATATAATTACTAATACTCATGTTGTCGGCGGTGCGTCTATCGGAACTTATTTTGTTACTTTTTATAATGGTGAGCAGGCAGAAGCAAAGCTTATCTATTACGATATTTGGCAAGATTATGCCGTTCTAAAAGTAGAAAGTAAAGACATACCGGTATCGACAACACAAATAGCTTTCTCAAACGAGCTTCCAAAATTAAATCAAAAAGTTTTTGTAGTCGGTAACACGGAAGCAAAAGGCTTTTCTTTCCATACCGGTTATTTGTCCGATCTTTATAATATTGAAGGTTTAATGCCGCAATGTACTTATGTTATTAACCTAAATAGTACCGGCGGTGCTAGCGGTTCACCGGTATTAAATGATAAGATTGAGGCTATAGGAGTATTATATGGTGGTGGTAAAACTCATTCTCTAGCACTGCACGGTGATTATGTAGCTCGCACTTTAGACAGTTTAAAGAATAATAAACAACCAAGCAGAAAACATATAGGAATAATAAGCGAGTTATATTCTTTAAATAAAGCAGTTAGACATCATAATTTCCCTAAAGAAGAAATGGATAAATATATAAAGAATTTTTCTGATAATAGAAATAGAGTGATAAGCGTTAAGGCAGTTCTAGCCGGATCGCCTGCTGAAAAATCTTTAAAAGCCGGTGATATTGTTTGGGCGGTGAATGATAAGGAACTCGGCGGCAATCTAGCATTATTTGATAAAGAAATGGATAATTTTAAAGGAATAGCTATTAAACTTACTATATTTCGTGATGGAAAAAAGCTAGAACAAGCAGTAGATTTATATGATGTGAACAATAATAAAATCGCTAAAATGGTAAATTTCGGCGGTGCAGTATTTTTTGAAGCCGATGATTATTTTAGTAATAAATCAGGAATTCCGCTTAAAGCTTTAAGTATAGCCTCCGTTCAATCCGGTAGTAGCTTTAGCTCTATACCGACATTCTTTACCAAAGATTATAAAAATGTTTATAGATTACAAATTTTTGAGATGAAAGATTTAGGATTAAGTAATCTTGACGATTTAGTGAAATTCTTACCTGCTATTACTAAAGAGAAATTTATAACGGTTAGATTTAGAAATTATCAACCTTATTATGCTAATTTCGGTTATAATGAACTTATCTCGTCACATGATGATATGATTGCCGATGTAACTCTAGATTCTATAGATACTAAGCCTTATATATTAAAGTATAATACTATTTCTCACGATTGGGATATGGAAAATATAAAACTTCAGTAACTAATCCATTGTGATAAATTAACAATTCTTAATCAATTAAGTAAGGTATAATTCAACTTGATTTGTTGCGTTATTATTCTTAAATTTATAATCTTAATTTTAGGAGAATTGCAAATTAGCTCATGTCGTTCGCCAACTATATATTCCTGCATGGATACTGAAGGTTGTCATTGCGAGCGGGCATTATTGCGTGGATCCAGGCTAAAAAATCTTAATCTAAAAGATTTTTTGAAAAGCTCGATTTATCTCGCTTTACCTTGGATCCCCGCCTATGCGGGAATGACATCGAGCCTTAAACTGACGTCTAGGCACCTCTACGAGAATGATATCAGAGTCATACAAGCCCATGATATTGTAAAGGTTTTAGTGGCAACTAATAAATTTAGGAGAATTAATGAGAAAGCAAAAAATGTCTACTTTACCTACATCAGATTTAGATAAATATAAAACTCCAGGTCCAAATTCGCTCGATTCAGATATAGCAATGAAATCCGCATCAGTCAAGAGTGATATAGAAGAGTTAGAACAATTATTTAAAGATACAATAAAAGACGGTATAGCAATTTTTAATAGTGCATTAAAGGTATCTATTGAAAATAATCCCAATGCTTTATTACACGAAGCAGCTGAGCATGGTAAAAAAGAGTTAGTAGTAGAGACCTTAAAAGTAAATCGAGACTCTATAGATTCTACAACTCTTCAGGGTGTATCGGTATTACATTCAGCAATTGCAGGGGTTAGTAATAAAGAAATTATTGAAATTCTATTACAGGCAGAGCCTACTTTAGTAACAAAAAAAGATGCTTCAGGTCTTACTCCATCACGTTATAATACTAGTAAAGAAATACTAGAAATATTACAAGATTATGAATGAAATGTTATAGATCAAATTCTTATAAAAACGCCAAAATATGTTCCTATAACCCCTTCAAAATGTTCTCCTATAGAAGTACGACCTAATTGGGAAAAAGATTTTGAAGAATATCTGGAATGTAAAACAGTAGTTGGGCAAACTAATCCTAAAATAAATAATGATGAGTTTTAAAAAGCTTAAACTAAAACTATTAACTTAAAACGGCTCTCTTCCTTGTAAATTTAACATAGAATATTAGATTTGCAAGGAGGATGTAGAGAGTTCTTTAATAAAAAACGGTAAGTATGTAAAACTGACTGATAAAGTATTTTAAGCTTAAAAAATTATAATTCAGTAGTAGGAATATACTTGATACTTCCATCTTCTCCTATCAATGGGTAATACTCTGTTTGAGGGTTATAATCATCATAACTAATTGATGTTTGTAATGATAGTTTTTGTGCTAATATTGCCAATTTTTCTTCATATAACTCAAAAGATTTTTCTAAATCCTCTTTTGTAATCTTTACAGTTTTAGCTTCATCTGTATTTACCTTGAGTGTTTCAATATTTTCTGTTGAGTTATATTTTGTTAAAATTACTTTTTCTTTTTTTAGGAAGCAAAAATATATTTTTATTTTTACCAATGCTGTTTTTATTTCTACCAATGCTGTTTTTATTTCTATTGGAACACTTAAAATTAACATCTAATACCTTAAAATTATTTTGAAGCGGTAATAGTACAAGCCTCACTTATTAATGTCAACATTTAACATATAAATATTAATAAATGCTAATTATTATAATTTTCTTTCACAAAATCGAAATAAACTGTTATTAATATAAAAAACTAATCTTAATCTATATATGCGTTCTTTATTTGTAATAATTATATTCTTTCTAATGAGCAGTTGTAATTTAAAACCGGTACATAGTGAAAAATACAGTAGAAATAATGATTTAGAAGTTATTGAAGTTGAACCGATTAGAACAATTGAAAGAGCTGAGTTTTATCATCATTTAACTAGTATTTTACCTCAGAAAGCAAAAGCAAAATACCTGCTTAAAGCAGAGCTTATCGCAACAACTATGCCTGCTACTATTGAAAAAAACTCCAATGTTTTAAGGGAATATATTAATCAATTAGTTAGATATAAATTAATTGATATAGAAAGTCAAAAGGTTTTAATTGAAGAGAAGTTTTACCAAAACACGTCATATAATGCTATTTTTACACCATATGCAACAAATGTTGAAAGAGATGAAACAGGAATAGATTTGGCATATCAAGCAGCAGAAGAAATTCGTAGCAGATTAATTTTATATTTTACACGGAAATAGTTAAGCTATGAAATTTTATTTTTCACAAATAGGTAGATTATTTGAGCTAATAACAGTCGGAAAGATTAGAGCTCTTTTACTATATGGTCCTGATAAAGGTTATATAGGAAAAATTTGTAAGCATTTAGTAAAAAGCTTAAATATGCTACAAACTTCTATAGAATACGCAGATCTTAATATTTCATCTTTAGAAATATTACTTAATTCGTCTAATTTTTTTGGTCAAAAAGAATTAATTAAAATTAGATCGGTCGGGAATTCAATCGATAAGAATTTAAAAACAATTCTAAGCAGTGATTATATAAATTTTCCTGTATTTATAGGTGAAGCAATTACTTCAAGCGGGAGCGTTAGAAAGTTTTTTGAAACAGAAGAATATTTAGCGGCAGTTGCTTGTTATCATGACGATGAAGCAAAAATTGAACGAATTATTTTAGGTAAAGTAGAAAAAACTAATAAAATTATAAGTAAAGAAGCTATCACTTATTTAAAAGCTCATTTAAAAGGTGATCATGATTTAATTTGTAGCGAAATAAATAAATTGATATATTTTGTTCACGACGTACGCGAAATTACTTTAAACGACGTTCTAGAAGTTATAAGTAGCGAAATTACGGCAAACGGCAGTGATTTAGCAATGTATTTTTCAAAAAAAGATTATAGTAATTTTCTGCAAGAGCTTGATATATTAAAAAAACAAAATATCAATGAAGTTTTAATTATTAGAGCATTAATAAGGCATTATTTAAATTTATATATAGTTTTGTCGAAAGTAAAAAACGGTGAGCGTTTGGAACTCGCAATAAAATCATTATCACCACCGATTTTCTATCAGTATATTAATGATTTTACGAAGATAGCAAACGGCCTTAGCCTAACTGAATGTTTAGAGACTTTAAAATTATTACAGCAAGCGGAAGTGGATTATAAATTAAATCCTGCCGGTTTTGATTTATTCCAAAGTATACTCGTTTAATTTGAAAAATTGGCGTCATTGTTTCATATTTTTTGATCCGCACACTAGTATGTACGCTGCGGTCAAAAAATATGAAACGCCTTGCTCTTTTCCAAATTAAACTTCGTCTACCTAATTTTAAACTTCTTTCAAAAGGAGTATATTTATGCCTAGACCTGATTTTTCTGACCCTGACAAACAAATTCACGAGATAATTAGAGTTAATCATGCCGGAGAGTATGGTGCAAAAAGAATTTATCAAGGGCAGCTAAAATATATTAAATCTCAAAATGATCATATATTGATTAAAGAAATGCTTGATCACGAAGAGATCCATTTAAATTATTTTGAAAAAAAATTACTGGAAAAAGAAGTAAGACCCACGGTTTTATTATTTTTTTGGCATCATTACGGATTTTTACTTGGTATTTTATCTTCCTTGATGGGAATAAAAACGGCGATGCTTGTTACCGAGAGTGTAGAAGAAGTAATAGAAAAACATTATGAACAGCAAATAAATTATTTAGAAAATAAAAATGTTGAGTTGGAATTATTAAATAATATTATTAAATTTCGACTTGATGAAATTGAACATAAAAATATTGCTATAATGAATGATAGTACAGAGGCAATATTTGCAGAAATAACTAGTAAAATAGTGAAGATAATTTGTCATATCTCTATAATTTTAAGTAAGAAAATTTAGAGTTAACAACTTAATTAGTTGAAAAATCTAGAAATATTTTACTTCTAAGATATTAAGAAGATAATAAAAAAACATTAATAATATTATTAGAAACGGTGATGAAAGGAAAAATTTTTTTAATTTTTTCTTTATTTTTTGCATTTGTATTTTTTAGAATTAATAAATCTTTATTTTTATCAAACATAGCTAATACTACTCACAATTCCTTTATTTAATTTATGCCTAAACCTAATCTAGAAATTAATAAATAAAGGTGCCAGGGGTTAAGCTCCGTTGCTGTAAGACGACAACCTCCATTAATACTTCATGATTTTACTCACTTATAATAATAGACCCCTGGGGCATAACTTAATATTAAGTTTTGACAGATTGGTCTTGCAACAATGGAGCTTAAACATTATTAGCGGTCTTTATATTAGTTGAATAATATAAAGAATCAAGAGATTTTAGTTGTCATTAATAATAAATAATGTAATTCTGAGTTACGAGGCATATTTTCTATATAATCTGCTTCTAGAATTTGCTTTTACATCAATAATAATTTATATTTATTTATATACTCGATGAACTTGAAAAATTGGCTATGTCGTCTTTGTAAGACCTCTGATGCTCACGGATTATACGCTCCGCTCCTCGGCTTACAGACTCCTTGCTCTTTTCCAAGTTGATCTTTGTATATCTACTCGAAGTATAATTAGAAAATGATAAAATAAAATATGAGTCTAAATTCACATCCTATTACTAAATCGCACTTATTCCATATAGTAGCCCCAAGCCCTTGGCCCGTCCTAACATCTTTTGCTTTACTTCTTTTGGTTATAGGCGGTGTCTCGTTCATGCATGGCTACAAATTTAATGTATATATTTTATCTGCAGGAGTTATTTCAGTAGGTTACTGTTTATATTCTTGGTGGAGGGATGTAGTGAAAGAAGGAATAGTCGAACATCAGCATACTAGCCCTGTTAGAAAAGGTTTACAAATAGGTATGGCGTTATTTATCTTAACGGAAATAGTATTTTTTGGTGTATTTTTTGCTTCTTTTTTTAAATCAAGTCTATCACCCGTAGGTCTTTTAGACGGTGTATGGGTTGTAAAACAGGGAATTTGGCCTCCACCTACAATTAAAACTTTTGATCCATTTGATATTCCTTTTATCAATACTTTAATACTACTCTTATCAGGCACTACCGTTACTTGGGCTCACTACGCCTTAGAAGAAAAAAATCAAAAAGATTGTGTAACTGCACTTGCTCTTACCATATTGCTTGGAATATTTTTTACAACTATGCAGGCATATGAATATTATCATGCGGCATTTAAATTTACAGATGGTATATATGCTTCTAATTTTTATTTAGCTACGGGTTTTCATGGAGCTCATGTAATTATAGGTACTATATTTCTAATAGTTTGCTACTTTAGAGCAAAAAGAGGAGATTTTACTACAGAAGGTAATGGACATTTAGGGTTTGAATTTGCTGCATGGTACTGGCATTTTGTGGACGTGGTTTGGTTATTTTTATTTACGTTTGTTTATATATTTGGAAGTTAAATTATACTATATGTGATTATAATGTTACTTAAAATAAGTGTTTTTAAAATATTTTTGCATATTAATTAAAATTGCATATATTTAGGAGTTGATTTATATATAAATAAATTATACATTACTTATTTAAATGCTAATATTTTATTGAGGTAAAAACATATGAACTTTCCTATTCGTAAATTAAACGAAGAATTAATCGATTATAATCTATCATTACGCATATTATTTACTATTCTAAGCGTGGCTATTATTATGGTAGCTTTTGATAGCTTAGGTAGTAATGTCGGTGATCCTGTAGGTGATGCATTATGTAAGTTAATTAAAGTATTCAGAGGCAATACTGCAAAAGGTATAGCTGTTGTCGGTATAATTGTTCTGGGAATTCAAACATTAAGAGGAAAATTGCAGTGGGAGGTAGCTTTAGTAGTAGTTACTGCAATCATTATATTATTTAAAGCTCCAGATATTGTTAATATGGTATCAAGTGATACTAATAGCTCAAGTTGTGGTGTTTCCTAATACACGATAATAAAAATTATTATATCTTGTAATACCCATAAGTTTCGGCTTATGGGTATTTTTAAGTGACGTTGTTGCATAGCCCCTATGTCATTCCCGCGTGGCATCGTTGCGTGGATTGAAAAGCACGTTCCGTGTTATACTGTGGCTTGACTCTCTACTGTATGAACGTTCAGGCTATCATTCCTGCGAAGGCAGGAATCCAGGACAACCTTAATATAGGTTACATATTTAATAAAAACAAACATATAAAAACTTGTTTTTATATGTTTTACTGGGTTCCTGCCTTCGCAGGAATGACAGCAATTGCCTTTATACTCAGGTCAACGGCAACGTTCGTACAATACAGGGCTTGACCACGGTATCCATAAATATAAAAATACTAAAATTATTAGTATTTTTATGTGTTAAGAGCCGCGTAGGAACGTTGATTACTTAAATAAAAGCCCTAATCTATTACCTATAACAATATCAATATATTTTGCCGTAACAGGGATCCCTTCAATATTCATTTCTAGATGTATTGCTTGTTTTGCAGGGATTTTTGTTTGTAGTTTTGTAATTGATACATATTCATCTAAAGCTTGATTATTAGTATCCATTACTCTAACTTTGATTATAGGATCGGAAATTAAATAATCAGACTCATTAGATAATTTATAAAATATCTTCATACCACCTATATGACGAGATTTTCCTAAATTAATTTCCTCTATCTTTAATTGATCATATTTACCTAAGAATTTAAAGCTATCTATTAGTAATATCACTAAACAAAAAACTATAAAGCTAGTCCATAATATTGGAAATATATTATATTTTTTCTTAGGAGGAATATACGGTAAAATAACCGGCACATTAGCATTGTAATGATTTTTAATAGGAGTTTTAATAGTTTCCGTGTTTACTTTATCTTTAAAGTCATTTAATTTACTAGTATTATAGTCTAATTTTTGATACCACAAATGGTTACATTTGGAACATTTTACTCGTCGTCCGTTAATACCCATTTGATTGCTTGTAACAATAAATCTTGTTTGGCAATTTGGGCAAGTAATATACATAGTTAATTATAATTATTATGTTTGACTTTCATGATAATCTCATTTATTATTTTTGGCAATAAAACAGTTAAAAGATATGTCCTCTCTTATTAAAGAAATTGAAGAAGCTTGGCAAATTAAGGACAAACTTCTTCAAGATGCTTCAAAGCTTATAACATTAAAGAACACTCTTAATGATATTATAGAAAGTTTAAATCAAGGTACAATTCGTGTTTGTGAAAAGAAAGAAAATAGTTGGCAAGTTAATGAATGGGTAAAGAAAGCTATATTGCTATATTTTATCACTACGGAATCGCAGCTTTATAATAACAATTATAATAGTTGGTATGATAAAGTTGCTCCTAAATTTTCTGCAGATATCGAGAAAAATACATTCAAAAAAGCAGCTATACGCAAAGTTCCCGGAGCTGTTGTTAGAACCGGTACTTATATAGCTAAAAATGTCGTAATTATGCCTTCTTTCATTAATATAGGTGCTTATATAGATGAGGGAACAATGATTGATACATGGGCTACTATCGGCTCATGTGCCCAAATCGGCAAGAATTGCCATATTTCAGGTGGCACGGGAATAGGTGGGGTGCTTGAGCCGTTGCAAGCAAAGCCTGTTATCATTGAAGATAATTGTTTTATCGGTGCAAGATCGGAAATAGCAGAAGGTGTAATAGTAGAGGAGGGAGCAGTAATTAGTATGGGGGTGTTTATCGGTAGCTCTACAAAAATAGTATACAGAGATACAGGTGAAATTATTTACGGCAGAATTCCAGCTTATTCTGTTATAGTACCTGGGGTATTACCTGCTAAGGAAGCGGGTAAGCCTGGACTTTATTGTGTGGTCATCATAAAACAAGTCGATAAAACTACGAGAGCTAAAGTAAGCATAAATGATCTATTAAGAATGTAGATCAATAATATCGCCGATTATATCCTTAAAATACTCCTTTCTTTGTTGTGCTAAAATATCTGTTTGTTGAATTGCGTTATTATTTGAGTTTCCTAAGAAAGTATTGTATGCCATAAGCATTGCATTTTGTTGTTTTTGAGGATCACGTACAACACCAGCTGCTTTAAAATATGATTCTGCAGCATCTGCTTCCTGTTGTTTTTGAAAGCGAAGTTCGTTTCCTTGGTCCATATATAAATCATATTTTATAGGCTTTTCAGCCTTATAAATAAGGCTGTCATAACATTTTAATATAGAGTCTAATTTATTATTCTTTCTATAAAATATGATAGCTGAGTCTTCACGTCCTAAGTTAAATAGCATATCACCGATTTTATTGTACATTTCTTTAAGTTCTTCATTACATGTTAGAGCTGCATTATAATTAGCTAAAGCTCCGTTATAATCTTCTTCTTCGCTCAATATATCGCCTATTTTAGAGTAGCAGCCTAAGCTATAGTTTTGGTTACTTTTACTTATTTAACCACTTTATGGCTTCTTTATAATATTGCACCAGTTGATCGTTTTTAGGTTCTATATTTTTTATAGAAGATAGATAGTTATTTTGTACGAATAAATCACATATTTCAATTAGGGAACTATAGCAATCATTGGATTGAGACCATGTTGTAGATAACATTTCTTCAAATAATGATAATTCTTTAATTTGTAGCTCTAACACATACCGGTAAGCTTGAATAACTGGCTTATTATCCGTGAATTTCTCAATAGAGTCTAAAATTTGAAATATTGCCACTATGAGGTTATTATCTTGTTTGTTTGATATGATAGCTTGAAATTCCGATAATGGTGCTAATCCTTCAAAACAAGAAGGAGTTTTTTCTATAGCCGGATATTGTATTGGAGAACTTGGTAAATATGGTTTAACATAACCCTTATAGTTATTATCTAAAAATTTTGAGTAGTTAAGAGGTGTATATACACTAAAGCCTTCAAAAATTGATTGGATAGTATTAATTATACATTCTACATTTATCTGTATTTGTGTATGTAAATTTTCTATAAGACTGTCTTGTGCCTCTAGAAATGAACTTAGCTTCTTTATCTCTAGATTTTGCACTCCTGCTCTCTCTTCTAGATCTTTTAGCTTTAGGGTCAGCTTTATTTCCTCATTTTGAGAAGTAGGCTTATGGAAAAATTTTATATCTGAAAATTCTAATATATCCTTGTTAATAGCAATGCTATTTTGTAACATCGGTATAATGTTTTCATGATTATTTTTATTATGTTGTGTTATTATACATATAACATTTCCTTTTAATTTTTTGTGTTCTTCTGTAGGAAAAATATTTTTAAAGTCTTCTATAATCCTGTTAAAGATACTAGGGGATTTTACAGTCTCTTCTTTTGCTACTATGATAAATTTTAATTTATCGGTCATTTGAACTAGCTTTTTAATAAAAAATACATTGATTAACTCTTGAACTGTATCGGGTACCTCATTAGAGCATTCCCAAAATACTTTTTCTGCAATTTCAAATTTTTTTGGGTAATATACAGCCGGTTCATATTTATGCTTAATTTCCGGTGTGTCAAAATCAAATAATTTATCAAATGTAAATTCTTCACCGTTTTCGATAATCTTAAGGTTGTTTTCAAGAGCATTTAAAAATGTGCTTTTTCCGCTATAAGGCAATCCTATTATTACTGTAGTTTCTGATGTTTTTCCTGCTTGTATTAGTGAATAGTTAACTTCAGTCAATATTTGCTTTTAAAGAATCAAGAGCAGTTTCTTCTTCTGTTAAAGATTTAATCTCAACTTCTGTGGGAATTTTAAATTTTATATGTAACCGTTAATTTATTCTTTGATATAAATTTTTATACTGTCGCTTTCGCCGCTATCACTGATAGCTCTAACAATAAATTCACCGGCTTTTGCTTTCTATATTACTGCTTCGTTTGGTTTTGCGGTTGCTATTAATTTATTCTCCACAAACCAAAAAATGTTATTGGTTTTATTATCGCTAATCGCACTAAAAGTAATATTATCACTATTTTTAATTAAATGTACGGAATTTTTTAACGGGTATATAATTTTAGGTTTTTGATAATACCAATTTATCAACCTATTGCAATGGTTTGTAGGTATCGATTTCAGTAATATATGTATTCCTGCTTTTTGATAAACCGAAAGCATATCTGTCGGCTATAAATTTACTGTTTTATATTCTGTTTGTCCTTTAATAAAGTTGCAAGCAGGCATACCGGTTTTTAAATCTATCAACATTTTTCTATAAATGCCTGATTGTTTTATCGGCGATTTGCCTTTAATGAATAAGATTTCTGCTTTAACCGGACACATATCGTTATCGATATCTCCCGTATCTGCACAAACTTTTACTTTAGTAATATTTAGTTCATTAATTTTTGAAAGGATTAAATCTTCATCTTTATTTGGTCTAGCTATGGATTCGATAATATTAAAGAATAAAGGGGCTGCAGAAATATTACCCGTAAATGTTCCGTGAGTTTGCCCTTTGAAATACCCAACCCAAACGGCAAGTACGTATTTTCCGAATATGCCGACGCTAAGTGCATCTCTAAATGAGCTGGAAGTACCTGTTTCCCAATAAATCGGTAAGTTATGCCTTGTATTGTTATAGGTAATAGGACGAGTCGTATCTTTTATAATATCAAGTGTTAAATAGCTTGCCTCGGGGGATAGTAGTACGGTGTCCGTGTCATCCCACGACTTGACCACGGGATGACACATCAAGTTTTTCTTAAGCGGTTTATAAGTACCGAGATTACAAGCATAGCATAAAGAGTAGTTAACTCTTCAAGAGTAATTTCTGCTGTGCCGAGTACTATAGATAGCTGTACTAGTTAGGAGTTGATCTGACAGTATTGAGTAATCAGGCAGCTTGATAAGTTAAGGTCAAGTTGTCTGATATTGTCTCTATATTATCAATATTTTTATTAATTGCAATATAAAGAGAATCTTTAAAAGTTTGCATTGGCGTTTTACCGTAACAATGTTTACCTGAATGAGTTCTTTCATTATTATAACCTACAAGCCAGTTATCTATATCAGTTTGTAGCTCTTCTAATGTAGAATAAAACTTTTTGCGGAATAAAATGTGATAACATTCTTCTTGCATAGTTGTGTGGAATCGTTCACATATCCCATTAGTTTGAGGACTATAGGCTTTAGTTTTAGAATGATCTATATTTTCAATACCAAGATATAACTGATAAGCATGATGCTCAGGCTTGCCACAATACTCCGTTCCTCTATCTGTTAATATCCGAACCAGAGGAATATTATAGCTTTCAAAAAATGGTATAACCCTATCGTTAAGATGGTCTGCACTCGTTATAGCTGTTTTTTCTGTATAAAGTTTACAAATAGCAATAGAATAAGTATCAACGAAAGTTTGCTGATAAATACGTCCTATACCTTTTATATTCCCTACATAATAGGTATCTTGAGAACCAAGATAACCGGGATGTAAACTCTCAATCTCACCGCTTGCTTCACGTTTGTTTTTTACTTTTTCAAGAGCTGTTAACTGTATATCATTTAGAATAATACCGTCGCTTGCTACCTTATTTTCTAAAGCTTTTAAGCGTTTCTTAAAATTTTCTAAATCATGACGAAGCCAAACTGATCTTACGCCTCCTCCTGAAATAATTATTCCTTTCTTGCGTAGCTCATTAGCTGTACGTTCTTGACCATAAGCGGGATATTCAACTGTAATATTAACTATAGCATCTTCAACACTTGCTGGTACTCGGTTCTTTAAACAAGGCTTTCTTCTGCTCATCTCATATAGCGCTTCTTCTCCACCTTGTTCATGAAGCTCTTTATAGCGGTAAAATGTATCTCGGCTATAACCCATTACTTTACATGCTTGCGATACGTTACCTAGTTGTTCTGCTAGTTGTAATAAACCAATTCTTGGCTTTATTATTTTTTGTTGGTATATTGTCATCTGACAGTCTCCTTTTTTTAGAGGTTGTTAAATTTTTGCCGGGTACGAGTATATCTTTTTTTTCGTACCCAACAACTTCTTACTGTCAGATCAACTCCTAACTAGTACAGATAAGCTGTAATTTTCAGGTTTTCATAAGCCGCTAATTTTTGCTTGTTGTAAGAACTCATAAAAATTCGGGTTTTTTAACTTAGATGCTAGAAATATTACAGGTACGTTACGGCTCTTTATTTAACGATTCTCTAGCACCTAACCCACCTGTAAATCTGCTATCAAAATTTTCCGGTTTATAATGATCATAGTAAGTAGGTGTATCCTTAGTAAGGTTAGCGGATGTATTAGTGATTGATCAAAACTAAGTGCATAGACAAACGGTTTTAAAGCTGAGCCTGGAGATCTTCGACTTTTAGTGCCGTTATAATCTGTCCGCAAATATCGTTATTAAAAAACTCTCCGGAGTCAATACTTGCAAGCACTTCCATAGTAGTAAAATCAATAAGAATTATGGAGGCATTATTAATGCCGTATTTTTTCCGATCATTAATATATAGCCGAACTTGTTTCTCTATAGTAGTTTGTAGATTTTTATCTATTAGTAGTATATATAATAGGGCTATCATTACCGGTTAGTATATCTAAAGTAAAATGCGGTGTGATAAAAGGAAGATTTTTATTTTGATTAAATTTAATCGGCAAACTAATTAACTTATTATAAATAATATCTTGTGGGTGAGTCGTGAGCCATTCGGTAAATAGATATTTACGTGCTTTAAAAATATTAATATCATTCCCGCCTCTTTTAAGCGGATTTTGCGGGATTACTGCAAGGCTTAGAATATCGATCAAATTTAAATCTTTTAGGTCATGATTGAAGTAAATATAACTGCCAGCTGCTACCCCTTCAATATTACTACCGTAAGGCACTAGATTTAGATAAGCTTCTAGGATTTCATTTTTTGAATAATGTAGCTCTACATGAATAGCTTTAATGATTTGATGGATTTTACCAAGAATAGTAGAAGAATTTATTCCGTATCTTAAACGTGCTACTTGCATTGATTATAAAGCATTTTAAAAATAATGAAAAATTTAATAATATAGCTTGCATGTATAAAAGTAATGTCGTATAACGCACCACAAGGGCATTAATAAATTAATTAATCGTTAACAAAAATTAAACATTACGATTATTACAAATATTAAACTATAATATAAAACTTACGTTACTAATCTACCTTGTATCCTATCAATAAAAATGTCTTGATATAATATTTTTTTCGTGTACTATCCCTTTAATAATAATGAAAATATTAATATTTTAATTAATATTTATTAAAGGGGAATTAGATATTATGGAAAAAATATGAAATCTATAAATTCTAAACTTACAAAATTATTCTTACTTAGCTGTGCTAATGCGGCAATCATGACCGGTATGCCTAGCGTAGCAAAAGGGGATATAGAAATCTATGATATATTGAATCATACTCAGGAGTATGAAGCATTAATCCCTGCACAAAAGCTTAATATTATAAGAGGGATGCAAGGTCGTGAAGATTTTGCTGATCTTTTTGATGATCTTATGCCAGGGGAAAGAAGATTATTCAATAACGAAATAATAGAAGTCACTAGGCTTCAAGCAGCTGCTCCTGTACTTAACGGTGCTAGAGAAAGAAGAGAAGCACGTGTAGCCAGTGTTGAAGTTGTTGATTTAACAGGTAATACAGCAGTAGAAACAGGACGTAACGAGCAAGAGATGGCTCTAGAAAATTAGGCTTCAAATATTGGAAATCCTCGCTAAAGCTGAAGGAGTAAATGCTGTAAGTGTTAACGATAAAATTAAAAAGGCTATACATTTTAATAACATAGAAAATTTAAATATACCTTTGGAGCAGTTAAAATATATAGCTATGGCAGGTGGTGTAGATGCTAATGATAATTTAAAAGTTGTAAATAATTATGTTGAAGCCCCTTTAACAAAAGAAACTTTTGAACATGTATATTTTAGCACTAATATTACTGATGCTAATATAAGAAATGCAGATATTAAAGTTGATTATTATAAACCCGGACAAAGTGATTTATTAAAAAAGTTTAAAAGTGTAGCGACCCCGGAAACAAAGCGTAAATTATTAAATCAATTTGAAAATTATGTTACTCAAAACTTAGTTGAACTTGAGGCTAACAAATCTAATATTCCTACAAGACAGGCTATAATAAAACTAGCTGATCCTGCAAGATTAGTTACTTATTTAGAGAAAATGGCTGAATTAAAGACGGCATATATCGATAACGGTAAAAATAAGGTAGTTAATGAAGAGGGTTTAAAGAATTATAATAAGATTTTAAAAGATGCCGGTTTAATAGCTAAAGATTTGGATGGCAAGAAAATGCAAGCATTTATAGATAATTTTGATGCTTTCACAATGAGTGATCTAGCACTTGTCCTAACAAAGACCGTAGGTGAAATAAAAACAGATAATGAGCGTTTAGTAGGGCTTAATAATACAATGTCACCGCCTCGACCAACAGGTAGAGCGGTTAGAAATTTAAATAATTTGGATGCGATAGCTGATCTTAGTCCTGAATTAAAATTAGCAGGTCATGATCTAAAAGCAAAAGAAGGTGCAGCTGTAGTGGGAGGAGTACCTGCCTCCGTTATAGGTGGAGCAGCTGCAGCGGCAGTTGCAGAAATCCTTGTAGCTCCAAATACTTTAGAAGGCATATTTCATAACGAGATGTAAAAATACAAAAAATCCTGAAACATTAGAAGTAAGAACATTAGGTGCAGAAAATGATTTAGGAATTACAATAAAAACACTTTTAACTTTAGAGGAAGGAAAAGCTCCACATGAGTCTTTGAAATGATTTTCAGAAGCAAATCCTGATAAAGCACAGCTAATAATAAAAGCTAAGAATATTTGGAATAGATTAAAAGATGATGATTTAATAAAGCAAATTTCAAGGCAAGCTTTAACTTTAAATAATAAAATAGCCAACGAGGAATTTTTTAAAGAGCTGTTTAATGAAGAAGAGCATAACGCAATAGACCGTTTAAATTATACTTTTGGTAAATTACCGCTGGACTTACAAGATCATATTACGGCAAGAAGTAATGAAATAAAAATAAAAGATGAACTACAAGGTAAGAAAACAATTATATCAAGAATAGATTATATTACTAAAAATGAAAATGTTTTAGGAGCAAATTCTTTAAATAATGAAATAGAGAGAATTGTTGATAATTTTAATACTTTAAAATTTTCCGATGCACTAGATCTTGCTCTTAATAAAGGAGACGTACATGATAATATAGCCTTTATTCCTAAAGCAAATGAAGTAGATATTCAAGTAAATAATTGGATTAATAACAATATTGTTAATTTAACAGTGGAAAGTAATATAGATAGTGGCGATTTAACATTTTTATAAAATAAAGCTGCCCCGGCAACATTATCAAAAATTTATGAAACGGCAGTTGATACCAAAGCTAAATTACTGAAAAAAGTTTTAGCCGATAATCCAGCCGATTTATCTAAAGCTTCTAAGCATATTACGGAGAAAAATATAACAGACCGCCGTACAAAATAATTTCAATGTAAAAATGAAAGCTTTAACACCTGATACTAAAGATTTCTCAAAAGAAGAAATTGTAAAATTTCTTAATGTAATAAGTGATAAGAAAATAGAAGCGGTATTAAAAGAAATAAAAAAAGCAAAAGCTTTAGCAGTTAGGGCAGCTGCTGCTCCTGTTGTTGGTGTAGGCATGCCACCGCCGATATAATAGGCTTGGTATGGATGGTCTGGTTAGAAAGATGAATATTTTAAAGCCTATCGAAAATCTTTTTCTTAAAAAACCCGATATAGATGAAGGTGAAGTAGTTTATATTGCTCCTACTTCTGAAATAGGAAAAAAATACGAAGCTGCCGTTCAAGCTATAGCAGCTTCAGTTAACACTGAGTTAAAAAAGGAGTTAGCAATAAAAATTAAAGGAAAAGAAAAGTTAAAAGCATTAATTGTAGAAGAAGTTTTTGAGAAATATACAACTAAAAATGCAGATGCACTTGATGGTAATATAAATCAATTAGCTCAAGCTATAAAAGAAGGAACTGATATTGAGTTCATCAGTCCTAAAAGAGAAGTAGCAAGTAGTATAGATCAAGACACAAGAAATCTATGTGTTAGAATAAATCAAGATGCAGGCTTAATGCAGCAACTTAAAACGAATAATCCTAGGTTAGCTGCAGAGTTATAGCAGCGGCAGCTGTAAATGAAGAAGAAGTTGCTACAAGACTTCCAGAGTCAGCAGCAACACAAGCAGTAGCAAATGGAGACGTTATAAGCTATGGGGGAGTAGTTGTAGTAGTTCCTGCTGTTGCTCCTATAGCCTCCCCCCCCTGTTGCACCGTTAGTTTTACCGGCACAGCCCCCCCTGAAGAGGTAATAGCTGCTCCGTCGCTACAGCTCCATTAGCACCGGCACCGGTGGTTATTAATATGGAAGATGTAGAGGTAGTTCCGCCTCCGGTGGAAGAAGCTCCGCATACTGATATAGAAATTATGATTGTTCGACGTATAGAGAGGATTGTTCCTGTAGAGGGCAATATTGAAGACTTTGATGATGATGATAATATAATACGGGAGCAAACAAAAGTAGAAGTATCTAGTAGCACTGCAGTAATTGTAAATAAATTAGAATCTAAGGATTCTGAAGATAGCCTTGAAAACTTGAAATAAGAGGAAGCAAAAAAAGAAGAGGAGGCAAAAGTAGCTGCTTCTATAAAGGAAGCAGAAGAAGTAAGAAGTGCTGAAGCTGTAAGAGTTGAAGCTGCTGAAGTTGCAGAAATGCAAAATGCAGTAAAACAAGACGAAGAAATGATTGGAGCAATATATAATCCGATTCGTGATATCGCTCAAATGAGCCGTAATATTATATCGCATAGAATGTTCTCTAGTGCTGCGGGGGTGATGAAGATGAAAGAGTGTTAGATCAAGGGGGCTTGGATCGCAGGTACTTACGGTATTAATACGCAAAAAGGTTTAGGCGGTTATAAAGGTCAAGCTTCGGGCGGTACTATAGGTTTTGATATTGGCTTTGATAACTATAAAGATTTAGTCGGTATTAAATTGGATTCAAAGTTTAAATCTAGCGGTAGCAGGTCAAATACTAATATCGATAGCCATATCGTAACTTTATACGGACAAAAAGAATTACCGAAAAACTTTATGATCCAAGGTATGTTTGCTTACAATCATAATATCGTAAAGAGTAAAATCAACCGTTTAGGTACTATTGCAACCGGTAAATATAAGAATGATAATTATAACTTTGAAACTTTATTAAGTTACAATCATTTTATGAGAGGCGGTATTACTCTTACTCCAAATCTCGGTGTAAGATACGGTCACTCTAAAGACGGTTCGTACCAAGAAAGTAATGTAGGTATTCAGCATTTAAGTATTGTGTCTAAGAAGCAAAACTTATGGAGCGGTATTTTAAGGCGGTAAGGTAGCTTTAGCTCCACAAAAAATAGCTGAAGGTTTCAGCGTTACGCCTGCACTTCAAGCTTCTGTAGAAAATTACTTTAACGATAAGAGCAAAAAACTTAATACTAAAGTAAAGTGGAAAGATAGAGAAGTTAATGAAACCGTTGCATTACTGAAGCAACCTAAAGTCGGTTATAATATCGGTGCTAGCGTTTTAATTGAAAAAGGGAATGTAAGCGTATTACTTGAATATAACTGTCATTTACAAAAGAAATATCAAAGCCATCAAGGTTTTGTGAAGTTAAAAGTAAAGTTGTAAGTTATTGTTATTCCACGTATGGTTAATGTCATCCCGCAACTTGATTGCGGGATCTCAGGACACAGCCTATGATACAAGATACCGTGGTCAAGCCACGGTATGACATCGAGTGCGTTTTTCGATCCATACAATAATGCACTCCCGCTTTCGTGGATGACATAAGAGCCGTAAATAATACTTATTCCTCATCCCTTACTACTAAAACTGATATATCTGAATGACGGACGATTTTAGAAGCATTAGGTCCAAGCATATAATCTTTTAATTGTAGTCTGACTGCAGAGATTATTATTAAATCGGCTTTAATTTCATTAGAGTGCTTAATTATTTCATCATAAACGGCACCGCTACCTATATAATAATCTGTTTCAATTTCATCGAGAATATAATGTTTAATAAGGTCTTTAATTTGAGCTTGATACTTTTCTTTTTTCTCCATTCTCCAATTTTTAGGTAAATAATCTTCAAACATTTTCGTACCGAATTCAGGAATTACATACATAAAATGTAATTTTGCTTGAAAGTTCGTCGCAAGCATTAAAGCCTTAGAAAGAATACCTTTTATAGATTTTTTATCATTTAAATCTATAGGTATAAGTATATTTTTAAATATAGTATTTTCAGACATAAGATATTGTTAGTTTTTGTTTCTTACTGAATCATGTTTTGGTAGAACAAAATTTTTAGTATCGGTGAAATAGTTAATGTCGAGGTTATTTAATAAGTAATTAGAAAGTTTGAAATTTGCTACGTTTCTATGAAAAGCTCCGATAAATTTGTCTAAAATATCACGATTTACCTTATCTCTAGTTACTAGGATTGCCGATACTTTTACTGTAGTTTGATCATCGGTAATCCTTTGATATAACCCTTTGTGAAGCACCGTTTTATGAAAAGCTCTATTTTGTTTTACTAATTCTGCTATTTTATCATTTTCAATTGAAACGAAATCAACTTCACACTTATTAGCTATTAGATTTACTAAGGGGTTAGAGTGTCCAACCATCATTATTATAGCATCTATTTCCTTATTACAGAATTTATTAATAGAATCTTCATAATTAATGTGTAGCTCTTCAGGTTCCTTAGAAAATTTATATAAAGAACGTACGGCATCATAAGTAATATTACTACCGGAAAATGCTGGACCGTTAGTTATTTTTTTTCCGTCAATATCAGCAAAAACTTTTATTTTATCCTCATCTTTTACAATAACCGTAAAAAACTCATCATGTAGATTAAGCACCTGACGTAAATTTTGCATTTTTTCTTGATCGTGATAATAACCTATGCCCTTATATGCTTCTACTGCAATATTGGCCTGCACTAAAGCTAAATCAATTTTGCCTTGTTGTAATAATTTTAAATTTTCTATACTGCCGTTTGTTACAACAACTTCACATTTAATATGTTCATTATTTTTATCATCATTTGTAATAGTCTTGCATAAATCAAGTCCAATAGCATAATATCCTTTTAAAATAGAGCCGGTACCGATTTTAATGACTTTTGGAGCAGCATAAATATTACTGCAAATAAGAAATATGCTAATAATAGTAGCTAGTTTAAAATTATTCATAAAACTAATTTGGATTATTTTCGGTGTTTTGGTCTTCTTTATGTTCACCAAGTTTGAGTTCTAATAAATTAATAGAACTGATATTTATCCCTTTGTCTGAAAACTCAATATCAAACTTAGCTTTTTCTATATTATTGTAAGCCGAATTTACATCATTTTGATCTATATTTAATTGCTCGTCGGAAGCTTTATTAATTGCTTTAGCAATAATTGTTTTAATTATTTTCTTGGAAAAAATAATATTATTCGGTAATAATTTATCAACTATGGAATTATAATTTTCCAGCTCAAAATATAGTTTTCCTTCCGGTAATTTATTGGCACAGAATTGTAAAGCACCGTTTAAATTAACTTTAGAATCATTATCACAAGTAAAAATAAATCTTTCTATATTAAAATTTTGTAAAATAGCTGAATCTTCTCCGTCTTCAGCAAATTTTAAAGAAGCAGCAATATCTAAATTAGCATTTTTAAAATTCAAAATATCTTTTTCTGAATAATAATTCATATTTAAAAATAAGGATATATTTTCCTCACTTGCTAAATTCTGTTTTCTTATAAGAAATGCTAAATCATTAATTTTAAAAATTTCTTGATTATCTTTAAATATCGATAATGCTTTATTATTTAACTGAATTGATTTTAATATTTCTTTTAAATTAGCATCTTTTGATATTTTATATAAAGGTTTATTAAATTTTCCTATACCCTTTATGTCATCATCGCTGCGTACATCATAGGTAAATGTTTTGTCGCCGTAATTATCGACTTCTCTAATAAAAGGACCGAAATTAAGAGCAGCTCTTTTAGTACTAAAAGCTATATTTAGGACAATATTTTTGCTAGTAAATTCTTTAGAATTTACATGATCAATTAATTTTACTTTAGGATCCGTTACGGTAATTTTCCAATTAAAAGGATAGCCTGAAAACTTAACGGCATTATAAGATATTTTAAGATTATCGGATTCAGAATTTTTAATTAAACTTACAACGTTATTTTTTATAGTATATGCAGTTGCAAACCATATTATAGTAAAGGCTAAAAACACAAAAAGAAGTATTTTACGTATCACTTTTTTAATCCATTATAATTTTATATTACGAGTAGCAGAAGGAAGGCGTACTTTTATGCCGTCTAATTCTTCGGTTAAAATAATTTGACATCCCAATCTAGAAGTATCGGTAAGACCGAAGGCTAAGTCAAGCATATCTTCCTCTGCTTCCGTAGGTTTTTTTAATTTGTTGTAAAATTCTTCTTCTAAAATAACGTGACAAGTAGCACAAGCAAGCGATCCTTCACAAGCTCCCTCAAGGTCTAGATCGTTACTATGGGCAATTTCTAAAATAGAAAGCCCTATCGGTGCTTCTACTGTTTTTTCTTCTCCATCATTTATAATAAATGTTACTTTTATTTTTCCTGACATTCTTCTTATTTTTCCTTATCTAAATTAGCTCGATTATATATAAAACTTTATATATAACTGAGGCTATTTAATTTGATTGATATTTTTGCCTTTTAGCAAATCATTAATTATTATATTAAACTTTGTATCCATAGATTGCTTTATTTTGGATTTAAAATCTTTAATAGAATTATTAATTAAGATCCGATCTCTAGCGTGTGTGGCTTCTTTTATATTATCTAATAAAGAATTAATTATAGATATCTCACTGTCCGATAATAAAGCTGTTAATTCCGCTATAGCACGTTCTATGCTAAAGATTAAAGCCTCTGCTTCAATTACTGCTTCTTGTAATAATCTTGTAGTATAATCTATTTTAGCATTTTTATAAGCGTTTTCTAACATAATATCAATCTCCGTTTTATCAATACCATGATTTGGCTTTACTTCTATAGTATGTGATGTATTACTGATTTTCTCATAAGCAGAAACGGATAATATACCGTCTGCGTCAATAGCAAAAGTAACTTCGGCTCTAATATCTCCTGCTTTCATAGGAGGTAATCCTTTTAACTCAAATCGAGCCAAGCTACGGCAATCTACAGCCATTTCACGTTCACCTTGCAATATATGAAATTGTATACCGGTTTGATTATCGGCATAAGTCGTAAATTCTTTTACTACCGAAATAGGAATCGGAGTATTACGCATGATGATTTTTTCAACTATACCACCATATAATTCCATGCCCAGCGATAGAGGTACTACATCAATCAATAATGAATTTGTATTGGGTGCTATTAAATTTTCTGCTTGTAATGCAGCCCCCCATACAACTGCTTTATCAGGATCGATATCTGATAGAATATCTACTTTAAATGCTTTATATAATTCGTCTTTTATTAAAGGAATGCGGGTTGCACCTCCTACTAAAATAACTCCGTCTATATTTGGATTTCCTGCTTGTTCTAAACACTCTTTAGCTATATTGATAGTATGTTCTACTAAAGGTAAAATTAATTGTTCTAATATTTGCTTATTAATTGACATATTATCATTATTAAAACTATCTTTATATGTTAAAGTTTCTTTTGCTTTTTTTGCAAGTTGTAAAGTATCTATAGAATTAGGTAAATCAAATTTATTACAAAGATATTGTGTAATTACTACATCTATATCGTCGCCACCAAGCATATTATCGCCATTTGTTGCTATAACTTGAAAAATACCTTCTTGTATATTAAGAATAGATACATCAAAAGTGCCGCCGCCTAGGTCATATACTAAATAACAACCGTTTTGATTTTTATTTAAGCCGTAAGCATAGGCAGCTGCCGTCGGTTCGGCAATTAGCCTTAATACTTCAAAACCTGCTATTTTAGCCGCAAGCATTACTTCGCCTCTTGCTGCATCGTTAAAATGTGCAGGTACTGTTATTACTGCTTTAGTTATATTAGTCTTTAATTGTTTCTCTGCTTGATTTTTTAGGTAAACAAAAACTTCTGCTGCAATTTCAGGAATCCGCATCCTTTTAATAGACATCTTCCCACACTTCGCTTCTAGAGGTAATTTAGACGTCGAACCGGTACCCACATCCTCGCGTATGTCTATATACGCTGCGGTGCTGCGGTCCGTGTCTCCTTTAAATTCCTCTCTATAAGCTGGTGTGGGAAGATGTCTATTAGCAAAATTTAGCTTAAGCTCGCCTTTATTTACATCTAAATAATCTTTAACTAAAGAAAAAAGTGCCGGAGTGTTTAAAATTTCTTTTAATGTTTTACCGAATAATCTTTTAATAGAACGAAGTCCCTTATTATTACCTATAGTAAAATTGTTACTTGTAAAATCTATAGTAGTTGGGATTAATTCTTTATCATCTATAGATTTAATAACTTTAACTTTTCTATTAGCTGCAATAGCTATTAATGAGTTAGTAGTGCCAAAATCGATACCGACTGCTATTTGCTGTTCTTGCTTAAGATCAGCTTGCTCTGGTTCCCTAATTTCTATTATTTGCATGAATTTATTTTTTCTTGCAGTTTATGCAGCAATGTCCCAATATATTTAAGCTTGCTAGTTTTTATAGTTGCGTCTGATAGATTTTGTTCTTCAAAAGCTTGTTTTAAAGAATCAATCTCGAGCTTTTCCATTAATTCATATTTATCTTTTATTTTTTCTAGATCACTAAATAAGATAGTATTTTCAATTATTTCCATTTCATCCCAGAATATGCTTAATTCTAGCGGCGAAAGTAAACTGCGTGTTTTTTCATCATTCAAATTTATATTTTGCAAAAGCAGCATATATTCGGCACGCTTTAAGGCATCTTTAAGAGTAGAGTAAGCGTTATTTAATTCAGCCGCAGTAATTAGATTTTGTTCCTTTGCCTGCAAAGTTTTTGCTTTATCGGGATGATATTTTACCTGCATAGCAAAATATTGCTTTTCTAATATCTTTAAATCAATATTATACTCTTGCGGGAGCCCTAGTAATTGAAAATAATTTTGCACTTTTACTTTTTTGTAATTCTAAACTGCTCTATCATATATCAAAAATTAAAAAAATACAATTATGGAAGTAGATCTATTACATTTTGAGAAGAAATATCAGGAGTATGTTGTAGCAGGTATAGATGAAGCAGGTAGAGGACCGCTCGCAGGTCCAGTAGTAGCAAGTGCCGTTATAATAGATAACGCCAATATTATAACGGGTATTAAAGATTCTAAAAAGCTTTCCAAAAAGAAAAGAGAATTACTATATGAGCAAATAACTAGTAACTATGTTTGGTCAACCGCTATTATTTCTCATACCGAAATTGATGAGATTAATATATTAGAGGCAACTAAAAAAGCTTGTTCTATTGCTGCGGCAAATCTTACAACTAAGCCGGAGAAAGTTTTAGTTGACGGTAATATGCAGTTTAAGGATGCAAGATTTGTCAGTATAGTTAACGGTGATAATTTATCGTTATCGATTGCAGCGGCTTCCATTATTGCAAAAGTTACTAGGGATCGTTTGATGTTAGATTTAAGCACTGAATTCCCACAATATTTATGGCACAAAAATTCCGGCTATGGTACTAAAGAGCATATCGAAGCTATTAATACCCACGGCTTATCACCGTATCATAGGAAGAGTTTTAGGTGTTGTTAATAGGCGTTGTTGTGTGGATACTAGAGTCGTCATTGCGAACAGCCGTAGGCTGGCGTGGCAATCTCATGAAATAATAACAAATAACAAACTCCTGAGATTGCTTCGTCAATTACTTCGTAATTTTCCTCGCAATGACGAAAAAATCGTTCCACGCCACAATGCCTACTCATAATGACGATTTTGGTATCCACAACGTACACCATTAACTCAACTCGAGTGCCGCCTCTTCTAGAGTTTTTAGCTGATCACGAAGTTTTGTGGCTTGTTCAAATTCAAGATTACTTGCGGCTTTAAGCATTTCTTTCTTTAATTTGTCAATATGAGCTTTTAGCTTAGCAGGGTTATCAAATAAATTATGAGTTTGTTTTTTATCAAGCTTACTATCGATTTTCTCAAGTTCTGCTAAAGCGTGAATAGCACGGTTGATGGTTTTTGGAATTATGCCGTGTTTTTCATTATATTCCTGTTGAATTTGCCTTCTACGCAACGTTTCACTAACGGCTTTATCAATAGATTTAGTCATTTTATCGGCATAAAGTATAACTTTACCCTCGCTATTTCTTGCAGCTCTTCCTATTGTTTGTATTAACGATACTTCCGACCGCAAAAACCCCTCTTTGTCTGCATCAAGTATAGCAACTAAGCCGCATTCAGGGATATCAAGCCCCTCCCTTAATAGATTAATACCCACTAAAATATCAATAGTACCTTGTCTTAAATCTCGTAAAATTTCGATACGTTCTAGAGTATGAACGTTAGAATGTAAATAAGAGGTTTTATATTTTAGTTCCTGTAAATAGGCGGTTAAATCTTCTGCCATTTTTTTAGTTAAGGTGGTGACTAGAACACGGAAACCTTTAGCGATAGTGCTTTGAATCTCGCTAATTAAATCCTCAACTTGGTTAGTAGCAGGTTTGATAATACATTCAGGATCAAGCAGTCCCGTAGGTCTGATAATCAATTCTACAACCGTGCCGCCGGTTTCTTCTAACTCGAACAGTCCTGGAGTTGCTGATACAAAAACGGTTTGCGGTCTGAATTTTTCCCATTCTTCAAATTTTAAAGGTCTATTATCAAGAGCAGAGGGCAGACGAAACCCATGCTCTACCAAAACTTCTTTCCTTGCTCGATCGCCGTTATACATCGCTCTAATTTGCGGTACGGATACATGGCTTTCATCAACAAATAATAACGCATCTTCCGGTAGGTACTCGAATAATGTTGGTGGCGGCTCACCGGCATTACGTCCTGTGAAAAAGCGAGAGTAGTTTTCAACGCCTTTACAGCTGCCTGTTTCCGTTAACATTTCAAGATCATATTGAGTACGTTGATTTAGCCTTTGCGTTTCAAGTGGTTTATCTTGTGACTTTAAGAACTCTAAGCGTTTTTGTAATTCTTCTTCAATGCCTGATATGGCATTATTTACCGTTTCTTGAGGCATCACAAAGTGCGAATTACCAAAGACCATAGCTTTATCGAGCTTAGCAAGTTTTTCGCCTGTTAGGGGATCGAATTCATGTATATACTCAAGTTCATTACCGAAAAACGATAAACGCCAAGCTTTATCGCTATAATGCGAGGGAAAAATATCGATATTATCCCCTTTAACTCGAAAACAGCCACGCTCAAACCCGATATCGTTACGCTCATATTGTAGATTTACCAAATCATTTAACAGCTTATCACGAGGATAGCTTTGACCAGGCTCTAAATTAACCGTCATTTGATAATACAAATCAGGAGAGCCAAGCCCGTAAATACAAGAAATGGAAGAAACTACTATAACGTCACGACGCTCTAATAACGATCTTGTAGCGGAATGACGCATTAAATCAATCTGCTCATTAATTGATGAGTCTTTTTCTATAAAAGTATCGGTGCGTGCTATATATGCTTCGGGCTGGTAATAATCATAATATGAGATAAAATACTCAACGGCATTCTTTGGAAAAATCGATTTCATCTCTGAATAGATTTGGGCAGCTAAAGTTTTATTATGAGCCATAATAAGAGTAGGGCGATTAGTTCTCTCTATAATATTCGCCATAGTAAAAGTTTTGCCTGATCCCGTAATACCAAGCAACATTTGTGAGCGTTTCTTACTATTTAATCCTATTATAATTTCATCTATTGCTTTTGGTTGATCGCCTGCTGGTTTATATTCTGAGATAATAGAAAAATTATTCATGCATTTTTACTTGCTTTAAAAACTATAGTTTAAGATAATATATTAAAATCTAACAAAAAAATATAACATTATGAATAAAGCTATATTACACACAATTATTATTTATACTCTCGCTAGTTGTCCTTATTGTATAAAAGCTAAAGCATTGCTTGATGAGAAAAATGTTGCTTATGAGGAAATTGAAGTAAGTAATTTTACTCAGGAAGAGAAAGAAAAATTTATTAAGAAAGCCGGTGGAAAAAAGACCGTCCCGCAGATATTTATAGATAATATGCATGTTGGCGGTTGTGATGATCTGTTTGATCTTGAAAAAGAGGGAAGGCTAGATAAGTTGTTAGAAAATCAGCCGAAGAAGACTTTGCCTGCTGCCGGGGCGTAATTAATAAAAACGTCATTGCGAGGAAATTGCATAGCAATTGACGAAGCAATCTCAGGAGTTTATTATGATTTCATGAGATTGCCACGCAGCCTATGGCTGTTCGCAATGACGATTTAGGCTCCATGCAACAATGCCCGCTCGCAATGACGCTGAAAACTTCAAAAATGTTCAAAAACAACAATCACAAAAATTCATTCTATCTACTTCTGCCGTATTTATGGTCGAAGGATGTTGATATACGCCTGCGTATTGTTACCTCTCTTATTTGTCTAGTCATAGCTAAAGTAATAAATATTTTTGTTCCGATTGTTTATAAATGTATAATAGATGGGCTAAATAAAAATTTTGCTCTTTTGGTTATTATCGGGATTATTGTTGCATATGGCGGAACAAAAATACTTGTTCAAATTTTCAGTGAATTACGAAATATTATTTTTTCAAAGGTAGGACATCAAGCAACACGCTTAGTTGCTCTAAATGTCTTTAAGCACATGCATAATTTAAGTATGCGTTTTCACATTACTAGAAAAACAGGAGGCTTAAGTAGGTCAATAGAGCGTGGTACTAAAGGTATTGAAGTGGTGCTGCGATATTCATTATTTAATATTTTCCCGACAAGCGTAGAAATTATACTAGTAAGCGGGATGTTATGGTATGTTTACGGTATTTGGTTTGCCGTGACTATCTTAATAACAATGATAGTTTATGTTGGCTATACTTTCTTAATCAGTACTTGGCGTATTTCTTTTGCAAGGGAAATGAACCAAAGCGATAACACTGCCAATAATAGGGCGATCGATAGTTTACTGAATTTTGAAACCGTTAAATATTTCGGTAATGAAGAATATGAGGCGGTAAAGTTTAATGAGGCTTTACAAACTTATGAAAAATCAGCCACTAAAACTACTAACAGCCTATCGATTTTAAATATAGGGCAGGATGTTATAATATCCTTAGGGCTTGTTAGCCTTATGATACTTTCGGCAAATGCTATTAATCAGAATAAAATGACCGTCGGCGATTTAATAATGGTTAATACTTATCTATTTCAGCTATCAATTCCGCTTTCAATACTTGGCTTTGCCTATAGAGAAATTAAAAACGCTCTAGTTAGTATGGAAGATATGTTTAAGCTGCTTGATATACCGGCAGAAGTACAGGATGCGGTAGATGCTAAGGAGCTAATTATCTCAAAAGGTGAGGTTAGTTTCGATAATGTTAGCTTTGCTTATAATCAGGAACGTCCGATTTTGCATAATATAAGTTTTACGATCAAGAGCGGTAAAATCTTAGCAGTAGTCGGTAGTAGCGGGGCAGGGAAATCGACGATATCACGCTTGCTATTTAGGTTTTACGATATTAATGGCGGCAATATTACTATAGACGATCAAGATATAAGAGAAGTAACGCAACAGTCGCTTCGTAAATCTATCGGAATTGTCCCGCAAGATACGGTGTTGTTTAACGATACGATATATTACAATATTGCGTACGGTAATAATGCAGCTAGTTATGATAAAGTTATAGCAGCCTCAAAAAATGCTCATATTCATGAGTTTATTAGCATGCTACCCGAAGGGTATGAGACGCAGGTAGGCGAGAGAGGCTTAAAGCTTTCGGGTGGTGAGAAACAGCGTATTGCAATCGCAAGAACCATCCTAAAAAATCCGGCAATATATGTTTTTGATGAAGCAACTAGCTCGCTTGATACTAAAACCGACAAGCTAATTCAAGCAAGCCTTAAAGAGCTCTCGGCATGCCATACTACCCTTATCATTGCCCATAGACTATCAACTATTATCGATGCAGACGAGATTATCGTTTTGGATAACGGCTATATAGTCGAACGAGGCAACCATAAAACCTTGCTACAGCACAAAGGCTATTATGCCGAACTTTGGTATAAACAGCAGGAAGAGGAGCAAAAGTAAATAAAATACTAATAAATTAATATATCTTTACTTAATTTATAATTTTGTGTATAATAGTTTTTTAACAAAAAATAAGGTAAAGATTATGCCAGAAAATACAGCAATACGTAATGGTGCTAGCGTAGAGAATCTAGGAGCATCGGGTAGTCCGGTAGTAGGTGGTGATACGCTTACATTTGGGAGTCCCTCCGATATTTATAATAATTTAGTTAATGAAACAATAAATGCGAATGGAGTGCGTGTTATTATAGATAACCCTATAGTTAATTTAAACCTAGTGGAAATCAGAAATGTTAGTACTTCGCATACCAACCCTATTTCTTTTTCAAATGATGAGACAAGAGTTTCGGTTAGAGCTAAACCTCAGGTTATTACAGAAGTTAAAAATTATAACACCATAAGCTTGTCGAATGAGAAAAAGATTGTTTGGGACGGAGCAGAAATTTTATGGATATATGATACTAAATCAAATGATATAGATGCAATTCTTATTAAAGATATTAGATTCAACTTTAAAGATATTAAATTCAAGTTTTGTTGTTCTAAAAATAATTTTGATCATAATGATAATGAAGGAGAAGGCTTTAGGATATTGATTGGCGATTCCCACCATAGCCTTATAGAGGTTTGTTAGTTTAACCTACTAAAGGTATTATTGTATGCCTCAATGTCCTAGCTAAAAGCAGGTATCCGGCTCTTTCCATTGTCACCTCGTGGCTTGACCATGGAGTCTAGAAAAAAATTAAAAAAGACTAGAACCCGCAATCAAGTTAGCTAGGATGACATTAAAGGTTACTGGATTCTTGCTTCTGCAGGAATGATATCGATAGATAATTGACATTTTTAAAAAATTGAGTAAAATCTCCTGCAGGAATAGCGGCGACATTATTCCGGGGTTTCAAAGCCCTTTACACAGATGGTTAGCATTACCCATTTAAAAATGCTCCTCAACTTTTTCATGGTCGGGGAGATATTAGGTATGTCCAAGGTTTAAGGTGTAAACTTTAAGCCTAAAGCCTAAATTTTTGATATAGCTTACTATTTTTTAGTAATGCTGCGTGGCTACTGTTCATAGCTGTTGTTCTATATGGTGTGTTACTAACGCCCTGGTGATTGTGTTTAAGAAGTCAAGATAATTTGTTTATATTGCTCCTGCCAAGGTCGTTTGTTTTTAACAATGTTATTGATCATTATTAAAAACTTTATATTTATTCAATGGGTGTAACCAGACGTCTAAAGTATCTTCAGATACATCGATACCTATAAAGATATGCTTTGTTATGTTTTTCTCTCCTGTCCCATGTACGAGCAAGGGGGTTATTCACTTGATCTTAATGGTTGATCGTGAATAACCCCTTGCTCTATTGATTTGTTTGGAACCAAATGAAGTAAGGAGAACACACCGGGGCACGGTTCATTAATTATAATTAAATTAATAACCTGACCACCATCGTTACCTCCTTACAGTATCTAGAATTATGCATTATTCTAAACACTTATTAAATACATAGACCACCAAGAGTTTATTTCTCTTCGGTGGTTGAAACTTGAGCAATTTAAGTTTAATCAATAGGGAGTAATTACATGTTCAACAAAAATAATAAATTATTATCTAAAATATTACCGATTTCTAAGAAAAATAAAGATTTAGAAAAACTAAGATCTAAGTTTAAACAAACGCTAGAAGAACAGGTAACAGTAGATGAAATAAAAAAAATAGAGCAGCGTTCATTATATTTAGAAAGTATAAAATAATTCTAATATATAATAAAGTTTGTTAACTCTTACGATTATGTCATTGCCTAGAAACGGTTGATATCGTCATTGCGAGCGACTAAAAGGAGCATGGCAATCCAGAAAAAGATTAAAAAAATGCTATAAATTAGCATTTTTTACTGGATTGTTTTGTCAATTACTTCGTAATTTTCCATAGCTCAGACGTAAACTTTTCAAATTATCAACTTTTTCTAGGCAATACCTTCTACTTCTCTAAAAATCCTTATTGACAATAAAACTTAGCTCAATATATATACTTAAGTTTAGTTAAAATTAATTAATTTTTTGAAGTTTGGTATGTTTTTATTTGAATTTAGTCGTGGTAATAAATCCGCTTATTTATTAGGGTTAGTACATTCTTTAAGCATAGATTTCTTAACCAACGGTAGCCAAAGAATTTTTATTGAAACAGAAAATACTTATTACCGAAGGAGATGGAGAAAAATCTGTTTCAGAGAGATTACAATTTTGTGCAAAATTAAATTTGCTAAATGAAAATGCTGATAGTACACATGATGATATTGATCCAAGAATATTAAAGATAGCAGCAAAAGCTTTATCTCATAAATCGGAATTAAATCTTAAATTACATGATTTATCTCATGAAGGGTTATAATGCTTGCTGCTCTAGACGGAGGACATAAAGGTATGGATTTTGAATTAGCAAGACATTAATCTATAAGAAGGAAAGTTAGTGCTGAACTTGGATGAGGCAAACACCATGCAAGGTATAGATATAAAGTGCCTTGAGAATTATGTTATTTCCTGTGTAGACGATTCAAGAGGGATGAATATCATGTCTTTAGAATATTTGAAAGGGCATATATTGACAGATATGATCCCATCAGATGATAGCCCAATGCCCATTAAACAACGTAACACAGCATGGATAACTAAAATAGATCAATTACTTTAAAGAATATAATAAAGATATTGTATGTTGTGTAGGAACAGCACACTTAATTTGGTGAATATGGCTTGCTAAAGCTATTAATAGAAAGAGGATATTTGATTAATAGAATTAACAATGATTTAAGTAAAATCGGATTTTCTAGAGATGATTTAAATGAATTAGAATCATCAGCTAAAGATTTATTTATCTATGACGAAAATATAAATGCGTGGTTCATCAATAAGGAATTAGACTATAGAATTAGAGAATAACCAATTATATAAAGCAATAAGTTTGACTAATCCATTCTATGAGTTTCAAAGTGATACTAGTATAGAAGATAATATATTGTGTAGAAATTTTAGGATCAAATTAAATTAGTATCCAAAATGAAAATCCCCTTTTATCTTGGATACACATTATTTTAAACCTCCTTTAGAAAGGAGGTTTAATACTGCCTTTCAAAGCAAAAAGTAAATACAAGCAATCCTTGAAAGAAATTTATTATGTCTCTATTATTAAATATAATTCATTAAGTTTAAGGCTAAGTAATCGTGACTGATAAATATTCTTCTAATTTAGTACCGGTAAATATCGAAGATGAGATGAAAGTATCTTATCTTGATTATGCTATGAGCGTTATAGTAAGTAGAGCTATACCGGATGTTCGGGACGGCTTAAAGCCGGTACATCGCCGAATTATCTATTCCATGCATGAAGCCGGTAATCATGCTAGTAAACCTTATAGAAAATCTGCTAGAATAGTCGGTGACGTGATGGGTAAATACCATCCGCACGGCGATAGTGCTATTTACGATTCGTTAGTACGTATGGCACAAGATTTTTCCTTGCGTCTGCCGCTTGTGGATGGGCAGGGTAATTTCGGCTCGATGGACGGTGATGCGGCGGCAGCAATGAGATATACCGAATCTCGAATGGCTAAAGTTTCACATAAGCTCGTAGAGGATATCGATAAAGAGACCGTCAGCTTTAACCCTAATTACGACAGTTCTGAAGAAGAGCCTTCTGTACTTCCTGCAATGTTTCCCAATTTATTGGTTAACGGTAGCGGAGGTATTGCGGTCGGTATGGCAACTAATATCCCGCCTCATAATCTTGGTGAGGTTATCGATGCGTGCTGTTTATATATAGATAATAATGATATAGAAATTTTAGATTTACTAGAAGTTGTTAAAGGACCTGATTTCCCTACGGGTTCAATGATTTTAGGTATTAGCGGTATTAGATCGGCATATCTTACCGGTAGAGGTAGTATCATTATGCGAGGTCGAGCCGAGATTGAGAATATCGGTAATAATCGTCAAGCAATTATTATTAACGAAATACCGTATATGGTAAATAAGGCAAGGCTCGTTGAGAAAATCGCTGAAATGGTTAAGGAAAAGCATATAGAAGGTATAAGTGATTTACGTGACGAATCGAATAAAAACGGTGTAAGGATTTTTATTGAGTTAAAGAAAGACGTAGTTGCTGAAGTAGTCTTAAATCAAATATACGCATGTACGCAGCTACAAACTAGCTTCGGTGTTATTATGCTTGCTCTTAAAGACGGGCTACCGAAAGTGATGAATTTGAAAGAAGTAATCGCAGCTTTCGTTAGTTTTAGGGAAGTGGTAATTACTAACCGTACTATATATTTGCTAAATAAAGCAAGAGATAGAGCACATATTTTACTAGGACTAACTATTGCCGTTAGTAATATCGATGAAATAATACGTATTATTAAAGCTTCAAATGACCCGAATACAGCTAAACAAGAATTAATGGCTCGCCAGTGGGAAGCATTAAATATCCTACCTCTTGTAAAGCTGGTTGATGATAAAGCAATGTTAAATGAGCAAGGCAAATGTAACTTTACCGAAGTGCAAGCTAAGGCAATCTTAGAAATGAGATTGCAACGCCTGACCGCTATGGAGAAAAACAAGCTTGAAGAGGATTTAAAGAACCTCGCTACGGAAATCACCGAATATCTTAATATACTCGGCTCTCGTACAAGGTTACTTGAGATTTTAAAGGAAGAGCTAATTAAAGTTAAAGAAGAATTTGCGACTCCTCGTCTTACTTCAATTGAATTCGGCGAATTTGATCAAGATATAGAAGATTTAATTCAGCGTGAAGAGATGGTAGTAACCGTAACGCTTGGTGGGTATATCAAACGTGTACCTCTAAGTAGCTATCGTTCGCAAAAACGTGGCGGTAAAGGAAGATCAGGGCTTTCAATGCGTGATGAAGATATTACCACGCAAGTTTTTGTCAGTAGTACTCATACGCCAATGTTGTTCTTCTCAAATATCGGTCAGGTTTATAGCTTAAAGCTTTATAAGCTTCCTTTAAGTAATCCGCAAGGTAAAGGAAGACCGATGGTTAATATATTACCGCTGAAAGAAAATGAGCATATTACGAATATTATGCCGCTACCTGAAAATCAGGATGAGTGGGATAATTTAAATATTATGTTCGCAACTGCCAAGGGTAACATCAGAAGGAGCGATTTGCTAGACTTTAAGAAGATTCAGTCAAACGGTAAAATTGCTATTAGGCTTGATGAGGACGATAAATTAATTGACGTAAAACCATGTAAAGAAGACGAGCATATTTTACTTGCCACCAAAGCTGGTAAAGCTTTAAGATTCCCTGTTGAATCATTGCGTGTTATTAAAAGTCGTACTTCCGATGGGGTACGAGGTATGAAACTAGCCAAAGATGATTTCGTGATTTCTATGACTGTGCTTAAAGGTATTAGTAGTACAAAAGAAGATAGAGATGCTTATTTATCTGTGCCGTGGGAGCAGAGACTTGAAATTGCTAAAGGTGAGGCGTTTAATCCTGAAGAACTTGGTGTAAGCTTAACTGTTGAGGCTATTTTAGAAATGGCAAATTCCGAAGAATTTATCTTGACGGTTACAGAGAACGGTTTCGGTAAAAGAAGCTCAGCATATGGTTATAGAATTACCGATCGTGGCGGTAGCGGTATAATCAATATGGATATTAACGACAAAACCGGTTTAGTCGTCAGTGTTATGCCGGTCAAAATGGATGATGAGTTAATGCTGATCACTAATAATGGCAAGTTAATTCGCTGTAAACTTGAGTCAGTGCGTATTACGGGACGTAACACTAGCGGTGTAATCCTGTTTAAGCTAGATGACGGTGAAAAAGTCGTATCTGTTTCTCTCATTGCTGAAAGTGCTGATGGTGAAGAGGATAGTGAATTAGAGGAAGAAGGTTTAGAGCAACCTGAAGAGGTGTAAGGGCTGAGGCGTTGTTATTCCCGCATAGCTCTTAAAAGGCTCTCGATGTCATTCCTGCAAAAGCATTTTGCGTAGATACCTAAGTCGTCATTGCAAGCAGCCATAGGCTGCGTGGCAATCTCATGAAATAATAACAAACTCCTGAGATTGCTTCGTCAAATTACTTTATAATTTTCCTCGCAATGACGATTGGATATCCACGCAACAAGGTTATAATCTTTGTGTGGAAAGTTATATATTGGTAATAAATTATGATATGGTTATTAATCGCGATTGGTTTAACCGTTGCGGTTCTTGTTACAGGGGTAGTGTCGATGGCTATCGGAGGAAAGTTTGATAAGAAATTTAGCTCAAAGCTAATGACTTTGAGAGTGTTTTTTCAGGCAGTTGCTATATTATTGTTATTTATAATATATTTTTATAAAGTTAATTTATAAATGCCTGAAAATAACTACTTAATTCATTTCTCGTATTTCTTCCCACTTATCTAGAATTTCTTCTAACGTAACTTCTTCAACTTTTTTATCTTTATCTTCAAAATCTCTAATCAATTTTTCTAGTTTTGATAATGATTTTTTTTTTCATTATACTGACCGCTACAATGTTCCTCGAGTTGTTCAGCAATTTCTTCAATATCACCCCAATGCATTATTATTCCTCCTTAATTTTATGCAAGCCTTATTTATTAACATGTTATCTGATATTTGCTATTATTTTTTACTAAATATTATTAACTCAATAAATTATTATTATTAGGTGAGTTTATTATGCAACTATTGCCACAATTAGATAGGTTTGCTGCTTTTCTTTACATGTAGTGGGTTTTATGGTATATTAAAATAAAATATTAAGATTAAATTATGTCAATATTATCAATAGTAACAGCACCTGATCCAAGATTAAGGCAGAAATCTCAACCGGTTTTAGAAGTTACCGACCAAACACGGAAATTTATGGATGATATGGTTAAAACTATGTACCATGAGGATGGGGGAGGGCTCGCTGCCGTGCAGGTGGGAGTATTAAAACGTATTATGGTAATTGATATAAAGGATCATGATCCAGTAGAAAGGCCAAAAGATTTTTATCCGCTTTTTATAGTAAATCCCGAAATAATAGAAAAATCAGAAGAGCTAGTTATAGCTAATGAGGGCTGTATTTCATTACCGGAGCAACGTGTTGATGTCGCGAGACCGGAATCTATAAAGATTAGGTATTTAGACTATCATAACAAGCAACAAGAGCTTGAGGCAAATGATTGGCTTGCAAGAGTTATCCAGCATGAGTATGATCATTTAGAAGGTAAGCTCATGATTGATTATTTAAGTAGTCTGAAACGAGATGTAGTGCTTCGTAAGCTTAAGAAACTCAAAAATAATATAGTGTGAAAGTAATCTTTATGGGAACGCCTGAATTCGCCGTTCCCGCTCTTAAAAAACTTATAACTCATCACGAAGTTACGGCTGTTTTTACACAGCAACCTAAAGCTAAGGGTAGAGGACTTAACCTAGCTAAATCCCCGATACATCAATTAGCATTTGAGCATCAAATTCCTGTTTATACTCCTTCTACTCTTCGTAATGATGAAATAATAAATCTAATTAATAAAGTTAATGCTGATATTATAGTTGTTATTGCATATGGTTTTATTGTGCCGAAAGCTATATTAGAAGCTAAAAAATACGGTTGTCTTAATATCCATCCGTCCGATTTGCCTCGTCATAGAGGAGCAGCACCTTTGCAGCGTACCATTATAGAGGGTGACCGAAAAAGTAGTGTATGTATTATGCGTATGGATGCAGGGCTTGATACAGGCGATATATTGATGAAAGAAGATTTTGATTTAGAAGAAAGAACAACGCTGAAAGAATTGCATAATAAATGTGCTAATTTAGGAGCTGAATTACTAATAAAAACACTTGCAAATATCGATAATATAGTACCGATAAAACAGTCAAGCGACGGTGTTACGTATGCTCATAAACTAACAAAGGAAGAAGGAAAGATTAATTGGCATGAATCTGCATATAAAATAGATTGTAAAATAAGAGGGATGAATCCTTGGCCTGGAGCATATTTTAGTTATAATGATAAAATAATTAAAATCCTTAAAGCAGAATATTTAAATGCGGATCATCACTTTACTTCCGGTACCGTTATTAGCGATAAGCTGGAAATAGCTTGCGGAAGCGGTATATTACGAGTGAAAATTTTGCAGCAAGAAGGAAAACGAGCTTTGCCTACTTCCGAGTTCTTGCATGGTACAAATATTTTAAAAGGAGTAATATTAGAATAATGAAAAATAAGGATAAGATTTATCCTTATTTACGATGAAATTACTTATGCATTATCTGGTAAAATTTGTGAATCTCCTAAACATTTAAGGAGATCAAGTCCATTATATATTAAAGGCAATATCACTTCATCCAATATAGATAGATCAGATGAATAAGAAAGTGCTGTTTATTGTAATAATTAGGAGTGAGGAGATAAGTAAGCATCGGTTCATAATTATCCTTATTTATAGAATTTTTAAATTTATTCATTCTATTTTCAAAATCGTTATTTAATTCTACTATTTTTGGTTTGATTTCTTTCCAGATCTCTTGGCTTTCGCTATCTGTGTAACCCTCAGTAGAAGAATTTTTTAAGTGTTTTGTATAGTCTTGAGGAACGCTTAAAGTATTGCCATCGCAATCTTTTGTAAATGCATATATTCCATATTGACCATGACGTTTCCCTTGAGGTTTTAATTCAATTATATCAAACTTTGTTTTTAGATGATTATTAAACTCTGTTATGTGGCTTTCCATTGTATAACTTAATGACCCAAATAATTTGTATTGTCCTAATGGAGTATAAAAATTCCCCTTTATTGCTATGTTATCATTTTTCATTATTTTTTTTAGAAAAACCATATTGCGTGGAAAGAGCAATGCATAATTATATCAATAGCCGCTTTATAATAATGAACAATATTTTTTAATACATATTAAAAAATATTAACTAACTCTTTGAAATTATTGTTTGTTAAAACTCAAAGCGGTTTGATAAGCAGAGAAGGAAAAATGAAAGCAGTAAATAATATTTTACAAAAAGGCAGATTATTTTTTGAAGATTTTAACGGTAAGGTAGATACAAAATAGAGACCGTAGGTCTAAACAAAAAGCCGATAAAGCCTACTTTAAAAAGAGGTTAAAATAACTTTAAGCTCCCTCATAAAAAATAAAATTAAAATTATTTGAAATTAGTGTTTGACAAGCTTTTAAAATATAGATATAAAATCACCACACAAAGTTTGAAACATAAAACTTTGTAGCTGTTTAAAAAGTTGATAAAGCTAAAAACTAAATACACCGCGATAATAAAAATTTATATCGTGAGTAGATACTGAAAATAATTGTGAAATTAATTCTGTATGCATCGTGTAGTCTCAAGTAAAAAAGCGTAAGTAAATATAATAAGAGCATTTGGTGGATGCCTTGGCATTAGAAGGCGATGAAGGACGTAATACGCTGCGATAAGCTTCGGGGAGTTGCGAATAAACTTTGATCCGAAGATTTCCGAATGGGGAAACCCACCTAATTTATTAGGTATTGTATAGTGAATACATAGTTATATGAGGCAAACCCAGCAAACTGAAATATCTAAGTAGCTGGAGGAAAGGACATCAACCGAGACTCCGTTAGTAGTGACGAGCGAACGCGGACCAGGCCAGTGGCTTCAAAAAAATAACTAAAACAACATGGAAAGGTTGACCATAGAGGGTGATAGTCCTGTATAGGTAAAAAGTTTGAAGTCCTTGAGTAAGGCGGGACACGTGAAATCCTGTCTGAACATAGGGGGACCACCCTCTAAGCCTAAGTACTCTCTAGTGACCGATAGTGAACAAGTACCGTGAGGGAAAGGTGAAAAGTACCCCGACAAGGGGAGTGAAATAGTATCTGAAACCAAATGCTTACAAGCAGTCGGAGCAAGCGTATTTATATGTCTTGTGACGGCATACCTTTTGTATAATGGGTCAGCGACTTAGTTTATCTAGCAAGCTTAAGCCATTAGGTGTAGGCATAGCGAAAGCGAGTCTGAATAGGGCGTTTAGTTAGATGAATTAGACCCGAAACCGGGTGATCTAGCCATGGCCAGGTTGAAAGCGGAGTAAAATCCGCTGAAGGACCGAACCCACTACTGTTGAAAAAGTAGGGGATGAGTTGTGGTTAGGGGTGAAAGGCCAATCAAACTCGGATATAGCTGGTTCTCCGCGAAATCTATTTAGGTAGAGCGTTATAGCGATTACCGTCGAAGGTAGAGCACTGAATGAGCTAGGGGGTCCCACAGACTTACCAAACTCAATCAAACTCCGAATGTCGACGAGTACAGCATAGCAGACAGACTATGGGTGCTAAGGTCCATAGTCGAGAGGGAAAAAGCCCAGACCGCCGTCTAAGGTCCCTAAATCATGACTAAGTGTTAAAGGATGTGAGAAGACCAAAACAACTAGGATGTTGGCTTAGAAGCAGCCATCATTTAAAGAAAGCGTAATAGCTCACTAGTCTAAATAAGTTTTCTTGCGCCAACAATGTAACGGGGCTCAAGTCATGTACCGAAGATGCGGATTTATGCATTTGGCATAAATGGTAGCGGAGCGTTCCGTAAGCCTGCGAAGGTGAACCGTAAGGTTTGCTGGAGGTATCGGAAGTGAGAATGCTGACATAAGTAGCGATAAAGAATGTGAGAAACATTCTCACCGAAAGTCCAAGGGTTCTTGCATAAAGTTAATCTGTGCAAGGTTAGTCGGCCCCTAAGATGAGGCTGAAAGGCGTAATCGATGGGAATCAGGTTAATATTCCTGAACCTGAAGGATGTGACGAAAATAGTAAATTGTACAGTCTTATTGGATTGATTGTGCAGTGAATATTTTCCAGGAAATAACACCTTCACATGGACCTCTCACATAACTTATTTATAGAGAGAAATTTGTAGGAGACACGAAACACAAAACCGCAGCGTACATAAGCGTACGTGAGGATTTGAGTATCGGATCGACGCACAAATTGCCTCTAGAAATAAGTTATGTGAGAGGTCCATAAAGACCGTACCCGAAACCGACACAGGTGGACAGGTAGAGTATACCAAGGTGCTTGAGAGAACGATGCTGAAGGAACTAGGCAAATTGCATCTGTAACTTCGGAAGAAAGATGACCTGTATATGGGCAACCATGTGCAGGTGGCACAAGCTAGGGGGTAGCGACTGTTTATTAAAAACACAGGGCTCTGCAAAGTCAATAGACGACGTATAGGGTCTGACGCCTGCCCAGTGCTGGAAGATTAAAAGGAGGGGTGCAAGCTCTGAATTGAAGTCCCAGTGAACGGCGGCCGTAACTATGACGGTCCTAAGGTAGCGAAATTCCTTGTCGGGTAAGTTCCGACCCGCACGAATGGCGTAACGATTTCCCCACTGTCTCCAGTATCGACTCAGCGAAATTGAATTCTCCGTGAAGATGCGGAGTTCCCGCGGTCAGACGGAAAGACCCCGTGAACCTTTACTATAGCTTTGCACTGGTGTTAGAAATCAGATGTGCAGGATAGGTGGGAGACTACGAAGCGAAGGCGTCAGCCTTTGTGGAGTCACCCTTGAGATACCACCCTTTTGGTTCTTGATATCTAACCGAGATCCTTGAATCAGGATCCGAGACAATGCATGGTGGGTAGTTTGACTGGGGCGGTCGCCTCCCAAAGAGTAACGGAGGCGCGCGATGGTTAGCTCAGGTTGGTCGGAAATCAACTTTTAGAGTGCAATGGCATAAGCTAGCCTGACTGCGAGTCTGACAAGACGAGCAGAGACGAAAGTCGGTCATAGTGATCCGGTGGTCCCGAGTGGAAGGGCCATCGCTCAACGAATAAAAGGTACTCCGGGGATAACAGGCTGATGATTTCCAAGCGTCCATAGCGACGAAATCGTTTGGCACCTCGATGTCGGCTCATCACATCCTGGGGCTGGAGAAGGTCCCAAGGGTTCGGCTGTTCGCCGATTAAAGTGGTACGTGAGCTGGGTTTAGAACGTCGTGAGACAGTTCGGTCCCTATCTGCCGTGGGTGTAGGAAGTTTGAGAGGATCTGCCTTTAGTACGAGAGGACCGAGGTGGACGTACCCCTGGTGGACCAGTTGTCGTGCCAACGGCACAGCTGGGTAGCTAAGTACGGAAGGGATAACCGCTGAATGCATCTAAGCAGGAAACCTACCTCAAAACTAGACTTCCCTATTAGAGCCGTGGAAGACCACCACGTTGATAGGTCGGGTGTGGAAGCACAGTAATGTGTGTAGCTAACCGATACTAATAGCTCGATTGATTTACTTTGCTGTGAGATTACATATGCATATAGTGTTAATTCTATAAGAATAAACCTTTTTAGAAATTTGCTTATAGGGAGGAATTTGAAGGAGACACGGAACACAGAACCGTAGCGTACACTTAGTACGTGAGGATTTGAGTACCGGATCGACGTACAAATTACCCCTAGAAGTAGGGTTTTCGAATAGGTCTAATGTAGTATCAACTCACAAAGTTATCAGGTTTATATACAGCTTTATCAACTAATAAAGATGTTGTTGCATGACTAATGTCATATCATGGCTTGACCACGGTATCCAGTAAAAATTATTTTGCTGAGTATCGTAGTAAAAGTTAGGATATAATGTTAAGACTTTTTTTGAGTCGTGCAGCAATATTAACAGCAAACTAATACAAATCTATCTTTTAAAAGTTTGTATTGCTAGCTTGGTGGTTGTAGCATGAGTGAAACACACGATCCCATCCCGAACTCGAACGTGAAACCTCATAGCACTAATGGTACTATGTCATAAGGCATGGGAGAGTAGGTCGCTGCCAAGCTTGCAATGCAAATTTTTAATTATCTTTCTTTCTCTTTATGAGATATTTTATATTCATAATTTTCACCTTTTTCTATATTAGTAATGCTTACGCATTAAAGAATAAACATCAATTTATTTCCAGAGAATCGTTGAAATCTAACATAGAAATTAAAAAACTATTTAAAAAAATACTGATCAATTTATTTTAGAGTTACCAAACGGCACAGTAATTAATGAAGGTGGAATTTTAACTCAAGAAGGTTATATTCTACAAGATACTCAAATAAGCTTAGGTGATTAACATCGTTTATTAAATAAAAAACGAGATATTAATACAGAAAATCCTTTATATTTTAATGGAAAATTAGCAGTAATTTTATCTTCTGGTTCTGAAAATTGGTATCATTAGCTGCTACAAATTTTGCCTAGATTAATTATATTAAAAGAATCAGATCTTGAATATGATCGTATCTATTTAATAATTTAAAATATTCATGGCAAATTAAGTCATTAGAAATAGTATTAAATTATTTAGATATACCGGAAGATAAGCTTTTTGTAGTAAATAGTGACTGTATAATTCAGTCTACTAGACTAATTGTTCCATCTGTACCGTTTATTCCGGTAAAAGGTACACCTTTGCCTTTATTGCTAAAAAAATATTTAAGAAATATTTTTATTAAAGATAATAGTAAAGCATACGATAAAATATATATTTCTCGTAAATACGCTTCTACCTGAAAAATAGTTAATGAAGAAGAGTTAATAGAAAAAATTGAGAAACTCGGTTTTAAGATAATATATCTAGAGCTATCCTCCCCGTATGAACAGGCCCGGCTTTTTAATAAAGCAAAAATAATAGTTGGACCGCACGGATCAGGATTTGTAATCTTATTTTTGCGGCTCCAAAATGCAAAGTAGTAGAGATTGATCACGGCACAACTCCCTCTAGAAGTTTTGATAAAAGAGTGGCAAATTATATGTCATGCGAGATTATTATCCTTTTTATGTAGATCAGACAATAGAAGAGCATTTAGAAGACGATATAAAGATCAATATTGATGAATTTATTTACAGATAGCCTCTTAAGGAAGTTAATTCTTAAAATCATTATTTAATAAATAAGATTCGCTATTCATTTCATTTAGTCTTGAAATAGTGCGTTTGAATTCTGTGGCTCGTGCTGAACCTTGATATATTTTATTTGGGTTATCTTCTAAGCTCATAAATAAAAGTATTTTATAGAAATAGGCATTATCGATAAAATTGATAAATCTAACGGCTGTATTTGTATCATTAGCATCGATAGTATGAACGTTCCCCACTATAATAACGTTGAAATTTTGGCAAATATTAACATAATCGATATAGCTTAAGTCTCTTGCAAATAATTCATTATAATCTGTTACTAATATTCTTTTATACACTTTTTGAAACGATATTTCTCTACCTAAAACCTGTATATTTTGAGAAACAAGATTATTATCACTAATATCTGTGATAATTTTTTCAAGTTTGTTTTGGTTTTCTAAAGTTAAGGGATAAATTATCCTTGCCCCTTTAACTCCTAACGCTTTATCAAATCGATAATCATAGTGATTATCTAGATATTTAACATAAAATGTATTATTGATTATCTTTATAAAAGGTAGGAAAGATTCTCGTTGTAACCCGTCTTTGTAAAGATTATTGGGACTCGTGTTAGAGGTTATAAAAATAAAAATATTTTGCTTTATTAATTCATTAAATAATCTACCGATTATCATTGCATCGGTTATGTCTTTAATTTCAAATTCATCTATTCCAAGTACTCTAGTTTTTTTAGCATAATCTTTGGCAATTTTAGGTATGATATCTTTTTGATTTTCCGTTTGTAATTTATGCATAGATTTATGAATTTCCTGCATAAAGTTCTGATAGTGTAGAATAGTCTTAGGTATGCTTATCGCTTCAAAAAAAGAATTCATAAGCATAGTTTTACCACTGCCCACTGGACCGTATAAATAAATTCCGTTTTTTAAATTATTTTGGTTAAAGAATTTAAATAAACTTTTTGGCTTATTAAGTTCTATTGCCAGTGGTTTTAATTCTTCTAATAAAGCAGCTTGTTTTGAATCTAGTATTAATGCAGTAGAGGATTTTATCATCCAAAATATTTTTTCTCTAGTTTGTTATATGTTTTTTCTAAAATCGGTAAGTATAATTTAATATTTTCAAAAACTCGTTTTGCATCTTCATATTTATAAACATGAGAAGTAATATTATGATCATCTAACAATTTTAAGCCACATTTTTTCATCATCGATCATACTAAATTGAAAAGCTTTACTTAGGACATCTTTTGGAGTAGTACTATCAATTTTTTCATGGGTTAGTATTTTCTTTAGTACTTTCCAAAATAGCTCTATTACGAATTCAAATCGCTGAATAGCAGCATCTAAAAAAATAGGATCTTTATCTACTTTAGTTCTTTCTATAACCTCGTGTAAACGTTGTATAGCTTGTCCCAAGGTTCTAAAATAATCTGCCCAAAATATTTCTTCCATTAGCGTGAACCTTTTTTATAAAGAATTTTTTTAAAATTAACGATGTTTTATTTAAGCTTATCATCGTCATTTAATGTATCAAATCGTACACAATCTATTTTTAAAAGTGTATCTGCATCATATATTATTTCTAAAACTTGCTGCCAATCATCTTCATTTGTATTAGGGCAGAGGATGGCAATATCAATATCAGAACGTTCAGTATTATCACCTCGCCCGCGTGAGCCAAAAAGCCAAATTTCTTCTATAAAGGGTAATGTGGTTAGATTTACAAAAAAATATTCTTTGATACTATTCATACTTTCCTATACAAAAGTGTTGCATCGCCATAGCTAAAAAAACGCATTTTTTCTTTTATAGCATATTTATATAGTTCATGCATCTCTTTAAATCCGGCAAAAGCACATATAAGCATAAATAAAGTAGATTTAGGAAAATGGAAATTAGTAAGTAGCATATCGGCTGTTTGAAATTTAAAACCCGGAGTTATGAAAATATTGGTTTCAAAATCACCGGCTTTTACGATGCCGTTATTGCAAGAACTCTCAAGTGTTCTAAGTGTTGTAGTGCCGACTGCAATAATGCGTCTTCCCTCTTGCTTTGTTTTGTTGATGATTTCAGCAGTTTCAGGAGTAATAGAGCAATATTCGGTATGCATTTTATGCTCATGAATATTTTCGGTTTTTACAGGTAAAAAAGTTCCTGCTCCCACATGTAATGTTAAAAATGTGGTTTGTATATTTTTTGCCTTAAGCTTATCAATTATATCCTTTGTAAAATGCAAGCCTGCTGTTGGTGCTGCAACCGATCCTTCTATTTGACTATAGACAGTTTGATAGCGTAGAGGGTCTAGTTTATCGTCATTGCGAGGCATTATTTGGGATGCCGTGGCAATCTCAGGATCTTGTAACGAGATTGCCGCGTCAGGACTGCGTCCTTCCTCGCAATGACGTTTAAATGATCTCCTAATATAAACCGGCAGCGGCATCTCACCGTATTTGTCCAAAAATTCAAATACCGAAATATTATCAAGTTCAAATTTTACGTTAATCTCGCCCATTGCAAATTTTTTGGTAATGATTACCTTATGATTATCAAAATAAAATTCATCGCCTATATTAAGTTTACGAGCTGGTTTTGCAAAAGCCGACCAACTATTATAGTCAATTGATTTGGACTCGCCTACTATGTCACTTGTCGCTCTCCTATTAGTTATAGGCTTCGCTCCTTGCTCCTTGTATGCAAATCCAACTGAATTGACTATATCTGATAATTTTTTATTTAAGTTGATAGTAATATTTCTCCCCAAATGTAACTTTGCTTTAATCACTTTGCTATTATTAAAGACTAATAAATCACCTTCTTTTAAGTAATCTATTATGTTGTAGAATTTAGTTTTAATAGGCGGCGTAGCAGCAATTAGTAAATCCGATCGGTCACGTTTACTAGATGGATATTGTGCAATAAGTTCACTTGGCAAGTCAAAGTCAAAATCAGAGAGTTTCATTATTAGAACACCAGTAGCTAAAAAAGCGATTATAACAGCATATTACAATATTTAATATAAGATTTTATTTATTAATAAGTAATTAATAAATTAATTATCTATTGACTAATCAATATTTTTCTATATAATATAAAAATATTATTAATTGATTAACAAAGGGGAAAATTATGAAGAAACAGGTAGAACAAATAGAAATAACTGATGATATAATTAGGAATAAATTTTATGAGATATTAAGCGGTAAAGATATAGAAGAACAGCAAACTATGGGATTTAATAATATAGATGAAATAAAAAGATATCAATTTTTTAGAGAAAGTTTTGTCAAAGAATTCACCGCTTTTATTGAAGATCCAAATAAAGATGTTGATAGTGTGCACTATGGGGCATACATCAATATAGCTAAAATAGCAAGAAATCCTAGAGATTTTACAGCTAAAGCAATTCAACAAGGTGATTACGATTTAGTTGATACTTTGTTAACAGCTTTAAGTATTGATCCAAATAAAGTAGCGTATATATCGGATGCTGCTGCTGGAAGTCTTTTATATTTTGCGTGTATTAATAATCAGAAAGAGATAGCTAGGCTTTTAATTAAAAAAGGAGCAAATATAAAATTTGCCGATGATTTTGGTATGATCCCCTTATATAATGCTATAGAAGCCAGGCATCTGGATATGGTAGAATTTCTACTTGAAAATGGAGCTGATCCTAATTACATGGGGAGGAAAATTTTCTCTTGTTTAGAAATAGTTACCTTCAGATACAAAGATATAGCTATGGTAACTAAATTGCTTGCTTATGGTGCGCTAATATGGAAGTTATAAATATGGATAATGAAAAGACCATATTTGAACAGTTAACATATTTAGGTAGAAGTTATTTGGCTGAGGGGCCTAAGGATAAGCAAAATAAAATAGATATGATAAAAGTATTTTTACAATACGGTGCTAATCCAGATGTACTGTATTCTAACGGTCAAATGATCCGTGACATGGAAGTAATTTATGAACCTTTGAAAGCTCTTTTAAAATTAGAATCCGCATTTCGTAAGAATGATTGCAAGGCAATAGGGGCTATTGACAAGAAAGATTTAGCTGGATTTGTTCAATGGAAAGCAGACATATTGCCGGTTATAAAAGCTGTTTCTAAGGATGAGTATATTAAAAGCCTATTAGAGCTAAATACATTTTCAAAACAAGTGAATTTGGATTCAGATGATTTTATAACACAACCATTAATAGAATTAAGAGCAAAGATAGCTAAATTGGCACCGTCTTTGAAGTTTTTATGCCTTTTAAAAATTGGAGATATTATTAAAGGTAATGTTGAAGGTGAGATAACATTTGATGAGAAGATAAAATATAATACTGTAATAAATTGGCTGAAAGAGAAAGAGATTTATATTGAAGTAGCAGGAGAAGCAGAGGCTCATACTGACTTAGTTTAAAGGTGGAGACTGGTACTGTCGAGCTTGTTGTATGGTTCAATTTTCCGTCATTGCGAGGCAAACTACGAAGTAATTGACAAAGCAAGCTCCCAGGATACTTGACAAGATTGCCACGTTGCTCCGCTCCTCGCAATGACGATTTGGTATCCATGCAACAACACCGCAATTTCCGTAGCTTATGACGATAGATAACACATCCTCACACTATCAACCCTTTAACTTGTGAGTTCCATAATTTTTGATATAGCTTACTATTTTTTAGTAATTCTGCGTGGCTACTGTCATCGATTATACTACCTTTTTCAAAAACTAAAATTCTGTCCATATTGAGTAAAGTAGATAATCTATGAGCAATAACTATCACGGTTTTATTTTGCATTAAATAATCCATTGACTCTTGAATTAGGCTTTCCGTTTCGCTATCTAAACTACTTGTTGCTTCATCGAGAATTAAAATAGGAGCATTTTTTAAGATAGCTCTTGCTATAATAATTCTTTGACGCTGACCGCCTGATAAGTTATTCCCCCGTTCACCGCACATAGTATCGTAACCGTCCGGTAAATTATCGATAACATCGTGGATATGTGCAGATTTTGCTGCTTCTATAACTTCCTCAAGAGTAGCTTCTTTTTTTCCGTATCTGATATTTTCCAAAATAGTACGATGGAAAAGTACCGGTTCTTGTGGTATAAGGCTAATAGCTTTTCTTAGAGAATCTTGAGTTACGTTTTTAATATTTTGATTATCTATTAAAATCATCCCTTCTTCTATATCATGTAACCTAGTGAGTAAACTAATAAAAGTGGTTTTCCCTGAACCGGAAAATCCGACTAGCCCTACTTTTTGTTTACTCGGTATTAATACCGATTTATTATAAAATAGATTGTTATTATGATGATAATTAAACGTAACATTTCTAAATTCAATAACACCTTCTTTGATATCTAAAGGAGTAGCATTTTCAATATCAGTTATAATATGCGGTGCCATTAGGGATAAGCCTTGATTAAATGCTCCGACCTGTTCGAACATATCACCGATTTCTTGCGTTAAATCCCAAATATCGTCTGCTACATTTATACATAATGTTAGAACTAATACGCAATTACCTATGCTTATAGATAATTCACTACGAAGTCTAGATAAATAATAGATCATTATAAAAATCATTATTGAACAAGAAGTCCCAAGAGCATAACGCAATTTGAACATAAAGAATTGCATAGTCTGCTCATCAGCTACGGCATTTTCTACTCTTGTTTCTAGATGTTGACGTTCAAATTTATGGGCTGTAAACATTCTAACCGCATTAATGTTGCTAATTGCATCTACGATACTACCAGCAACAAAAGATTGGCTTCTAGCATAATTTAATGAGTATTTATTGATTTTATCCGAAAAAAGAACATTAAGCCCTAAAAAAACCGTAATCCATAAAATAAATATCGTAGCAAAAACGTAATGTACCGAATATAAAGCAATTAATGCAAATACAATAATTGCTAGTTTACGAAGAATTTTTTCGCCGAATATCGAAATGATCATCTCAAACGATCTTGCGGTTTCAGTAATACGATTGCTAATATGTCCTGCTAGATTATCCTGAAAGAATTTATGGCTATGATATTGGGTATAATTATAAAGTTCATTTAGTATTTTTCCTTTTATTACGGGCATAGTTTTTAGATATAGATAATCATATGAACGATATGCTATATTAATACTCTCCCACCAAAGAGCATAAAATACTGCCCAGTAAATCATGGGAGATAAAAGATTATTAGCATTCTCATCGCTGCAAGATTCAATTAGATCAATGATTTTCTGAAGTAATATACTATCAATTGCCGGAATCATACCGAGTAAAATACAAATTACAGTCAATAAAGTAATTTTAACTTTATCGAATTTTAAAAAATAAATACCTAAGCTAAATGTTGATTTAGATAAAGTAGGGTATTTTATCACGATAATGTACCTCGATTTTAAAATAATATATTTTCGTGTTATTTTGGAGCATATTTTAATTTAATTATTTTGCAAAAATATACCTAAAAATATTAAATACTATGGAAAAATAATAAACAAGCCTTGCTTCTTACCCTAAATAATGCTACAAAATTCAGAAAATAACTTCAAAATCATTAGAAATGCAAGAAAAAGAATTATCTAATAATTTTTTAGAAGAACAAGAAAAGTCTAAGGAAGATGATTCTCCGTTCTTTGATGTAAAATATATTTGTCAAGCAAGTTTATTAATTACGGATTCTATCCAAAAAGGGTATGATGTAACGCAATTGCCCAATGGTGATATTAATGTTACAGAAGTAAGAATAGTAAATGTTCATTATAATTGGAACTCCGAAAAAGGAAAATTTGTTAAAACTAATCAGATAGAATTTAATAATAGCAAAGGTGGATGATTAAATCAAATACTGTATACTCGTTTAATTTGAAAAATTAGCTAAGTCGTCCTATAAGTACTGTGGTACTCACGTATTAAGTGTATGTTCCGCTCCTTGTCTTATAGACCGATTACTCTTTTCCAAATTAAACTTCGTCTACTCTTCATTACGCTTGGAGTGTATTGTTATTGTCAAAAAGCTTATTATCTTAAAACAGCAGCTTAAATATGGAATTTGATCAAGTATTATTATCGAGGATTCAGTTTGCTTTTACCATAAGTTTTCATATAATATTTCCTGCTTTTACTATAGGGCTTGCAAGCTTTTTAGCGGTAATTGAAGGGTTATGGTTAAAAACAAAAAAGCCGGTTTATCAAGAAATATACAAATTTTGGGTGAAGATTTTTGCCGTTACTTTCGGTATGGGAGTAGTTTCAGGCGTCGTAATGTCTTATCAATTCGGGACTAACTGGTCACATTTTTCAGATAAGGTTGGAAATGTCCTTGGTCCGCTTCTCGGTTTTGAAGTATTTACTGCCTTTTTCCTCGAATCTTCTTTTTTAGGTATAATGTTATTCGGCTTTAATAAAGTCAGTAAAAAAGTACATTTTATTTCTACGTTAATAGTTGCCGTTGGTACTGTAATCTCAGCTTTTTGGATACTTGCAGCTAGTAGCTGGATGCATACGCCTGCTGGTTTTGAACTGCGAGGCGAAGGATTCTTTTATCCTTTAAATTGGCTAGAAATTATCTTTAACCCTTCTTTCCCATATCGCTTTTTCCATATGATTACAGCGGCTTATTTAACTACTTCTTTTGTTATTGGTGGTGTAGGTAGCTTTTATTTACTAAATAATCGTTATAAAGAGCATGCTAAAATTATGCTTTTTATGGCGGTGTTAATGGCGTTAATCGTTGCACCTATTCAAATATTTATCGGTGATCTGCATGGTTTAAATACTCTTAAATATCAGCCGGTTAAAGTTTCGGCTATGGAAGGTATTTGGAATACGGAAAAAGGAGCGGCCTTTAATCTTATCGGCTTTCCTGACGGGGAAGAAGAAAAAACAAAATATGCTATAGAAATACCTTATGCTAGTAGTTTAATCTTAACGCATAACTTAGACGGTGAAGTGAAAGGATTAAAAGAATGGACAAAAGAAGAGCGTCCACCGGTTGCTGTGGTATTTTTTAGCTTCCGTATTATGGTAGGAATCGGTTTCTTAATGGTATTTACAGGTGTAGCCGGCTTATATCTTTACTTGAAGAAAAGATTATATACTACGCATTGGTTTCAATATTGGTATATATTAATGTCACCTTCAGGTTTTATTGCAGTACTTGCCGGTTGGTTTGTAACCGAGGTAGGTAGACAACCTTATATAGTATATAATATTTTAAAAACCGTAGATACGGTATCACCGGTACTTGGCAAATATGTATTTATTTCTCTAATTGCTTTTGTAGTAGTGTATGTGATCATTTTCAGAGCGGGTATATATTATATAATGCATTTGATAAAGAAAGGTATAGAAGCGATAGATAATAAAGAAATGTACGGAGAGATCGGTTTGAATAACCCATTATTAGAAAAGTAATAAGCTTATGTTAAATTTTGCACCTTATATAGATTTACCGCTTGTTTGGGGTGAGCTTATAGCTACCGCTATTTGTTTATATGTTTTATTAGACGGTTTTGATTTAGGAGTAGGGATCTTATTTCCGTTTGCACCTACTGATGATTGCCGTCATAAAATGATTAATTCTATTGCTCCTTTTTGGGACGGTAACGAAACTTGGTTAGTACTTGGCGGCGGTGGTTTATTTGCAGCTTTCCCGCTGGCATATTCACTATTAATGCCGGCTTTATATATTCCTATTACATTGATGTTACTCGGTCTAATATTTCGCGGTGTAGCTTTTGAATTCCGTTTTAAGGCTCATATAGGTCATCGTTATATTTGGGACTACGCTTTTCATTTCGGTTCTATGCTTGCTGTTTTTTGTCAAGGTTTAATGCTTGGTACGTTTGTCCAAGGAATAGAGATAGAAGGACGAGAATTTGCAGGGAGGAGCTTTGATTTTCTTACTCCCTTTTCCATTATGACGGGGATAGCATTAATATTCGGTTATGCACTCTTGGGTGCTACTTGGCTTATTCTGAAAACAGAAAAGAAAACACAAGATTGGGCTTATAAATCTGCTTTATATATTTTATTTTACGTTGCACTTTTTATGGGGCTTGTAAGCTTATGGGTTCCTTTCTTAAATAACCACATAAATCATCGTTGGTTTAGTGTACCTAATATTTACTATTTATCGATTGTACCTATTGTAACGGCTTTAATATTTATCAAGTTAATTAAAGCCGTTAAGCAGAAAAAAGAAGTAAAGCCGTTTATTTATACGATCTTGTTATTTTTATTAGGATATTTAGGGCTTGCGATAAGTATATGGCCATATATCGTTCCTTATAAAGTTACGCTTGAAACCGCAGCAGCAGCACCGGAGTCACAGTCTTTACTGTTGATAGGGGCTGGGATATTTCTACCTGTCATACTTGGCTACATATTCTATTGTTATTATATATTCCGTGGCAAATCATCTCATCATCCGATATATTAAAAAAATCACCTCTTGTCTAAAAGGGTGGCAATGGTTTATTATTCTATGGCTTAGCGGATTATTATCCACATTACTTTTAACTTATGTAGTTAAGTTGGTGTTTAGGATGATAGGGTAAAGAAGTAATTAAAATCGTCATCGTCATTGCGAGCGACTGCAAGGAGCGTGGCAATCCAGCAAAAAAATTAAACAAATGCTAGCTTATAGCATTTTTTACTGGATTGCTTCGTCAATTACTTCGTAATTTTCCTCGCAATGACGAAAAAATTGATCCATGCAACAAAGCTAATATTTACTTATAATAAATATAACTTAAAGATAAGAGAAAAAATAGTTATGATTTCAGAAGAAGATTATCGTAATATGAATGAGACCTTATATTTATTATCTATTCTTAATATGTATAAATCCATAATTGAAGGACGAGCAGAACCGATAGAAAAATGTAGCGATAAATTAGAATAATAATTGTTTCATTATAAAAATGCTTCATATGCGGATATATTATGAATAAGTCATTAACTGAAAAAATCTCAGCATTTATTATTACCAAAAATGAAGCGGCAAGAATAGCAAGAGCTATAAATAGCGTAAAAAATATTGTCGATGAGGTGATAGTAGTAGATAGTGAAAGTACTGATGATACAGTTAGTATAGCTGAAAAATTAGGAGCAAAGGTAATAGTAAAGCCTTGGCTTGGTTATATAGGGCAGAAATCTTTTGCCGAAAGCCTTTGCGTAAATGATTGGGTTCTTAATATTGATGCCGATGAGGAGTTGTCTAAAGATTTACAAGATGAAATAGAGTCTATTTTTGCATCTAAGAATCAAGATCAATATCTAGCTTATCAAATAAAGCTATTAATAATACATCGTAATGACCAAAAGCCACGAATGTTTGCTCCATTTAATAAATGTACTCGGTTGTATAATAAAAAATTTGCAAGTTTTGCAAATACCGTAAATAGTACTACTCATGATTCGGTGATATTTAATAAAGATGTTGATTTTGAAGGTAAAATTTATCTATTAAATGAGGCTGCTTATCATTATTCGGGTACTTCAATTGAGCAGTTGGTAACTAAAGCAAATTTTTATTCTAGCGAGCAAGCAAAAGATTTAATGATGCAAGATAAAAAAGTTTCAAATATCCGAATAGCATTTGAAATGTTATGGTGGTTTTTTAAAGCATTTTTTATCAGACGATATTTTATATTCGGTTTTGACGGTTTTGTAGATTCAATGATTTTTGCTTTTGCAAGGTTTCTAAGGCTTGCGAAGTTAAGAGAGTCATCGCTTAAATCAAAAAACGTCATTGCGAGCGACTATAAGGAGCATGGCAATCTCATGAAGTAATATAAAATTCCTGAGATTGCCACGTCGATGCTATGCATCTCCTCGGAATGACGATTTAGAAAATAAAAATAAATTATGAAAGAAAATTTTAACGTTAGTAAATTAAAAAACGGTTTGACAATTTTAACATATAATATGCCTTATGTTAATTCGGTAGCAATAAATTTAATTGCTAAAGTTGGAGCACGTTATGAAAATGCAGAAGAGGAAGGCATATCTCACTTTCTTGAGCATATGGCTTTTAAAGGTACAAAAACTAGAACGGCAAAACAGATAGCGGAAGAGTTTGACTCTATAGGCGGACATTTTAATGCCTATACCGGTCATGAGAATACGGTATATTATGCACGAGTCTTGTCTGAAAATTGTGATAAAGCACTTAATATACTTGCCGATATAATTCAAAATTCTATTTTTGCTGACGAAGAAATAGCTAAGGAATATCAGGTGATCATGCAGGAAATTGCTCATCATCAGGATAATCCGGATGACCTAGTATATGAGAAATTTTATAATAAAGTTTATAGAGATCAACCATTAGGTAAGTCGATCTTAGGTACTGCTAAAACCCTTGCAACTTTTACGAAAGAACATTTTTTTAATTTTATAGGTAAACATTATAATGCCGAAAATCTCTATTTATCAATTGCTGGTAATATTGATCATGATAAAATAGTAATTATAGCGGAACAGTTATTTTCTTCTTTGAAGCAAGGAGTAAAAAGTAGCTTTATTCCGGCAAAATATGTAGGCGGAAGCGGCTTTATTAATAAGGAGTTAGAGCAAACTAGTTTAGTGCTAGGGTTTGAAGGTACATCATATATTAATTTAGAAAAGCTTTACCAAACCCATCTACTTTCTATAATATTCGGCGGCGGTATGTCATCGCGTTTATTCCAAAATATTCGCGAGAAATTAGGTTTAGCATATGCAGTAGGTAGTTATAATAGTGCTTATTTTGATAGTGGAGTGTTTACAATTTATGCATCCACTGCACATGACAAGTTAGAATTATTATATAGAGAGATTAAAAATGAAATAATAAAAATGACTGAAAAAGTAAGCACAAAAGAGATTATGAGAGCTAAAACACAACTTCGTAGTAATTTACAAATGGCTCAAGAGAAAAATACCTATAAGTCAGAAGAAATAGGTAAAAATTATTCTGTTTTCGGTAAATATATTGCTCCTGAAGAGATTATGGAAATTATCATGAGTATAAAAGCTGATGATATTATTAATACGGCAAATAAAATATTTAGCGGTACTATTACGTCGGCAATTATCGGTCCGAATGATCTTCAGGGGTTTTAATGTCATTCCCGCGAGCTTGTAGCGGGATCTCAGGATAGAGCCTATGATAAAAGATCCCGTGGTCAAGCCACGGGATGACACAGAATACTTAAATGAATTTTGAGACAAATAAATGAAAAAAAAATTATATGAAGGTTCAAGTAAAATTTTATATTCCGCCGAAGAAGATTTTTTACTTATAATGGCTTTTTCCGATAAGGCTATTTTAGAAACCAGCGAGACTGTTGATATATCAGGTAAAGGAGTACTTAATAATAATATTTCTTCCTTTCTAATGGATAAACTGGAAATGATCGGCATTGAAAATCATTTTATCGAAAAAATAAATATGAGGGAGCAATTAATTCAATATGTCGAAGTTTTCCCGATACAAGTAATAATATCATCGGTAGCGTGCGGTAGATTTGTAAAAGAATTCGGAATGGATGAAGGGTATGTATTTGATAAACCGATCATTGATTTTAAGGTCCGAAGTCGTGAATTTAAATATCCGATAGTTAATGAGTATCAAATATTAAATTTCGGCTGGTTAACTAGGGATGAAATTAAAGCGGTAAAAGAGCAGGCTTTGCGTATATATGATTTTCTAAGCGGCTTATTTATCGGTGTCGGGATTCGGCTTGTTGAGTGTAAATTAGAATTTGGGCGTGTGTTTAACGGTGAAGAATCTATCATTATGTTAACTGATGAAATTAGTCCGGATAATTGTAGATTATGGCATATTAACAGTAATGAAAAATTAGGATTTGAATTGCTTGAAAAAGAACCAAATAAGGTTTTTGAATCATACCAGCTAATAGCTGATCGTTTAAAAGAAAAATAAATATATTTTTTAAGCGATATATGCTATTTTGGACTTGACAAATGCTCCGATGTCATCTTCCCGTGGCTTGACCACGGGATCTTGTATCACAGACTGTGTCCTGAGATCCCGCGATCAAGTTAGCTAGGATGACACATCAAGGTAACTAGATTCCCGCTTTCGCAGGAATAATATAAGAGAATTTTTAGTTTTTAATAATTTTTTACAGTAGAAAAGATGAAAATACGATTTATTATAATAAGCTTTATGGTTCTAATCTTAGTAGGATGGGGATATGCTGCCTATAAATTTGAACATCAAAGTAAAGAGAATATTATCTCTATTCTTGATCAATATGAAGAATATATAACTTATGATGCAATAAAAGTTAATAAATATGGATTTAGTGTTACTTTAAATAAAGTAATGTTAAAACCTATAGATTTTTATTTTGATGAAATAGTTATTAGGCATATACCGTGTTTAAATATTACAAAAATTGATTCTTACGGAAATAATATAAAAATTACTACCGCTCAAGATGAAAAAAATATTTTTTACTCACCTGATCATCATACAACAATTTGGTTTAGAAAATCTTTGTTTAATAGAGAGCCTGATTATTGGAAATTAAGCTTGAGTGACAATAAATCAACTCTTTATAGTTCTCTAGATGCAGAAAAATTAGCAGAGAGTGATATTAGTAATTCTGTAATTACTAATACTAAAACATCAGATAATCTTAATTTATTAACTGTGGATGGAAAAAGCACCATTTCTTTTACTTCTGAAAACTATAGTAAAAATTTATCTGATAAAGTTTTTAAATTTTTAAGAGATAAAATAGGAGAGGAAGCTAATTTTGACTCATTTGAATATGATGTAGCACAGTTGGATGCGTTAAATGTGCCAACTACTTATAATAGCCAATTAAAGCTTAAATATAGTGATGAGCTATTAGCTCTTGGAAAATTATTAATTCAAAATTTTTCTCTAGATCAAAAACAAGATGAAAATATGCATGCCGTTATTTTTATGCAGATATTAGGAGAATTAGTAAAAGGTAAGCCATTTTTATTTGCTTGCGATTTTGAAAGAAAAGGAAAAATAGAAAGTAATTTATACAAATTAAATATAGAAAAAGATAAAATTTTTGATTTTGCTTTAAATATTAAATCTACTAAAGAACCTTCCGAAATATACCAAAAAACGGCAGTTGAAGCTTTAGGACGTTACTTTAGTAATGGTTTAAACAAAAGAGCCGAGTTAGACAAAATTTTTAAACTAACTAGCCCTATTACTCAAGAAGACGGGGAAAAAGTAATGGGTATTTTTGCAAAAATAAATAATTCCAAATTTAATTTAAAAGGTGAGTTTGATCCCGAAGAAAAAAAATTATCCGGTAAAACTAATCTTGTAATGGATGATTTTAATTTTGCTATTGATATTGATATGCCTAATTTAGAGAATCCTATGAATCTAGAAAGCATAATAAAATTATCGGATCCGAGTGCGGTTATAAATAATTTTGTGAATTATACTAATAATGCTATTATACCGGTACTTAACAAAATAGAAGATTCTAAGGAATTTGCTTTAAATCTAGGAAAACAATCTTCAGTGATAAAGCAATACGGTTTTGGAGCAATAGAAGCTTTTAGTAAAAATTCTGAATTAAAAGACGGTGAATCTTTAGTAGTTGATGTAAAAAGTAAAGATGCCGGACTAACCTTTAACGATAAAGCTATTGATCAGATCTTTAGTGATGCAAGAGTATTAGAATTTATGAATGCCATGGTTATGATAGATCAAGAAAGAAAACAAGTTGTCGGTAAATAATTTAAAGTATTGTTCAGTTCGAGAAATTGTCATCCCTAGCTAGAAGCGGGAATCCAGTGAAACATATAAAAAAACAAGTTTTTTGTATGTTTATTTTATCAAATATGTAACTTCTATATCAATATTGAAGTTATTTTTCTAGATCCCCGCCTACGCGGGGATGACATCGAGTGGGTTTTTCAATCCATGCAATAAAGCCGATTTGATTTCGGGATCCAAAAAAATAAAAAAGACTGGATACCGTGGTCAAGCCATGTTATGACAACGAATTTTTCAAGAACCATACCGACAACGTGTAAAGTGGAAACCTAGAAAAAATAAGTTGGAATAAAAAATGATAAATATATCTTTTCCTGACGGTAGTGTAAGACAATTTGAAAAAAACATTACCGCCTATGAAGTAGCAAATGCAATTTCAATGTCACTTGCAAAACAAGCAATGATTGCTGAAATAAACGGTGAGTTTAAAGACTTAAGTACTGTAATTGAAAATAATTGTAAGCTTCGTATTTTAACTGCAAAAGATCCTGAATGTCTTGAGATCATCAGACATGATGCAGCTCATATTATAGCTGAAGCTGCTAAAGAATTATTCCCTGATATTCAGGTAACTATCGGTCCTGCAATTGAAAACGGTTTCTTTTACGATTTTGCTAAGGATACGCCATTTACGCCGGGTGATGTGGCGATGATAGAAGCAAGAATGCATGAAATAGTCAAGCGAAACGAACAAATTACTAGAGAGCTATGGGATAGGGATAAAGCCGTAGAGTTTTTTAAATCGATAGGAGAGCATTATAAAGCCGAAATTATTGCTTCAATTCCGGCAGGTGAGCCAATTACTTTATACAGGCAAGGTAATTTTATTGATCTATGCCGAGGTCCGCATGCTCCCTCTACAGGGTTTGTTAAGCATTTTAAGTTGATGAAAGTTGCAGGAGCTTATTGGCGAGGTGATAGTCGTAATGAGATGTTGCAGCGTATATACGGCACGGCGTGGGCTACGAAAGAGCAACTAGATAATTACCTTTTTATGCTTGAAGAAGCCGAAAAGCGTGATCATAGAAAACTTGGGCGTGAGCTTGATTTATTCCACTTCCAAGAAGAAGCTCAAGGAATGGTATTTTGGCATGATAAGGGCTGGAGTATATATAATACTATCGAGCAATATATTAGGAAAAAGGTTCGTAAAAACGGTTATATTGAAGTTAAAACTCCTGTTTTGGTGGATAAAAGCCTTTGGGAGGCTTCAGGACACTGGGAAAAATTTCGTGATGATATGTTTGCGTTAGAAACAGATGACAAGACATTAGCTTTAAAGCCGATGAATTGCCCTTGCCACGTGCAGATATTCAAACAAGGTATCAAGAGCTATCGTGATTTGCCTCTTCGTATGTCGGAGTTTGGTTTGTGTCACCGTAATGAGGCGTCCGGTGCATTGCACGGTTTAATGAGAGTACGGAGTTTAGTGCAAGACGATGCACATATATTTTGTGCGGAGGAACAAATTACCGATGAAACGGTTAGTTTCTGTAAGCTACTTACGGAAGTTTATAAGGATTTTGGTTTTACCGATATCAAGGTAAAATTTTCTGATCGTCCTGAAATCAGAGCAGGAAGTGATGAAGTTTGGGATAAGGCTGAGAATGCTTTAAAAGAAGCAGTAGAAAAAGCAGGTTTTACTTATACGCTAAACCCAGGCGAGGGAGCATTTTACGGACCGAAACTGGAGTTTGTTTTAACCGATGCGATAAGACGGCAGTGGCAATGCGGTACACTTCAGATGGATTTTGTATTGCCGGAGCGACTCAATGCTAGCTATATCGCAGCAAGCGGTGAGAAAAAAAGACCTGTAATGCTGCATAGAGCAATACTAGGTTCGCTTGAGCGTTTTATCGGTATATTGATCGAAGAATATGCCGGGCGTTTTCCTCTTTGGCTTGCTCCTATACAGGTCGCCGTGGCGACCATTACCAGTGATTTAAACGATTATGCTTTAGAAGTGCAAAAAGCTTTAGTTGATAATGGCGTAAGAACGGATATTAATATCTCACCTGATAAAATTAACTATAAAATTCGTGAGTTTTCTAATCAAAAAATACCAATGATTGCTGTAATCGGTAAACAAGAGCAAGAAAATAAACAAGTAACGATTAGAAGACTCGGAACTACTGACCAGGAAGTATTATCGATCGAACAGTTGATAACATTAATTAAGGAAGAGAATAGTAGGTGTCTTTAAGAAAAAATGTATCAAGATTTAACGTCATTGCGAGGAAATTATGTAATAATTGACGAAGCAATCTAGTTAAAAATTCTGATTTACAGAATTTTTTATTATTTTTGCTAGATTGCCACGCTTCTTGCAGTCGCTCGCAATGACGATATCAACCATTTTTAGGCAATGCCAATGTGCTAAATAACTACCGGTAGATTTTAAATCTAAAATGTGATATAAGACATTTATAATATGTATCATAGGGATATGATATCCCAGTTAGGAAAAATCTCAAGGAGCTTATGTGAGAACTATTATTAATATAGCTGATTCGCAAGTTAAAATTCTAGATCAATTATCCAAGAAAAAAAAGTATCAATAGATAAAATTATTAAGCAAGCTTTAGCTAGTTACATTTTTTTTAAAACTTTTTTATAATTAACCTGAATGAAGAAATTGCCGAGATGCAGTAATCCTTCGTAAAGAAAATAAAATTAAACTATCGATGCTATAATATGGGCTACTGCAAGGTTTACCAATAGCATATTAATCACAAGAAATACTAAAGATTTCCCTGTTAATGCTTTTGATATAAAAGTACCTTACAGCATATAGGTTAGATCTGGGCATTCTTTATAGAACCTAAATGTGACCAATATTCTCTCAACTTATGAAAATCAAAACTCATCCTGTTTCTTTTTTATGGTCTGTTATAAAGCCGTATAAATATCTATATCTAATTATGATGATTGCTCTAATCGCAAGTGGTTTTCATCTTATTTTATATAACTATGCTGTGAAGCTTTTGCTTGATTTATTTACCCAAAATGAAAAGATTACATTTGCTCAAAGTTATAAACCGATAATATGGTTTGTAGCAGCATAAGCTATACTTGACGGGGCTTGGCGTGCTCACAATTTTGCACAGCTTATAAAGCCATGCCTTATATCTTTTATGTCATCATTGTTTTAATTTGCCATACACTTATTGTCAAAATAACCTTTCCGGCTCTATAGTCGGAAGAGTACGGGGCATAGGTGATAATTATTCTAAAATGCACCAAGCAATTGAGTATAAATTAAGCCAAACTCTACTTATTACATTATTTTCCGGTGTTACTCTTGCCTATATTAATATTAAAATATGTATTATTATTGTTGGTTTTACTGCTGTTTATTTACTGCTTGCATTACGGTTTTTTATCAAACTTGCAAAAATGGAGCAGGATAAGCAAGATTCTTGGTATAATTTATTTGGTATCATAGCTGATTGTATTACAAATATCTTTACTATTTTTTCATTTGCAGCAAAACAGAGAGAATTAAATAAAATAGAAGATTATTATCATAATGTGCATAATATTTTAACAACTAGATATTATAAATATGATCTCATTATCTCTATAATATTGAACTTAGTATATTGGGTATATTTGATAGGAGTATTTGTATATGTAATTTACTTGCGTAATCTTGGTGAGATCGGTATCGGTGATATCGTTTTTATTATGTCCCTAACTTTTTTATTTGCTGAAAATTCTTGGCATGCTACTATGAGAGTTAAAGACTTTTTAGAAGATGTGGCAGCGTTTCGCTCCGTCTTTACAATCATGAAAATCCCACAAGATACTATAGATAAAGAAAATGCCGCTGAATTAAAAATTTCTAAAGGGGAAATTATATTTAAAGATATATCTTTTGCTTATAAAGAAGGGAGTAGTGTATTGAACAATCTTAATTTGCATATAAAAGCCGGTGAGAAAGTGGGTATTGTGGGGCATTCAGGCGGCGGTAAATCTACTTTGATTGCATTATTGTTGAAGAACTTTAAAGCCGGAATCGGAGATATTATAATTGATAACCAAAGTATTTACGATACTTCTTCTGATAGTCTGCGGGAGCAGATATCATTAATTCCTCAAGATATTATGCTTTTTCATCGCTCAGTAGGTGAGAATATCGGGTATGTGAAAGAGAATGCATTGCCTAAGGAAATAGAAAATGCCACCAAAGCTGCAAATATCCATGAATTTATCGAAAGTTTACCGGAAAAATATAACACTATTGTCGGTGAGAGAGGAGTAAAGCTAAGCGGCGGACAGAGACAACGCATAGCAATTGCCCGTGCTATTCTTAAAAACGCTCCGATCTTGGTTTTAGATGAAGCAACTTCAAGCCTTGATAAGCCATACAGAGCAAGAGGTATAAAAATCTATTAATACAATGCTTGATATTGATAATGTAACTATAATTGCTATAGCTCATCTACTATAAAACACATGGATAGGATATTGTTATGGATAAAGGCAAAATCGTAGAAGACGGTACTTTTAAGGAACTCTGGGAGCATCAAGTTAACGGCTTTGTTTAAAAATTAGTATTTAGGTGTTGTTAACTAATTATAGAAATCGTCATTGCGAGCGATCTTTGATCGCGTGGCAATCCAGAAAAAATAATAAAAAAATTCTGTAAATCAGAATTTTTTACTGGATTGCTTCGTCAATTGCTATGCAATTTCCTCGTAATGACGAAAAAACTGATCTACGCAGCAATGCTTTCTTATAATGACGAAAAAACAATATTTATAATATAATTTTGTTGGACTTTATTCCTAAAAAAACTTACTATTTAGGAATACACTCCTAAATAGTAATAAAAAAATGTTTAACAGATATATAAAATTAATCTTAGATAAAAAGCAAACTGCTTTTTTATAGGGGGCAAGAAAAACAGGGAAATCTACTTATTTAAAAGAATTATATCCGAATTCTATATATTATGATTTATTAAAAACCGACTTACAGATTAGATATTTAAAACAGCCGTCAAGTTTTCGAGAAGAAATATTAGGACTTGAGAAAGATAAGCTTACTTTACCGATTATAGTAGATGAAATACAAAAAGTACCGGCATTACTTGATGAAATACACTGATTTATAGAAAATACAGACAGCTATTTTATTTTATGCGGTTCAAGTACAAGAAAATTAAGAGTAACAGGAATAAATTTATTAGGCGGTAGAGCAATAAAATATAATTTTTATCCTTTAGTATATCCTGAAATAAAAGAAGAGTTTAATTTACTTAAGATATTCAATAATGATTTAATCCCGCTACATTTCGCTAGTAATAATCCTCGTAAACTCTTAAAAGCCTATGTAGAAGATTACTTAACAAATAAAATTCATGTTGAAGGGTTAGTGCGTAATATAGCAGCTTTCAGTAGATTTATAGATAGCATCGCTTTTTTTCTCACGGTGAGTTGTTAAATTATTCTAATATAGCCTGTGATTGCGGAATAGACGCAAAAACAGTTAAGGAATATTATCAGAGACTTGTCGACACGTTAGTAGGATATTTAATTTATCCTTATACTAAAAAAGTTATATAGAGAAATTATATCGTCTATTCCAAAATTTTATTTTTTTGATGTCGGAGTTGCAAATAATATCATGCAATACCAATTTAATGAAGTAAGAGGAGCGGAAGCAGGAAAAGCTTTAGAACATTATATATTTGCGGAACTGACAGCTTATTTAGAGGTTTAAACGATCTCGATTATCGTATAAATTACTGGCGTACCAAAACAGGTTTAGAAGTTGATTTTATAGTTAGTACTATTAGAGGTAAAGCGGTGCCGATCGAAGTGAAAATATCATCAAATGTACATAATAGCGAACTTCGAGGGATTAAATCTTTTATAGAAGAACATCAACTAAGTAAAGGTTATATTGTTTGTTTGGAATCAAATCTTAGAAAAGTAATTTAGGGTACGCAAGAAATAGATATAATACCGGTGCAACAGTTTTTAGAGAAATTATGGAATCATGAAATTTTATAAATGAATGTCATTCCCGCGAAAGCGGGAATCCAGAAAAAACTTTTAAAAATCAAGAAATTACAGGTATTTTTGATAATTGCTTTAAAGTTTCAGAAAAAAAATAAAAATTCTCCTGGATTTATATATTTTTTGGATTCCCGCTTTCGCGGGAATGACATACTTTTGAGTTATACCCCTAAGGTTTTTTTACCTTTAGATTGTTCTTGTTCAACTGCTTGAATATGAGACTTGACTTGAGGGATTGCAAGATCGACTACATGTTCATATCTAACACCGTTTTCAAATAAAACTTGACCGCATTTATTCACTTGAATAACATCTTCTTTAGAGAATTTATTTAAAATAATTTCCGTGATGTCATAAAGGAATTTCCAAGATAATTCTATTCTTTCTTGTAATGTCAGCTTTTTATTTTCCGGTTTTTGACTATTAAGGACAACATTTGGTGAATCGTCAATATTACCTCCTTCAGCAGGTAATATATTTTTTTTACGTGCTGCTATTTCCTTATAAATTAAAAATATTAATAATAATACTAAGCAACCTACGGCAATTAAAATATGAGTATTAGAATTAGACACTATTTTGCTCTTCCTTGTTGTTGAGTTAAGTTTTGTGTTTTAGAAAGCAGTAACCACTGCTTTACCTATATTAACTAAGTTAGCTATATCAGGAGCTAGCTTTGCAACTGCTAAGACCGGAGGCGGTAATAAGTTAGTTTTTATTGTTAGACTTATAATATTTCCGAGTTCTTTACTTCCTGGTATTACTCCTACTATTTTTTTTATGTCACTTGCAATTTCCGTAGCTTTTTCTGCGGCTTTACATAAGGATTCTATCTTTTCACCAAAAGAAGCTTCCGGATTTAATACTTTTAATAATTCTGTTTTAGTTTCATTTAGATTACCCGAAATAGTATTCTTTACAGAGTTTAATTTGTCAATATTTATATCTTGCGGAATTGCACTTTCAAGATTACTTTTTAGTTCTGCTATTTTTTCTTCTACTTCATCTTTGCTTTTTGGTATAGCTTTAGCAACTTTTGCAACATTCTCTAGTGAAACTTTGTTATTAGGGTTTTTATTTACTATTTCAATAATTTTTCGAGGTGGTTCCTTTGATATTTCTGAAATTGCGGCAACTTTCTTGGCTTTTTCATAGATGCTTTCAAGCTTCTCATTAGATTTAGCCTCTTCCCTTATTTCTTTTATATCATTATGCAATTTTGTTATTTTTGGCAATAATTTTTCAGAGTCAATAAGATTATTTATTTTCTCAAATATTCCGCTTGTTTGAAGGAATATCCCAAGAATTGGTATTTGAGTTGATATGACCCTGACTAATATATTTTCTAATGATTCTATAATTTTTTTAGAAGCTCCAGGATAGAGTTTATCTAATTCTTGCTGAAATTTTAAAACTTGTTCTAAAACGTTTAAACATTTTTCTACAATAATCCCGTCAAATAAAAAGATATCTTTTGTTTTTAACTGTTCTTGATATGCTTTCTCAAGTGCTTCAGATAAAGTAGTTAGAGATTCTTGGATTGTCCTATTAAAAAGTTTTTCTATTTCCTCTATATCAATATTTTCAGTGTGAGATAATTCATTTAAAGAATTTTGTAAAATATAAAATAAATGATCTTCTAAATCTTTTACATTCATTTTCAAAGATTTTGTAAAACCATTTAATTTTATTAAAAGTCTTTGTAATGCTTCTTGTTGTTCTTTATTTAGTCCGCTGAAACTAGAAAAATCAATTATAGACATAAAATTTATTATTTTGTTACCAAATGTTAATTAATCTTAAAGCTTTATAACCGTAAAATAAAATGTAAAATAGTGATCATTGCCCTTGAGATTAATTTTTGTTATATTACGTGCTAACATTGCTACAATAGATTAATATTGTTTTATTGGGATATAGGTATATTCTTGAAAGATTAAACTAATCTAACTAACATATTATCAATTATTCAAAAAATTTATGCGTAAATTAACTATATTTATTGTTATATTATTACTAACTAGTTCAGTTGTCGCTGTTGATTTACAGGAAGCTTTAACTGAAGGATATAAGAATAATGAGGAGCTGAAAGCTGCTAGAATTAAGTTTTTAGACTCGATTGAGCAGTTTCCACGAGCTTTTTCAGGGTTTATGCCTAGTGCCGGATTGCAGATTAATAGACAAAATAATAAGACTAAATATAATAAAAAATATGCAGATAGACTTGGTCTTACTCCAAGGGCAACAGATAGCGATCAAGGTGCATTAACAATTCAACAGTCTCTATTTAACGGTGGTTCTAGCGTTGCGGCTCTTAAAGCTGCTGAAGCAGGATTTAGAGCCGCACGAGGTGCATATTATGCCGGTGAACAAAAAATATTATTAAATTTAATAACTGCGTATCTTGATTGTTTTGAGAGCAAAGAGAAATATGATATTTCTGAAAGTAGGGTTCGCACTAACATGCAACAAGTTAACACCATTGAGGAGAAATTAAGACTTGGAGAAGCAACGGAAATAGATATAGCAACCGCAAGAGCAGGGCTTGCAGCGGCAGAAACGAATAAACTAGCTGCTTATGCCGATTTTCAAGGAAAAAAAGCAAATTTTATTAGAGTATTTGGAATAGAGCCGACTAATATCACTATGCCTGAGTTACCTAAAATGTTACCTGCTTCATTAGATGAGTTAATAGGAAGAGCTGTTAAGCTCAATCCTGATATTGATTCGGCAAGGCATAATGTAACTTCGGCTAAAGCCTTAGAAATGGCAGAAAAAGGGAAATTATTACCGCAAGTAAGCGTGCAACTGCAATCCGGTAGAACGCACTACAATCCACAAGGTGATATAAATGCTATAAGTAATAGAAGCTATACTACTATTCTTTCGGTAAATATTCCTATTTATCCTGAGGGAGGAGCTCAATATTCAAGAATCAGATCGGCTAAAAATCAAACAAGAAATAGTGCAGTTCAGCTTGATAGTACGATAAAGCAGACCCAAGCAGGGGTTGTAAGTGTGTGGGAGGGATTTGAAGCAGCAAAATCTCGTATTGTTGCAGCTAATCAAGGAGTGGATGCTGCTCAAATATCATATGACGGTACTGTGCAAGAGGAAATAGTCGGGTCTAAAACAATGTTAGATGTTTTAACTGCCGAAGAAAAATTATACGAAGCAAAAATAACTTGTGTGGATGCGTATAAATCTTCAGTACTTGCGGCATATCAAATGAAATTGTTAACCGGCGAGCTAACGGCTCAAAGTTTAAAACTTAAAGTAAAATATTTTAGTCCTGAAGAAGAGTTTAAGACTATTAAAAAGAAAATGTTTATAGGTTTCTAACGTGAGTAAGGAAAATAAAAAGAACCAAGATATGTCTATAGAAGACATATTAAAATCGATCAAAGGAGTAATTAACGAACGTAAAAATCCTATTCACGAAAATGATAGTGAAAATGAAGATATATTAGAGCTAACGGAAATAGTAAATCAAGATGAAGAAGAAAGGTTAATATCAACTAAATCTGCTGAAGAGGTAGGTGATATTTTTAAAAATTTTACCGATACTATTAAAGATAAAAAGCTGGATAATAATATTTCATCTAAAAATGCACTTGAAGAATTAGTCGTTGAGATGTTAAAACCGGAACTTAAAGCTTGGCTTGACAAAAATCTACCTTTACTTGTTAAAGAGTTAGTAGAGATTGAAATAAAGAAATTGGTGCAGAATAGTAAGAGGTAGGAGAGTAAATTATTGTCATACCGTGGCTTGACCACGGTATCCAGAAAAAAATTTAAAAGACTGGAGGCCGTGATCAAGTCACGGCATGACAGGATAAATAAGGAATTATATGTTAAATAAATTATGTAAGATATTATTTTTTATCAATCTGTTATTGGTTGCAGTGCAAAGTTATGCTTCACCTCCGCCCTTACCGCCATCATTACCGGCTGCTGAAGTAGATACTAACGATAAGGATGTTAGCTCTAGTTCCGATATTTCTTTTTTTGATAAATTTAAGCAATTTTTTAGTAAAACAAAAAAGAAAGATATACCCCCTAAGCAGGCAAATGAACAAACTAAAGCAGACCATCAAGAAGAACCAAAGCTCGCTTCCCAAGAGCCTAATGAAAATGAACAAGCTGAGTCGTTTATAGATGTCGGTAATACAGCATTGCCTAGTGCCACCGCAAGTAATGAACATGAAAGTAGTGTAAATTTAGCTTCTCATGACATTCATAAATCTAATGAAAACGAGGTATCTGAACCTTTTATAGATGTTGGTAGTACAACATTGCCTAGTGCTGCAAGTAATGATGTTCATACAAATACTGAGCATGAAAATAGTACAAATTTAGCTTCTCATGATAACACACCGGATATACAAGTTACACAACAAGAACCTAATAAATCGGAAACATCTGAACCTTTTATAGATATTGGTAGTGCAAAGTTACCTAGTGCTACAAGTAATGAAATGCATGAGGAAGAAGTTGCTTCTAATGAGCATAATGATACAAATTTAGCTTCTAATATTATAACTCCTAACGTACCGAGACCGATAGTATCGATGCCTCCGGCTCAAGCAGGAAGTTATGTAGTGCCTCCGCAGCGACCGGTGCAAATATATAAACCGACCAATTTATCGCCTGTGCATAAGCCTATTCCTCTTAATCCACCTCCTGATGCTAATAAAGAGGAAGAAAGCGTAGCACCGATATCACCGCCGTCGATACCTAATATGCCTGCTGTTTCTCCGCCTGTGGTTAGCCCGCCGGTAACCCAAGATACTATACCAAGTACTATGCCGACAACAGTACCTCCTGCAGAAACTCCGGTAGTACCTAGTAATGTACCTACACCGCCGGTAATGCCTACAGATCAACCGTCTACACAGCCTATAACACCGACTAGCCCAAATACACCCGTTACTACTCCGCCTAAAGTAGTTCCTACAACCGATTCTTCGGCGGAAATAAATAACTTGCAGGAGACATTTATTGCTGTTTCAAATGTCCCAAAAAAACAAGATTGGAATACTCCGCTTATACCCGTTGTTGTAGTGAAGCCGAATCAACCTCAGCCTTTAGAGAAGCAAATTAAGAATAATCAAACTACGAATAATCAAGAGAAATCACCGCCGATAAGCTCTCCAAATGTCACGATTCAAAAACAAGATAATAACGTAAATAATGAAACATCGGAGTTGGTAACAAAATTTGTTAAAGATGAAACGCAAATGTTACTTTTACCTGATGATGATATAGTTCTTGGTAAACTAACAGAGCAAGCGACTTTAGAGCAGATGGATATGTATGCATATATAGGGCTATTTCAAAAGAAAGAAGAATGGATAGTAAATGCCGAAAGAAGAAAAGTTGTAGAGAGTTTTATTAAATATGATAATGATATAAATAAAAAGAAAGATATTTATGCCAACCTATCTTATTATAGTGCAGTAGATAATGCTTTTAGAGCAGTTGATAGAAACAATCTTTGGGGGTTGCGTGCGTTACTTGACGTTTATCCGATATTGCAAGAAAAGAGCAGATTAGGTGAAACATTACTAACTGCTGCTATTTATAATGATAATTACTATTTAGCAAAATTTTTGGTCATACGAGGTATTAAAATTTCTACTCTAAATGATGAGTGCCAATATCCATTAGATATTGCATTAGCTCAAGGAAACGCTAACATAGCTTGCATGCTAATCAAAGCTAAGGGGTATAACTGATAAGATTATTTTTATCGTCATTGCGAGCGACTGCAAGGAGTGTGGCAATCTCATGAAATAGTATAAAATCCTGAGATTGCTTCGTCAAAACTTACAGTTTCTTCTCGCAATGACGTAGAATTTTCAAATAATTTCTTTCAAAGCAGAATTGCTTTTCTATATTAAATAGTTTAATTTAGGAAAGAAAATAATTAATTGAATCTCTAATATATGAGCGATTTATTCAGCTTTAACAAAGAAAAAAAAAATAAGCTAGTCGATAATAACTATAGTGCAAAAGATATTGAAGTATTAGAGGGACTTGAGCCTGTTCGTAAAAGACCAGGGATGTATATCGGCGGCACTGATTCAAATGCTATGCATCATTTAGTATCTGAGGTGTTGGATAATGCTATGGATGAAGCAGTCGCCGGCTTTGCAAGTATCATCACGATAAAAATGCATCAGGATCATAGTATTACTATATTTGATAACGGTCGCGGTATCCCTATTGATAATCATCCTAAATTTCCTGATAAATCAGCTTTAGAAGTAATTTTAACCACTCTTCATTCAGGAGGTAAATTCTCAAATAATGTTTATCATACTGCAGGCGGATTGCATGGTGTTGGACTATCGGTAGTAAATGCTTTATCTAAACATTTAGAAATAAAGGTTTATAAACAAGGTAAATTATATAGCCAAAGTTATTCTAAAGGAGAAAAGTTAACTGATTTAATATGTGAAGACGCATCTAAAAGGCTAAGAGGTACATCAATAAATTTCACTCCTGATCCGGAAATTTTTAGTGAAAAATTACATTTTAATCCTAAAAAGATTTATGAGCTTGCAAGGTCAAAAGCTTATTTATATCGCGGTGTTACTATAGAATGGGAATGCGAAGTAGAAGTGCCGTCAGATATACCTAAAAAGGCATTAATAAATTTTCCAAACGGTTTAAAAGATTATTTAAGTTCAAAAATAACTTTAGATAATTTAATTATTCCGGAAATTTTTTCAGGCAATATAGAGTCTACGCCAGACGGGATAAAACTTGAATGGGCAATCTGCTGGCAAAATAACGATAGCTCGGCATTTATTCAATCATACTGTAATACCGTTCCGACTCCTCAAGGAGGAACACATGAGCAAGGACTTAAGTCGGCTATTTTACGTGGGCTTAAAGCATACGGTGAAATGATAGGGAATAAAAAAGCTGCTAATATAACTATTGAGGATATTTTAGAAACCGCAAGTGTCGTACTTTCTATTTTTATAGCTGAGCCGTCTTTTCAAGGACAAACTAAGGAAAAATTAGTATCAAATGGTGTAAGTAAACCAGTTGAGAATATAATAAAAGATCATTTTGACCACTTTCTTAGTAGCGATAAAGCTTTAGCTACTAATTTACTTGAGCATGTAATTAGCATTGCCGAGTTTAGAATAAGTAAGAAAAACGAAAAAAATATTTCCCGTAAAAATGCCACTCAAAAATTACGTTTACCCGGTAAACTTGCCGATTGCACACGAACTGCACCTGAAGGGACGGAATTATTTATTGTAGAAGGTGATTCGGCAGGAGGCTCTGCAAAACAAGCACGTAATAGAGAAACGCAAGCAGTATTACCGCTATGGGGTAAAGTTCTAAATGTTGCGAGTTCTACGCTTGAGAAAATCGTTAATAATCAAGCAATACAAGATTTAGAAATAGCTCTTGCTTGCGGTAGTTTAAAGAATTATAAAAAAGAAAATTTGCGTTACGAAAAAATAATTATTATGACTGATGCAGATGTTGACGGTGCTCATATAGCTTCGTTATTAATGACTTTCTTTTTTTTACGAATGCCGAAATTGGTAGAAGAGGGGCATTTATATCTAGCTAAGCCTCCGCTTTATCGTTTAACGCAGTCTAATAAAACTTATTATGCAGGCGATGAAGAGGAAAAAGCTAAGTTAACAGATAAATTATCAAAAGCTAGTAAAGCTAAAATTGAAGTAGGTAGATTTAAGGGACTGGGTGAAATGATGCCTGCACAATTAAAGGAAACTACTATGCATCCGGAAAAAAGATCGCTTTTAAAGGTAACTTTAGAAGATTTTCAAAATGTCGATAAAATAGTAGATGATTTAATGGGTAAAAAGCCGGAAAAAAGATTTCAATTTATTTATGAACAGGCTTTAGTTAAAATGGATAAGATTATTAGTGAGCTGGATATTTAATCGTCATTGCGAGCGTCCTCAATGTCACCCCGTGGCTTGACCACGGGGTCTCAGGACACAGCCTGTGATACAAGATCCTGCGATCAAGTCGCGGGATGACAAAAAACACACATATTTGGAGTATTATGTTATTACGTTTAATTGTAACACTATTTTTTATTATAAATTCTATTTGTGCATTTGCAGAAGAAGAAAAAGAACCTGAAAATAAAATATCAAATCAGGAGGCTTATAAGCAATTTCAAGACGTATTTGAACGTATCGAAAAGGATTATGTACAGGTACCCGATAGGCAAAAAATGATAGATGAAGCAATTAACGGTATGTTAAACTCACTTGATCCTCATTCAAGCTATTATACCGATGAGGATTTAGAAGATATTTTTACTTTTACAAAAGGTGAATTCGGCGGAATCGGTGTTGAAATAATGTATGATAGCGGAGCAATTAAGATAATATCGCCTATTGATGATTTGCCGGCTTTCAAAGCAGGGCTTAAAGGCGGAGATTATATAGTAGGCGTGAATGACGAGTTAGTCTCTACGCTTGGTCCTAATAAAGCTATAAAAGAAATGCGTGGTACACCGGGTACTAAGGTTAAATTATTGATAATTAAGGAAGAAGAGGCAAAACCGCAAGAGCTAGAGCTTACTCGCGAAATAGTAAAAATCAAGCCGATAAAAGCACATTTAGAAAAAAATAATATTGCATATATACGTATAACTACTTTTAATGAGTCAACAATTTCTGAGCTGAAGGCAGCAGTAAAGAAGTTAAAAACTGAAAGTAAAGATGATCTTAAAGGTATAATTCTAGATTTACGTAATAATGCCGGTGGTATACTCGATCAAGCTATTGCCGTTAGTGATTATTTTATTGATTCCGGTGTAATTGTAACAACAAAAGGTAGAACTATATCAAGTAATAGCGAAACTAAAGCAAATGAGTTTTCGTTAAAAGCTCCCAAAGTACCTATGATAGTTTTAATAAACGGTAATTCTGCCTCTGCCTCGGAAATAGTTGCCGGAGCTTTGCAAGATCATAAAAGAGCAATAATACTTGGCACTAAGTCTTTCGGTAAAGGATCAGTTCAGGCTTTAACGCAAATCAATTCTAGGGCTGCCGTAAAACTCACTATATCTAAATATTACACCCCAAGCGGTCGTTCTATTCAAGCAGAAGGAATAGAGCCTGATATTTTAATTGAGCCGGCAAAAGTCGAATATCCTAAGGTGAAAAAAATAGATAAGCGTTTTTCAGAAAGTTCTTTAAAAAATTACTTAAAGAATGATAATGAAAAAAATAAAGATTATTCATCTAAAAACAAAGATAGCACAAAAGAAATAAAAGCCAAAAATAATAAACAAGAAGAGAATGAATTGTCGGAATTATACAAAAAAGATTATCAATTTGCTCGTGCTTATGATGTAATTACAGGGTTGATTCTTAATAAGAAGCTGGACACAAAAGAGAAAGTTAAACAAGAAAGTAAAGAGAAAGGGTAATGTCATGCCTAGCTAAAAGCAGGAATGACATCAATGACTTTTTTAAGAGCCATACAAGCATAAAATACTTGCTCTTAAAAGAAAAGAAAGGTCGTAATGAACCATAATAAGTATATAGTAAGATTGTCATTCATTATATTGTTTCTTAATATTGTCATAAATATGATGTTTTACCGTTATTTTATGATAAAAGAAATGATAGTAAAACAAGTGGCTTTGGAACATACTAAAATTGTAGAACTTTACACTGATAATATTTGGAATACTCATCAGAACGTAATCAGTAAATTACATAAATTCGATTATTTAAAATTATTACAAGATCAAGATTTTATTAATTTTGCAAAGATTACCGCTCAATGGTTCACCAATCTTAATATTAATATTTCTCTCTACGATCTTAAAGGTAATAAATTCATCACTAGTAATATGTTACATATGTATAGTGTAGACAATTATAAAGATGATAGTTTGGTTGAGATAGTTACCGCAAAAATCGATAAATTTTTTTTAAAGTCTTTTACTTCAAAAGCTCCGCTTCGAGACGCTTTTAAAGGTATTACAAGTCATGTATTATTACCAAGGGTAATAATAGAAAATGAAAGTGATTTAACAGTGGAAGAAGCTTCTTTTGTTACTAGCTATATCCCTGTTATAGATAATAATTTAGATTTTCCCGTAGATGCAGTATTTGAGATTAACACTAATATTACCAGCCAGTGGCAAAATATAACCTCTCTTGAGCAAAAGGTTTTTATAACTTTTATCATTATTTTTATAATATTCTGCACTATAATTATTAGTAACACTAACTATGCTAGACAAGTTATTGAGGAGCAGCTTGAAACAAATAGAAATTTAAAAGCTCAAATAGTAAAAGTAGAAAAAACCAGATCTTCAAATACAAAGTTTTTTACTAATATTAGTCATGAATTGCGTACACCACTTAATGCTATAATAGGCTTTTCGGAAATTCTTATGTCGGAAAGAGATGCAGAAAAAAATAAAAATTATATTAAAGACATAAATGATGCTGGTAAACATTTGCTTAGTATGATTAATGATATTTTAGATCTTTCTAAAGCTTCTGCCGATAAATTAAAAGTAGATAGTATAGATCTTGATTTAAATAAATTAATTAGTTCTTCACTGATACTTGTTAAGCCTCGTGCCGATCAAGCCAAAGTGGTTTTAATTAGTAGATTACCGAAAGAGCATGTTGTTATAAAAGCTGATCCAAAAAGGCTAAAACAAGTATTCTTAAATCTTTTATCAAATGCCGTGAAATTTACAAATTCCGGAGGAAGTGTTACTATTACACTTGAAAAAGATGAGTTAGCAAAATTAGTATATATAAAAGTTATAGATACCGGCATCGGTATTGAGGAAAAAGATATCCCAAAAACTTTATCGGAGTTCAGTCAAATTGATAGTGAGCTTAGTCGAAAATATGAGGGTACCGGTCTTGGGTTGCCGCTTACTAAAAAGCTGGTTGAGCTTATGAACGGTAAATTTGATTTGCAAAGTAAGATAAATGAAGGTACCACCATAACAATAACTTTTACATATGACGATAGTATTGAAATATAAAAAATTGTGTGGAATATTAAAAAATTTTCGGTATACTTGTTTAATGTGAAAAATTGGCTACGTCGTTTTATAAGATCTGCGGTTCTCACGTATTAAGTATACGCTGTGATCCTCACCTTATAAACTCTTTGCTCTTTTCCAAATAAAACTTCGTCTACTTACTCTTCGTTTATTCAGAGATATTATAAAAAAATATATGAAACTTATTATCTTATTATTGACTTTTTTATTTTCTATGTTTTCTTTCGGAGAAAGCGAAACTATTAAAGGAAAGCCTTTAAAATATGCAGCAAATAATGATTTTGAAAATAGACTAGATGAACAGGAACAAGAAATCAGAAGATTAATCGGTAAAGTTGAGGTTTTACAGCATAAAATTGATATGTTAACGCAAAACTCAAATATTCCAAATCAAGAAGAAAATACTGAAGTTTTAGAAGTCGGTGACTCAAAAAAACAAGATGTTTTTGATGTAGCTTTGCTTAAAGATATGCCGGATAATGCTCCTAAAAAGCCTATTGCGGTTAATAAGGATATAGCTCCCGATAAGCAAGCTTACGATTTGGCTCTTGCTGCTTATAAAGATAATAAACTTACTGAAGCAAAAGATAAATTTAAAAATTTTATCCAAAAATATCCTAACAGTTCGCTGATTAGTAATGCTTATTTCTGGTATGGGGAATGCTTTTTTAAACAAAATGACTATAACGGAGCAGCAGTTAACTATTTAAAAGGCTATAAAGAGTCACCGAAAGGGGCAAAATCTTCCGATGGGTTATTGAAGTTAGCACTTTCCTTAGGCAAACTAAAAAAAACTCAGGCAGCATGTAATATGCTTGCTAAGCTTGATAAGGAATTGCCAACTAATAGAACTGCCGCATCCAAAAAAATGGCAGAAGATGCTAAGATCAAATTTGGCTGTAAAAATAAATAAAAATAATAAAATATGACTGATATTTTGGATGAAGTACTGAGTGATCAAAATGAAGAAAAAAGGTTAATTTTTTTCAAAAAGCTTTTACCTATAATAATAATCATTTCTATAATAGCTATTACTATAATGGTTGTTATTAATAATAATAAAGATAAAAGAATTAAAAATAACCAAAAAAACGGAGATATTCTTGTTAAGACTGTTGGTTTGGAAACAACAAAAGATAATGAAGAATTAGCTTTTAATACTTTAGAGAATTTAGTTACTACTAGTAATACTAAAATAAGAGAAATAGCTGCATTAGAACAAGTAGCCATAAAGATTTCGGAAAAAAAATATTCAGAAGCGAAAGACCTGCTTAATAAAATTATTGAAAATAAAGAATATTCTGAAATTTCTACTTTTTATGCACGTATTTCATGGTGTGGTCTTGTTATTGATGATCAAAATCTAGATATTCAAGATAAAGAAAAATTGACCAAATATTTAAACTATTTTGATGACGAGAAAAAACCTTTTTGGGCTACGGCAACTATTATAAAAGCTATGTGGGATATTAAGAATAATATGAAACCGCAAGTAGAAAAAAATCTAAAAAATTTATTAATTTCAAATAATGTATCTGATCTAATAAAAGATCAGGCTAAAGCATTGCTTGTAAATTTAAATAAATAATAATTCGTACTTAAGGAAAAATATGACAAAAAAAATAGCACTTCTGTTATTACCGTTTATTTTAATTTCATGTAACGGGCTTGGACTAAAAAGGGTAAAAAATATTGTTGAATTGACTCCTAAATTAGCGATTCAGACCAATGAGCCGATATATTTAGATTCTAATGCAAATATATATGCATTTAATGCAAATATGCTTAAGAATAAACAGTATAGTTTCGCTAGAAGCAACACAATTACCGAGCCGGTTTTTATAGGCGATATGATTTATGCATTGGATATTAGATCGAATATTTCTGCATTTTCTATAGAGCAAAATAAGATTATTTGGTCTTATAATTTAAGTAGACATAAAAAAGATAATTATATAGGCGGCGGAATTTTACACCATAGTGGAAAATTATACGTAACATACGGTTCAAGGTTGTTAGTAGTGCTAGATGCAAAATCAGGTTATGAAATAATTAGAAAAGAACTTCCGGATATTATTAGAATTAAGCCTATTGTGCTAAATGATAATACTGTCTTAGTACAAACTATCAGTAATCAAACTATTGCTTTAAATGCAGAAACTTTAAAAACCGTATGGGAACATGAAAGCCTAGCGGAAGTTTTATCGGCTAGTTATTTTATGACGCCGATAGTACAACATGACAATGTAATAGTAACTTATAATTCCGGGCAAGTACTTGCCTTAAATATAAAAAATGGTGAAGTAAGATGGAATTTTGAGTTTGCAAATCTTAATGATCATACAGCTGTACCGAATTTTGATGAATCAAGTATTTTATGTACCCCCGTTCATGATAATATGAATCTGTATATAGCGACCGGTCTTGGTAAGCTTATTAAACTGAGTACAGCAACCGGTAGTGTGATTTGGCAGGTAAATGCCGAGGATATTCAATCAATGTCTTTAATCGGTAATAGCCTATTTGTAATAAATAATGCAAGACAAATAGCAGCGTTTAATCCTGAAACAGGGAAAGTAAAGTTTGTAACTGATTTAAATGATGGAAAGGATCCTAAGAAACTAAAATCTGCTACTTTTTTAGTACCTTTTGTTGGAGTTGATAATAACAATAAGCGAAGTTTAAATGTTATTTCCGTTAACGGTGTTTTATATAGTTTTGATGTTGATAATAATGGATTAAACATGATGCCTCATATTGTCAAAATTATAAAAAATATTCGTTATTATGGGCTAAGAGCAAATAATAATTTATATTTTTCTACCGATAGAAAAATAATATTTGGAAGTAAATAGGATTGCCTAGAAAAAGTTGTTTTATAGCATAGCTTAGTCTTCCGGTGTCGTTCCCGCGAAAGCAAGAATGATATAGAAACTTTAGGTTAACTCTTTTTAGACAATACCAGTAAATAGATTATATTTAACTTGACAAATGGCAGGTATTAATGCTATTAAGTATGTTTCTTAAGTCTTTATTTAAAAAATTAAAAAGATAATATTGTGAAAACTTACTCGGCAAAGCCATCGGAAATTGAAAAGAAATGGTGGGTCATAGACGCAAAAAATATTGTACTAGGACGACTCGCTAGCAGAGTTGCTAGTATGCTACGCGGTAAGCATAAGCCTAGCTTTACACCTCATTTAGATTGTGGTGATAATATAATCATAATAAATGCGGAACATGTAAAATTAACAGGTAAAAAAGCGAATCCCAAAGACGGAAAAATGTATTACAGGCATACAGGATTTCCAGGTGGGATAAAAGATACTACGGCAGGTAAAATCTTAAGCGGTAAACACCCTGAGAGAGTTATTAAAATGGCCGTAAAAAGAATGATTACAAGAAATGCTTTAGGTGCTAAGCAAATGAGTAATTTGTATGTTTATGCAAATGGTGATCATCCTCATGTGGCACAACAACCTACTGTTTATGATTTTGCAAGCCAAAATCCAAAAAATAAAAAGTAATAGAATATGACCGAGTTAAAAATTAAAACAGAAAAAGTAGAAAAGCAGTTAACTAAAGAACCTTTAAAACCGGTATTAAAAACTCCTAAAGAAAAAATAGATAATTCAGGCAAGTTTTATGCTACAGGTAAAAGAAAAAATGCTATAGCACGAGTATGGCTTAAAGTAGGAAAAGGAAAAATAGTTGTTAATAAAAAAACAATAGACCAGTATTTTCCTTCTGAAACTTATGTGAAAACTATCTTACAGCCTTTTGTCTTAACAAAAACTATTGATCAGTATGATATAATTTGTACTGTTAGAGGTGGAGGAATTTCAGGACAGAAAGGTGCTATTTTACATGGAATTTCTAAAGCTTTAGATAAATCTGCTCCGGATGTTCATGCTATTTTGCGTAAAGGCGGTCTTTTAACACGTGATTCTAGGGTAGTAGAGCGTAAGAAATACGGACAACGTAAAGCACGTAAGAAAACACAATTCTCTAAACGTTAAGATAAAATTTGAGAAGTTGCTAGTCAATTGTTGCATGGATCAATTTTTTTATTTAGAATGATACTTCTTTACGATCTTAACAAATTATATAAACACTTTCCCCTGGCGGGGTAGCTCAGCTGGTTAGAGCGACGGAATCATAATCCGTGTGTCGGGGGTTCAAATCCCTCCCTCGCTACCATTCATTCGTCTTTTTGAAAGTTCTATAGTAAACTTGATTTGAACTTTGTGCTTCGTTGTTTATCGTCTCGCCTATTAATATATAGGCTCTACCCTCGTGCCTGTCACAAAATGGGGTTGAGTTTACTATAGTTTTTAATAAAATTTTGTATAAGATAAATATTAGACTTCTTGCATAACCTATCTTATAAAGAGGAATTTGAAGGAGATACGGAACACAGAACCGGAGCATAGTCAAATCTATGTGAGGATTCGAGTACCGGATTACCTTTAGAAAGAGGTTATGCAAGAAGTCTATTTTATATTAGGGTCTGTGAAGATCTCTAAAAAGATTTGATTTGTACTAAAAAATATCTCAAAATAACAAATCAATTAGAAACCTTTACAAAGTCTAGCATTTTATGAAATTGATTTTAACAAGTTTAATTCTTATATTTATGAGCTTTCTTCCAATATATGCTAAATCCTTACCTAAAGGGTTCGTATATCTGAAAGATATCGATCCCTACAATTATTCAAAGTATGCGTTATTATTCAGATGAAAATTTTGTTGGTAAAAAGGTAGAGGGTTATAAAGCACCGGAAGCAATTTTAACCATAGAAGCTGCTAAGGCTCTTAAAGTAGTACAAGCTGAGATAAAAAAAGATGGTTATTCACTTATTATATATGATGCATATAGACCATAAAAAGCTGTACAACACTTTTTAAGATGGAGCAAAGATAATATTGATCAAAAAAATAAGGAAAGCTTTTACCCATATATAGATAAGTCTAAATGTTTTACATTAGGTTATATAGCTGAAAGATCCAGTCATAGTAGGGGTAATACTGTAGATTTATCAATAATAAAAATTCAGCAGAAAGTTAATAATAACCCGAAAGTCATTAAGAGAAAGTTGAAAGACGAGCGTGTTATATCCTATTTAGATGACAATACGGTAGACATGTATACTTCTTTTGACGTATTTGATGAAGCTTCACATCATGACAGTAAATTAATTGATAAGCAATATTTAGCAAAACGTAATTATTTACGTTCTAAGATGCAAAAACATAATTTTAAAGCATGTCAAATTGAGTGATGGCATTATACACTTGAAGATGAGCCTTATAAAGATCAATATTTTAACTTTGATATAGAATAAAAAACTATGATAGTATTAAGCAAGAAAAGATGCATACCATGTGAGGGCGGTATTCCGCCGCTTGAGAAAAAAGAAATTGATAAGTCACTAGCAGAGTTATAAAATGATTGGCAAGTGAATGAATTAGGGCATCTTTATAAAAAATATAAATTTTCTAATTTTATAAAAGCTATGGAATTTGTAAATAAGATAGCTGAAATTGCAGAGCAGGAAGCACATCACCCCGATTTAACTATATCTTGGGGGGAGCATGTAGTGTGGAAATATGGACTCATACAATCGACGGTCTTACAGAAAACGACTTTATATTGGCTGTAAAGATAGAGAAAACTAATTAGCTCTTGAACATCGGCTAATATTTATTTTTGTCAAATAAATATATAAATATACTTGAAATTATTACATAATGACGTCATTTTTTCATGGAAATCTTAAGCAATATTTACTATCTAAAATTGAAGAAGAATATTCTATTCACCAAGTTTGCGGGTTAGTAGGACCAAGGCAATCGGGTAAAACAACATTAGTAAAATCTTATTTAAACAGTATAGAAATACCTACACATTTCTTTGATTGTGAAAATCCTTTACATTTAGCTAGACTTGAAAATCCAATGCTTACTTTTCAAGAATTACAAGGCTTGATAGTAATTGATGAAGTACAATTAAGACCCGATTTATTTCCTGTGCTACGTGTAATTGTAGATAACAATAAAGAAAGTAAGTTTCTAGTTACAGGCAGTGCTTCACGTGATCTATTAAACCAATCTTCTGAAACCTTAGCAGGAAGAATAGGTTATCACCAGGTTACTCCTTTCACTCTTGAAGAAGTTAAAGATTGGAAATTATTATGGAAAAGAGGTGGATTCCCAAAGTCATTTCTAGCTGCTTCTAATAAATTAAGTGAACGATGGCGGGATGAATATATAAAAACTTTCTTAGAGAGAGATATATTAAAACTTGGCTTTGATTTAACCCCTTCAATTGTTAATAAATTATGGCGTATGCTTAGTTTTATGCAAGCTCAAGTTTTAAATATTCATCATTTAAGTCAATCCTTGGGAATAGATCATCGTACTGTTAAAAGGTATCTTAATATTTTGGAAAGTGCTTTTATGATTACTTTATTAAGACCATGGCACAACAATTCAAAAAAACGTGAGGTAAAATCTCCTAAAATATACATTAGAGATAGTGGTTTATTATATAGATTACTTGGATTATCAGATGAAGAAATAGAATTTAACCCAAAACTTGGAGCTTCTTTTGAAGGCTTTGTTATTGAAGAGATAGTACGTCATTTTAATGCTTATGAAACTTCTTATTTTTGGGCTACTCATAGCGGAGCTGAACTTGATTTACTTATAACAAATGGAATAAGAAAAATAGGATTTGAAATAAAATATACTGAAAACCCTAAGATAACAAAATCAATGAATATCGCTTTGAATGACTTAGAATTAGAACATTTATATTTAATAATCCCAAGTAACGAAAAATTTAAACTCTCTGAGAATATTACTTGTTTAGGAATTGAAAATCTTAGGTTTTGTAAAGATTTCTAATTTATTTACTGATAGCCTCTTATATATTAAAAGTAAGAAAAACTACTGAATTAATGATTCAAATTCTTTTACGACGGCTTGATAAAGTTTCCGTTTGAAAGGAATTATAATAGATAATAGCTCGTCAAGTGATGCCCAACGCCATTGATCAAATTCCGGATTAGAGGTATTTATATTAATATCTTCGTTATTTCCGGTAAATCTAATGAGAAACCAGCGTTGTTTCTGTCCACGAAAATTACCATTCCACAATTTAGGTATTAAAAAGCTTGGTACATCATAACTATACCAGCATTTGCTTTCGGCAATAATATATCCTTTATCGCTTCCTATTTCTTCTAACATCTCACGCATTGCTGCAATACTTGGTGTTTCGCCGGGAACTATCCCACCTTGCGGCATTTGCCATGCAGATATTTTTGTATCTATTCTTTTACCGACGAATATATGGTTATCGGCATTTAATATCATCATGCCGACCCCTGGTCTATATGGTAAATCAAGATGTTTTTTGGAAGAATTTCTCATTATTTTTTTACTTAAAAAAATCAATTATAATTTTACTACTTGATTTTTACCCGTTGTTTTAGCTTCATACATAGCTTTGTCAGCACGTTCAATGAAAGATTCTATTGATTCTTCTTTTTTATATTCCGTAACTCCGATTGAAATAGTTTTTTTTAAAGGTTCAATTTGATCTTCAATGTGAAAATCCATATATTCTATTTTAACTCTAACTCTCTCCGCAGTTTCAATTGCTTTAGAAATATCTATATCCGTTAAGAGTATAGTAAATTCTTCACCGCCGAATCTTGCTATTAAGTCTGTTACTCTGAGAGTATTCTTCAAAATACGGGATACAATTGTTAAAACCTTATCGCCTGCTTGATGACCGTAAGTATCGTTTACATGTTTAAAATTGTCGATATCACACATAAGTAAATATAATTTAATACTTTCTTTATTAGCTTTCTCAATCATTTGTTTAAGGTGTATATCGAAATAGCGACGATTAAATAAGCCGGTTAAGCTGTCTTTAGCTGCTAAATTAACACTTTGTTCAAGATCATTACGTAAATTATCTTGGTATTGCTTACGCCTTAATTGTGTTCTAATTCTAGCAAGTAATTCACTTTCCTCTATAGGATAAACGAAATAATCATTAATACCGAGTTCAATACCTTTCACAACCAAAGGCATACCGTCTTCATCAATTTGTAAAATTATTACCACGCCGCTTATTTCTGCTTTACCTCTTAAAATAACACTGATCCTCAAAGGATCTTCATTTTCGAGCGTACTACTGATAATTACTAAATCGGGTGTATATTCATTTATAATATCTAATTCATCGGAATTACTTATTACCTTTACGTTTTGGGTAATCTTAAGTAACATTTGTTTTATATTTTTAGCTTGTACTATATCATCATTAATTAGTAATATTTTTTTATCTGTGCAAGTGTCATGCATTTCGATATTTGTTACGCCTAATAATGCATTAGTGTTATTACGAAGCTTTAACTCATCAATTAAGCTTTTCATTCTAGATAGCGATTTAAGTCTTACAAATAGAGCAGTATCGTTAATCGGCTTTGTTAAAAACTCATCAGCTCCTGCCTCAAGACCTTTAACTCGATCATCAATATCGGAAAGTGCAGTTACCATTACAACCGGTATATGAGTAGTTTCCGGATCGGTTTTTATCGTTTTACATACCTCAAATCCATCCATTTCCGGCATCATAACATCAAGTAGTATAATATCAATTTTTCCCTTTTTAAGAATTGCTAGTGCTTCTTTGCCGCTATTTGCAGTAAGAACCGTATAATACTCTTTTAAAAGTTTGGCTGTTAGTAACTTAATATTGGTTTCTATATCGTCTACTATTAATATTGTGGTCATAAGATTAAATTCTTGTTTTTAAAGGAAATAATTTGTATATTTATACTTTAATTTTAAGTCTTAAATGTATAATATATGAAAATTTCAGCAAGTTCAATTAGAACAGGTAACATATTAGTTTATAATAATGATTTATGGGTTGTAAGCAAAACACCGGAACATACTCAACCAGGGAAAGGCGGAGCTTATGTACAAGTTGAGATGAAAAATTTAAAAACAGGGACAAAGCGTAACGAAAGATTCAGTTCTTCCGATTATTTAGAAAAAGCTGAACTTGAACAAAAAGATTATCAATTTTTATATTTTGAAGGTGATGATTTGGTATTGATGGATACCAAACATTTTGATCAAATAAATGTTCCCAAGGAAATTTTAGAAGAAAAATTACCTTTCTTAACTGAAAATATGATTGTTAAAGTCGAATTTTATAATGAAAAACCTTTAAATATTGAGCTTCCTCCAACTGTTATACTTGAGATTAGTGAAACTGATCCGGTAATAAAAGGAGCAACCGCTACCGCCTCTTATAAACCAGCAATTTTAGAAAACGGTATTAAAGTTAAGGTGCCGCAATATTTAGAAATAGGAGAAAAAATTGTTGTTAAAACTGATGATATGACATATGTTGAAAGAGCCAAATAAGTATAATTGTCATACTATGGCTTGACCACGGTATCCATATAAAATTAAAAAAAAACTAGACCCCGTGATCAAGTTACGGGGTGACATCTGTTTCTGGATTCCTGCACTCAACGGAATGACAACCAAGCCATGCAACAATGCCTACAAGCTCGTGGACATAACAACGAGAAATTAACTATAATTTACATCAAATGCAACCTATAACTAATTTATTAATTAATGCCCTGCGTAAAGCAGTTAAGTTTTTGCATAGAGATTTTTTAGAACTCGAAATGCTACAAAAAAATTCTGTAAGAAATGAAGAATTTTGCAAGCGATCTTATTTAAAATTAAAAACTTTATTATGTGAAGAATTAAAAAAACATACACAATATTTATTTTTTCCGGAAGATAAATTCGATTTAAATAATGATTATGAGAGTGTTTTTTTAATTAATCCTATAGATAGCCCAAATAATTTCGCCAGAAGCATACCTTTTTTTGCGATATCCGTAACTTATTTAAAAAGGAATCAAGAAGTTTTAACTCCTACTTCTACAGTAATATATTTCCCTGCTCTTAATGAAATTTATTATGCTGAAAAAGGTAAAGGAGCTTGGATAGAAAAAAATAATTTAAACTCTAATTATCAAGGGTTAAGACTTAGAGTTTCCGATAATGCCGATTTAAAGAACTGTTTAGCAATTATTGAAGATGTAAATCATAATGATTTGGAGGAGATATACTCCGGTGAAGTGAAGAGTGATTATATAAATAATATGAGATCTTTTGGCTCTCCTTGCTATGCAGCTACGCTTGTAGCTTCAGGTAAAGCGGATTTAATATGTTTATCATTATTAAATTTTACATTATATTATGCATTTGAGCTTCTTATTAGGGAAGCAGGCGGGATAATTATAGATTCTAGCGATAAATTTATATATTCAAATCGTTATATTGCTAAGAAACTTAAAAAATATTAGACAAGAAATTATTTTAGATTTGCATTTTTATTGTTAGAATATAATAATATTAATATAATTATTAATTCATAAAGTTATGGCACATTATAAAGAGTTTGAATTTGACTGCGATTTTGGTGGACAAAGAGCCAAGTTTAAGTTTTATATAGGTATGCCGCAAGAAGGGCATCATCCGCTACAATTTCAAGCAAAATGGTTATCTGACGAAAGAGGCGGTACTATTCCTGATGAGGTTATGAAAGCAATATCACAGCTAAATGATCTTGCCAAAAAACACGGTGTTCCACTTCCGGATTTATGCGTATATGCTCTTGGTTCTGCTCAAGAAGCCCAAGCTACCCCTCAAGAAGAAGATGAAGACGAGAGTGAGAACCAAGAAGATAAAGCAGAGCAGGCATAGTTTAAAAATAATAAGGAGATTCATAGAGATTAAAATGAAACAATATAATGATTTATTTAAAATTATTCACCGCGAAGGATATATATTTATTGCTAGCTTTGCATTAGTAAGTTTTTTATTAGCATCATTTAATGAAAAACTTGGCTGTATTGGATTTATTGCTACTGCTTGGTGTATTTATTTTTTCCGTAATCCTGATCGCTTTGTGCCTATAAGTGATGATCTGGTAATAAGTCCTGCAGATGGAATAATTCAAGAAATTAAGGAAGCATTGCCGCCGCTGGAATTAGGGCTTGGTGATGTGGAAATGATTAGAGTTAGTATTTTTCTAAATATTTTTAATGTCCATGTTAATAGAATTCCGGCAAACGGAAAAATTTTAGCACTTCATTATAATCCGGGAAAATTTTTTAATGCTTCACTCGATAAAGCTAGTATTTATAATGAGCGTCAATCAGTATTAATGGAAACTGATCAAGGACAGAAAATTGTTTTTGTTCAAATAGCCGGACTGATAGCAAGGCGTATAGTTTGTGATTTAGAAGAGGGTAATGAAGTTAAAACGGGCGAGCGATACGGTATAATTCGTTTCGGTAGCAGAGTAGATGTTTATCTACCGTTGAAAACAGCTTTATTAGTGAGTAAAGGGCAGACTGCTATAGGCGGTGAAACTATCATTGCTGATTTTGGACGTAAAAAGACAGCAGAATTTAAGTTTGAGAGGAAGTAGTCTCATAACTTCAAAACCGTCATTGTGAGCAGCCGTAGGCTGCATGGCAATCTCATGAAATAATAACAAACTCCTGAGATTGCTTCGTCAAAACTTACAGTTTTTTCTCGCAATGACGTTATAAATACATTTTGAGTATAAAAATTGTTAAAAATTCGTAAATCTATAATAACTAAGCCTGTACCTCTAATAAAATTAATTCCCAACTTTATTACGTTGCTTGGTTTAGTAACCGGTATGAGTTCTATAAAATTTGCTTTGGATAGCAGATGGGAACTTGCGGTATATTGCATTATAGTAGCGGCAATTATTGACGGTATCGACGGTAGAATAGCAAGGATACTAAATGCAGCTAGCCCATTTGGGGCAGAGCTTGATTCATTATGCGATTTTGCTAATTTCGGTATAGCTCCTGCTTATTTAATATATTTATGGTCTTTTCAACAATATGAGTATAAGGTATTTTCATCAGCAGTAATGCTATTATTTATAGTGTGTATGGCATTGCGTTTAGCTCGCTTTAACGTTGGTATTTATCAACCGAAACAAGATAAAAAAACTGAATATTTTTTTACTGGTGTACCTGCTCCGTGCGGTGCTTTACTTGCTTTAATGCCTGTAATGATAGATTTTGAAATCGGTATGTTATTAAATATCAATACACGTACTCACACCATAACAATTAATATATATTTAGCTATTATAGCTTTTCTACTTGCTAGTAGGCTTCCTACAATCTCAACAAAAAATTTAAGTATTAAACCTGAATATTTATCGCTTGCAATGATTTTAGTTGCTATTGTTATTATAAATCTTATCATATATCCATGGTATTCACTGCCGTTAATTGCAGTTATATATATTCTTTCTATACCAATTTGTTATTTTTTTAAACATAGAGGGTATTGGTAAAGTTAATTATGCCGAGTGTATTACAACAAGCTATCGACAAATATAAACATCATATATTTACTAAATATGTAATTATTATAGCCTTAATAATATTTATTTATTTGGGATATAGAATTTATGTTTGGGCAAATACACAATTCACGGATAATGCTTACATAGATGCAGATATTTCAAATGTTAGTGCTGAAGTTAGTGGTGTTTTAACAAAGTTATTTGTTACCGATAATACTAAAGTTAATAAAGGCGATCTGATAGGTGAAATTGACGATAGAGATTATAAGGCAAAGCTTGCAGCACTTGAAGCATCTATTGAAGCTTGCATAAAAAATATAGAAATTATAGAGCAAAAAATCTCAATAGGGCGGATTAGCCTAGAACAAGCGGCTGAAAAATCAAAGCTTACTAAAATAAGCTTTGATATTGCTTCAACGGATTTTACTAGAGTGCAGGAATTAAATAAGGCAAAATTTGCTAGCTCTAAAACGTTAGATGATTCTAAAAATGCATATCAAAAAGCCAAAACGGATTATAAACAAGCACAGTTAGATGTAGATATATCTAAGCAAAATTTACAGCTTCTTGAGCTTGAAAAAGCAGCAGAACAGGAAAAACTTAAAGAGCTAACGGAAAATAAAAAAGTAACCTTAAGGAGCTTACAAAATACTAAACTTATTGCTATGGTACCCGGTATATTCGGTAATAGTAGTTTAGAAGTCGGAAATTATATATTACCCGGTAGAGCATTGTTTTCTATAGTGCAGGATAATTCAATGTATATTCAAGCCAATTTTAAGGAAACACAAATTAAGAAATTTAAGTCCGGCATGAAAGTCAAAATTGAATTTGATGCTTTGCCTAAAAAGGTAATTTACGGGAAGATTCGTAATATCGCTCCTGCTACCGGCTCTAAATTTAGCTTAATCCCACCAGATAATGCTACCGGTAATTTTACTAAAATCGTACAACGTGTACCTGTTTTAATAGATTTTGAATCCCCAAATGCTAATCTAGTTCCCGGCATGTCAGCAATCGTATCCATTAGAACAGATCAAAAGACGTAATTTTTGCTAAAGAATAGCCATATTATAATTATTCCATCACAAGTATACAGAATCTAGTATATTTACTTAAAAAGTTATATAATATAAGTAATACTAATAAGTAATAATTAATATGCAAAGATATTTAGATCCTACGAATGATATTTATTTAAAAAAATCTTTCGTGATTTAGAGAGGTTAAAGGAATTTATCAATGCAGTTCTTGAACTACCTGAGGGGCTTAGAATTAAAGAAATAGAATTTATCCTGTGTAGAGCAAGTACCTATGCTCGATAAAGGGAAAAAAAGCATAGTTGATTTAAAGGTTAAAGATGAAGCCAGTAGCTGGTATATAATCAAGATGCAAAAAAGAAATGAAAGCGATTACTTAAAAAGAGTACAATATTATTCTGCTCATTCTTATGTACAGCAACTTACATAAGGAATAAAGCATAAAGATTTATTACCGGTAATAGTTATTTCGCTTATAAAGACTAAAATGTTTGATGACGAAGTGCCTTGTATCAGTCTTCATAAAATGCTTGAAACTAAAACAAATAAGCAATATTTATTTGATTTTTCCTATGTATTTATAGAGCTTAAAAAGTTTGATAAAGATAAGTTTGATACTACTATAGATGAGTGGCTACATTTATTTAAATGTGCAGAAAACGAAACTAGCCCGCCTGCAAATATAAAGAGCGAGAAAGTATTAGATGCGTACAATGTAATAGAAATGCATCACCCTCACACCCCCATAAGAGCAAAATTAATGGAAGATGCTGAAGAAATAGCTTTAGAAGAAAAGTTTGAAAAAGGTAAAGCTGAATTAATATAAATGATGTTAAAACAAGGCAAAACTGTTCAGCAAATAATAGAGTTTACAGGGTTATCTAAGGAAGAAATAGAAGAGCTAAAAGCAAAAATAGAAAATTCTAAAGCTAGTTGATTAATTATTTATCCCTTAACTCTGCTAATTCTTTTTTTAGTTTTATTACTAAAGTTTGTAATTTTTCAAATTCTTCGCGAGTGACGTAATTACCTTTAAGTATTTTATCCTCAATTATGCCACAGCTTTTATCCGCTATACTATTTAAGGCTTTTTGTGCTACGCTGCTAGCTCCAACAGCTACTTTTAAAATATTATTTGTTTTCATAGTACCTCTATCGATAAAGCATGCAAGCCGCTATTAAATTCATCGGCAAGTAAGTTATTAATAGTGCGATGATTGGCAATTAGGCTTTTTCCCTGTAATGTTTCTGCAGAAATTCTTATTTTTATATGGCTGTGGATTCCGTCATAATGACTCGCATGTTTATAGCTTTCATCTATTATTTCTTGAAAATGTGGTTTTAACACACTTAATTTTTCTTGTATCCTTTCTATGCGGCTCATATTTTTATTTCATTTACAGTAAAAATGTCCTAATATTCTTAAGTATATAATTTTATGATAAAAATGGCAATGTCAGAATTAATAACGGATTATAAAGATTTACAAGATGAGATAGATAAATTGGAAAAAGGCGTATGTTTTGCTTGTAGATTAGTTAATTATGATGAAATAGAATTTATAGAGCAAGATAAACACTTTATAATTAAAGATTTAGATCAAATCATTGAAGATATAAGCAAAGAACTTAATATTTTTTCAAAGTTTAAGAAAATAAAGCAAGATAGAATATTATTTATCCTAAATACTACTGATTCTGACTTAATTAAAAATTTTGCTAGAAAATTATATTTATTTTCGCAGCTTTATATTAATGAACAGAAGCCGGCAATTTATATGAATTGTTATATTGCTAGTATTAAATTTCCAAAAGTAAGTAATAATGCTAAAGAAATTGAAAAAACATTAAATATGTTACTTGCACAAAATAATAATTATTATTACCGTGAATATAGCAGTACAGAACATGATTTGGAAAATATAAGAAAATCTAATCTTCAGCTTAACTTACTACGACAAGCCTTAGCAAACAAGACTATGCGATTTGCTTATCAGCCTATAATAGATCGCAATACTATGAAAATTCATTATTATGAATGTCTGCTTCGTATACCTGACGAGAACGGCGTTTATATTTCCATAGGTCCTATAATCCCTATTGCTGAAAATAAAGGATTAATTTTTATAATTGATCAAATTGTTTTGGAAATGACTGTTAATGAACTTGCCCGCAACCCAAACTTAATGTTAGCCGTTAATATTTCAAATATAGGAACAAGCGATGAAGCTTTATGGGAAATAGCAGAAAACTTATTAAAAGCTCATAATGTTCGGGATCGCTTAATTATTGAAATTACAGAAACTTCTTTCAATGAGCATTATGATAAAATAACTTTATTTATTAATAAACTACGTAAGTACGGATGTAAATTTGCATTAGACGATTTTGGTTCGGGTTTTACTTCTTTTAAACAACTTCAAAGCTTACCAATTGATATTATCAAAATTGACGGTAAATATGTGCGTAGTATTACAAGTGATGTACAAAGTAGGTATTTCGTAGAAAGATTAATTAAAATTTCAGAAGATTTAGGTATTGAAATAGTAGCTGAATTCGTAGAAAACGGGGAAATAGCTAAATTTTTAATTGATCTAAAAGTCGGTGGGCTACAAGGGAACTTCTATTCCGAAGCAAAGTTTGATAGGGTGGATGAGGTTTAATTATTGTCATACCGCGACTTGGTCACGGTATCTCATGATATAGCTTGTGACACAAGATCCCGTGATCAAGCCACGGGATGACAAAGGGCTTGACAATCTACATAAAAACCTATATGCAGAACTCAACTTTAAATGATTAAACTTAGATGCTGTTACTTGAATTAAAAAAAACTAATCAAACCTTAGAAACTATACATTTTATAGGGATCGGCGGCATTGGAATGAGCGGTATTGCCGAGATATTACATAATCTAGGTTATAAAGTACAAGGTTCCGATTTAGTAGAAAATTATAATACTAAAAGGCTTGAGTCATACGGCATTAAAATATTTTTAGGACACGCTGAGCAAAACATTACCAATGTTTCGTATGTTGTTATTTCATCGGCAATTAATCCAAATAATCCTGAAATACAAGAGGCATTAGAGTGTAAAATTCCGATTATTAGACGTGCGGAAATGCTTGCTGAACTTATGAGATTAAAATGTTCAGTAGCAGTTTCGGGATCGCATGGTAAAACCACTACTACTTCTTTAGTTGCTTGTTTATTTGAGGCAACCGGTTTATGTCCTACGGTTATTAACGGCGGGATCATAAATAATAAATCGACTAATGCATATCTTGGTTCAAGTAATTATTTAATTGCGGAAGCCGATGAATCGGATGCAACGTTTATTCATATTCCATCAACTATTGCGATAATAACTAACATTGATCCCGAACATTTAGATTATTATAAAGATTTTGAAACATTAATTGGTGCTTTTAAAAGCTTTATTACTAATTTGCCGTTTTACGGTTTTGCCGTTTGTTGTATCGATCATAAAATAGTTCGTAAGTTAGTAGATGATATTACTGAAAGGAAGATTGTTACTTATGGAATCGATTCGGAAGATGCTCATATTATAGCGTTTAATATTAACACTGATATTGCCTCCTCTACTTTTGACGTAAAAATTAGTCTACCAAATGTACTAGGTACAACGATTATTGAAAAAATTACTATTCCAATGCCTGGAAGACATAATATTTTAAATAGTCTTGCTGCAATTGCCGTTGGGATAGAATTAGATTTCGGTATTAAAGCTATTAAAAACGGTTTTAATAATTTTAAAGGAGTGAAGAGAAGATTTACTAAAGTAGCGGAATATAATAGGGCTTCAATTATTGATGATTACGCTCATCATCCTGAGGAAATCAAAGCAACACTTGCGACGGCTAAAAATATAGCAAATAAACAAAACGGTAAAGTTATTGCTATTTTTCAGCCTCACAGATATTCAAGAATGCAGCATTTATTTGATGATTTTATGCTTTGCTTCGCTGATGCCGATATACTCTATATTACCGATATATATGCTGCAGGTGAAAACCCTATAGAAGGAATTACAGGACAAAGTTTAGTTGATAAGATTACTAAGAATAAGCATCACGATAAAGCAAATTTTCTAGTGCAGCTAGATGATGCGGTTGGGGTTATTATAGATAATGCAGCTTCCGGTGATATGATAATTATGATGGGAGCAGGTAATATTTCAAGTTTTGCTAATGAATTAGATGGGAGATTGTCATCCCGCAACTTAATCACGGGATCTCAGAATACAGACTGCGATACAAGATCCCGTGATTAAGTCGCGGGATGACAGTAAAAATATGTTAATTTTACCGATAGTAAAAGGCGAGTATAAAAAAGATTATAATTTAAAACATCTGACATGGTTTAAAGTAGGCGGTAATGCCGAAATTTTCTTTAAACCTTTAGATAGCGAAGATTTAAAAAGTTTCTTAATACAAAATAAGCAAAAATTATCTATAACTACTTTTGGAGCAGGCTCAAATATTATTATAAGAGACGGCGGCATAGAAGGGGTTGTTATAAAACTTGGTCAGAATTTTAGCAATATTGAGTTTATAGATAATCATTTGATAGTAGGTAGCAGCTGCCTTAATTATAATTTAGCAAAATTCTGTCAAGTAAATGCTATTTCCGGTTTTGAGTTTTTAGTAGGTATTCCAGGGACTATCGGCGGCGGAGTTGCTATGAATGCCGGTGCTTACGGCTCTGAATTTAAAGATATTATAGTGAAGATTGAAGCGATTGACTTTGCAGGAAACTTTTTAACATTTGCCAATGAAGAAATTGGTTTTAAATATCGCAGTAATAATTTACCAAAGGATTTAATTATTCTCAAAGTCGTTTTTAAAGTAAATAGAGGCGATAGTGAAAATATATTATTACGGATGAATGAAATAAATAACGCAAGATCATCTACGCAGCCTATTAAAGAACGTACAGGAGGTAGTACTTTTGCAAATCCTGAAGGGCTTAAATCTTGGGAACTTATTGACAAAGCAGGGCTTAGAGGCTATAGAATAGGCGGTGCTTCGATGTCAGAACTTCATTGTAATTTTATGGTAAATAACGGCGATGCTACCGCTAAGGATTTAGAAAATTTAGGTGATTTCATCCGGCAAAAAGTATTTGAAGATAGCGGGGTTGAATTAGAATGGGAGATTAAGAGAATAGGGGTATATCGATGAACACTTGTCATCCCGCGACCTGATCGCGGGCACTCAGGAGACAGACTATGATACAAGATCCCGCGATCAAGTCGCGGGATGACAATATAGAATCAAAGCAAATAATATGAAATATCAAACACATTGGGTGGAACACTCTGTAGTCAAAATATTAAGTAGTACCGGTAAAAAACATATAGCGTTAGTAGCGGGTGGTATGTCTGCTGAGCGAGAAGTATCTTTAGTGTCAAGCGAAGGAGTTAGTAAAGCTTTAATTGAATTAGGGTATAGAGTTACCTTTATTGATATGGGAGCAGATATTGCAGTTAAATTACAAGAAATAAAACCTGATATTGTTTTTAATTGCCTGCATGGTACATATGGTGAAGACGGTTGTTTACCAGGATTACTTAATATAATACGGATTCCTTATACTCATAGCGGCGTGTTATCTTCAGCTTTAGCATTCGATAAAATACATTCTAGGAGCTGGTTTTTAACGAATAATATTAATATGGCAGAAAGTATTGTCGTAAGTAAAAGTGATGATATAAAAAGCGATCCTATGAAACATCCATATGTAATTAAGCCTTTTACGCAAGGATCAAGTATCGGTGTTGAGGTGATATTTGAAGAAGATGATTTTAACTTTGCCGATTATGATTTTCCTTATGGTGATCAGGTAATAATAGAGCAATATATAAAAGGGCGGGAATTGCAAGTAGCGGTATTAAACGGCAAAGCTCTTGGAGCTTTAGAGATTAAATTACTAAAAAATCGTTTCTATGATTATGAAACTAAATATACCGAAGGATTTGCTGAGCATCTTTGTCCTGCTCCGCTACCTGCTAATTTATATGAAAAATTACTTATAGAATCAGAAAAAATTTATAAAACAATGAATTGTAAAGGTCCTGCTAGAGCAGAGTTTATTTTAGAAGATCAGACGAACAAATTATATGCTTTGGAGATAAATACTCACCCAGGTATGACGCCTTTATCCATAGTGCCGGAAATTGCAGCTTATGCAGGGATAAATTTTACTAACTTAATTGAAGAAATTATAAAGACGGCAAGCTTTGAATCATGAGAAAAAAAACAAGCTCCAATAAAAAAAAACAAACAAAAAAAACTAATAATATCTCATTACGCCGAAAATTAGGACTAATTTACAAAAAAGCAATACTAGGGCTTAAGATTGCTTTAATTATCTTTGTATGTCTATTTATTTTTACAAAATATTTTGCCGGCGTAAAAACCTACTTAACAACAAATATATACCAAACAACAACAAAACTTGGGTTTAAACTTGAGAATGTTATCATTGAAGGACAGCAAAATGTCGATGAGTCTACAATATTAAAGGTTTTAAATGCGAGTAAAGGTAGTCCTATTTTTGCTCTTAAATTAGACGAAATTAGAAATAATTTAAAGAAAAATAAATGGATCAAGGAAGTATATGTCAGTAGAAGATTACCAAATACGGTATATATAAAATTATTTGAAAGAGAACCTATTGCTATTTGGCAAATTAATAATCAGCTTTTCTTAGTCGATGAAGAAGGTTACGAAATTAGTAAAAATATTCAGCCTTTTCCTCATTTATTACATGTTGTAGGGGAAGGGGCAAATATCTATGCAGGTAAATTAGTAGTAGAGTTGCAGAAATATCCGGCATTAATGAATAAAACTTCAGCTGCTGTAAGACTCGGAGATAGAAGGTGGGATTTAAATCTTAAAGGTAATATAAGTATTAAGTTACCTGAAAAAGAGTTTGAAGAAGCATTAAAATATATCGATGCACTAAATAAAGCTAACAAGCTATTTAACCAAAATTATAAGGTTTTGGATTTGAGGGATAGAAATAAATATTATATTGAGAAGTACTGAGAATCGTCATTGCGAGGAGAAACATAGTTTCGACGTGGCAATCTTGTCACGCATCCTGAGATTGCTTCGTCGAATTACTTTGTAATTCTTCTCGCAATGACGTTTTTGGAATAACAAGCATAAAAAAATGAAAGAGAAAATATCAAATTTTGTAACACTTGATTTCGGTAGTAGTAAGATTGCCGTAATTGCTGCCTATATTAGTAAAAAAGGTGAAATTAAAGTAGCTAGCCAAAATTTGCATCATTCTAAAGGTATTAAATCAGGAGTTATATCAGATTTAAAAAATGCTGAAACTAGTATTGTTTCGGCAATTTACGCACTTGAAAAAGATTGCGGTAAAAATATAAAAAAAGTTATATTATCGTTATCAGGTGCTGACACTAAATCTTATTATATTAATTATACCATTAAAGTTAACGGGCAAACTGTAACGCAGCAGGATATTAAAAAGTTACTACAAAAAGCATTACTTGAATTTAAAGTTAAAAACCAAGAAATTATTCATTATTTTCCTCTTGAATTTACCCTTGATAATAATACAGTCGAGAATCCTATCGGTATGTATGGTAGAGAACTTAGTTGTGAATTACATATTATTGCAGCTAGTTCAAATATGTTATCAAATATTGTACAATGCTTCGCTAAATGTCATGTTGAAGTCACAAATATTACTCTAGCAATTTATGCTTCTGCTATTAGCTGTCTTACGAATGATGAAAAAAATCTAGGCTCGCTTATTATAGATATGGGTGATAAAACTACCTCTTTCGGCATTTTTTTTGCAGGTAAATTAATATATACAGGGCATGTAAATATAGGTAGTTTTCATATTAGCTCGGATATTGCTAAAGTCTTTGGTATTGATCTTGTTACGGCAGAGAAATTAAAAATTTTATACGGTAATGCAATTATACCTTTGTTTGAGAAAGATAGTATTATAAATATGGATGATTTTCAGGTTGATACTCATCATAATTTAAATACTTCCGTAACAATTTATAAATTGGCTGAGGTAATAAGAGCAAGAGCCGAAGAAATATTATCAATGGTAAAAGCCAAATATGATAAAGCAACAAAAGGGCAGGTTGAAGTTTTTAGAGTTGTAATTACCGGCGGTGGGTCTCAGCTTAGAGGGCTTAAAGAGCTTTCAAATAGAGTTTTTGAAAAACAGAGTAGAATCGGTAAACCAGAAATTATTGCCGGTTTTACAGAAGACTATAATCCGGCTATGTATTCAGCAACTATAGGAATGCTAAAAATTCATGCTCTAAAACAGCAAAAAGCATTCGCTCATATTAGACTTGATGAAAATAGCAGCTTCTTTAAAAAAGCTTTTGATTGGTTTAAGGAGAATGTTTGATTTGATTATTATTTTTTTTCTTGCTACTGTGGAAAAATACCTTGAGAATCATTATATAATTTCAAGGATTTGGAATCCTGCTTTTTCTAGCTGTTTAGTGTTTCAGCTTCTGTACGAAAAACTTGCCATGCAGCGTTAATAATATCGCTAAAAATAGTCTTTTGTTTTAAAGCATCCTCAGTATTAATATTTTTCCATGTAGATTCCTTTGATAATGTTGGAGGAGGCGTTAAAAAGCTTGCAATTAGTATGCCGCTAGGTTTAAGCACTTTACTAAATTGTTTATATAGATCAGTAACTTTATCATCATCAAATTCATAAATATTAAGACCATTACTCATAAGGATATCATATTCCTCGTGAATATCAAGATTCCAAGCATCTTGAAAGTTAACATGCGTAAGATGATGATTTTTAGCGTTTTCTTGTGCTAATTCTAAAGAAATAGCATCTAGATCAATCCCTGTCAGATGAATTTCTTTTATTTCGCTGTAATCTAATGTAAAATCGTCCATAGTACCGCAAGGAACAGAAATAAATTGCATTCCGTCTTCTAACTTATCCTGTAAAATTTTTTGAAATATTTTAAAGCGTTCTTGGGTAGCTTTAACAGAAGGAGCATGATACAAAATCCATCTTTCTAAAGGGTGGAGTTTTTCTTTTTTAAGACCATGAATTATTATATAAGATGTCCAATAACCATTCAGTCTTTTATTTGCCAACAAAAAACGACCTAACTCAAATTCACGTAATTGATCAAGTAAGGCAAGCTGTTCATCTAATGGCAAAAAAGTAATATGCTTGTTTTCCAACTCTTTTTTGAGTTGCGAAGCATCAAAAGTAGATTTAGTTAATCCATGATGCGTTATTAATCTTGGCATAAATTATATAGGGTTTGATTCTATGTTTTAGGTCTATGCTTAGAGCAAATTAGTACATTCCCTTTAACTTCGATAATAAAAAGTCGGTCGCCTGTTTTTGCATCGATTTCGTTTGGGGCAAGATAAGCATTCATAATAGTACCGGACCATCTTACTTGTCCTATAGTATCAGAAGAAACAGTAGCACTATAAACCTCTACCGTTTTGCCTATCATATCCGAGTAATTTTCTGTTTTATCAGTTTTATTATAAACATATTTTTTAAGAGGATAATATAATATGCAAAACCAAATAAGCGATAATATACCAAAAAATGTTATTTGATTTGTTAAGCCAACTAGAGTATAGTTATATACCACAAGAGTGTTTGATAATGCTCCGAGCCCAAAGAATAAGAATCCAATGCTTGGAATTGCAAAGAATTCAACAACTATACAAATTATGCCGATTATTAACCATATTTCGGTGAGATAATTATTTATCATGAACATAAGTTTTTAAAAATAATATTACGTCAGCTATGTCTTGTGGTTTTGAGATACCGGCAAAGGACATTTTAGTTCCTGAGGCATAGCTACTTGGCTTATGTAAGAAAGCAAATAAACTATCATCATCCCATATGCCGCCAAGTTTTGATAGAGCAGGGGAATATTTATAGTCTGCTATGCTTGCTTTTGGTCTGCCTGCTACATCCCACAAATGAGGTCCTATTTTATTTGGACCGTCTTTATCAAGGGAATGACACATTAAACATTTCTTAGCTATCTGTTGGCCATTATCGGCATTAGCGGCTTTCATCAATTCCGGTATATTTACCGGTGCTTGCTCTATTGCCGTAGTATCTTGATTTTCTGTGGATTCCTGAACTGCAATGCTATAACCACGATGTAAAACTTGTAAGTTTGGTTTGTATAATATATTTGCAACAAATCCAACCATCATAGCAATTAAACTAGCAAATAAGATGGCTGCAACAATTTTATTTAATTCTTTTCCAGACATTTATTTTGTTTCTTTATTAGAGTTTATACTATAATTTAAGTTGTAAGAGAAGTTAATTAAATAAATAAAAGAAAAATTTATAAAAATATTGTTCTTTGGAGAGAAAAATAAATGTCTGATTCAAAAAAATCAAGGGTTAGAAAAATATTTAATAAGTTAAAATCTTATTGGACTAGTTTTAGACAAAGTAAAATCGGTAAAATATTATTTAGCAATAGTTTAAGTTATGCAGTTTCCATAGCTTCTATAGCAATTACAGTTTCCGGACTTTTTACTCCTATATCACCGATAATTATAGCTGTAGCTGTTGTTTCAGGCGTTAGCGTAGGAATTCAGGCTATAAACGAGACTTGGAAAGTGCATAGTTTGCGTAAACTTCATAAAGAGAATAATTTATTAGTACATAACAGAAATGCTAAAAGTCAGCAAGAGTATATATTATCATTAGAACCGAGCTTAAAAGATATTTTAAAAAATGAATTATATACGCCGCAAACGGCAGGTAAGGATTCTACTCAAGATAAGTATGAGTTAAATGTAAATAAATTGAAAAGTACAGGACGAATATTTGGAAATAATTTAGGTGGAGCTGCAAATTTGGCTGCCTCTATTATTAAAGGTGCTAGCGGTAATGTGCTTGATATATTAAAAGCTACGGGTTACGGTGTAGTTACGACCGCATCATTAATTATCGACGGTCTTACTGAAAAGGAAAAAATAGAAATAAAAGCAATATTTAAATTCAATATAAATGAAGAATATAAAAAACAAGATACTCCTATATATGAACATTTAGAACAATTAGAGAATTATACTAAGAATCAAGTATTACAAACATTAGCTTTAAAAAAATTAATAACGGATAAGAATTATTGGAGTATGAATAAAGACCAAAAAATACAAAAATTTCGAGAAATAAGAGGCAGTTTTAATTTTGAAATAAAAAGAAACGGTTTAGAAGAATTTTTGAGAAAAAATAAAATAACAATGGATAATAGAAAAGAGAATTATGTTAAAGATATTAAAAATGTAATGAATCCATTTTATGAAAATCCTAGTAAAGCTGAAGGATATAGTCCTTTAACTAAAGCTATGGATAAAGATAAAGTTAATAATGCTGAAATGAAAAGTGAAAAGTCAAAAAGGATGCAAAAAAGAAAGCGAAATTTAACAATATGAAATGATTATTATAACTCACTGGCAGTAACAAATTTGTAAGAGGTAGTATCGCTAAATATTCTATGCAATAATTCATTATTAAGAGCATGGCTGGTTTTGTAGCCTTTAATTGCACTTACAACGCTAGTGCCGCTGGTATATAAATCACCGAATAAATCTAATAGTTTATGGCGAACAAATTCATCTTCATAACGTAAGCCGTTTGGGTTTAAGATTTTATCTTGCTCATCTATTCCTATAGCATTCTCAAATGAGGCACCTTGGGCAAGTCCTTTGCTTTTCAAATAATCAATATCTCTTATAAATCCAAAAGTTCTAGCATCCGCAATATTTTTAGTAAAAGATTCTTGATCCCCAAAATTTAGATTTTGTCTGCCTATAGCTTTACTGCTAAAATCAATGGTTAAATCTACAGTCATGTGATTGGAAGGAGTACAATATAATTCACAATCTTTATGAACTACTTTTTTATCCTTTAAAATTTTTAGATATTTTTTAGGAGCATTTTGTAATTCTTTACCTGCACATTCAATCATAAACACAAAAGGTTTACTACTGCCGTCCATAATTGGTACTTCAGGGCCGTCAATTTTAATAATTGCATTATCAATGCTGCATCCCCAAAGTGCTGCCATTAAATGTTCAATTGTTGAAATTTGAACTTTATGATCATTACTTATAGTGGTAGATAACAAGGTATCGGAAACATTGAAATGGCTAGCTTCAATATAATTATTTTCAGAAGATATATCGGTTCTAATGAATATAATTCCGGTATTTTCTTTAGCGGGTTCTATAGTTAACTGGGTGCGTTTTCCTGAGTGAACCCCGATCCCGTAACAACTAACCGGTTTTAATAATGTACTTTGCTGCATTTTAGGCATTGTAAAAATATATTTAAGTATTAATATTTAATGCCAAATTATACAAGCTATATTATGTTACAAAATATTACATGAATGTCATTGCAAGCGACTGAAAGGAGCGTGGCAATCTCATGAGGCGATATAAGAATTCCTGAGATTGCCACGTCGGTACTTCGTACCTCCTCGCAATGACGAAAACCTCTTAAAATCTATACAATTTATACTTAATAAAATACCAAAAATGATAAGCTACAAAACTACCGACTACGGCAAAAACGGAAAATAAGAAATCACTGCCATTAATAGTGCCGTAAGGTACATGAGATGATAAAGCTCCGGCATATATACCGATGCTGCACATTGAAAAATACGAAAATAAAGCTGTTCTAAGTTCGTAATCCCTAAATTTATCAATTAGTATTAAAATATTGCAAATATAAATGGATCCTAAACAACTACCGATTAGTATTATATATAATATATTAAGGTTTTGATTAGTTCCATGAAGCGGTAGTAAAATAAAGCAGACTAGTAGAATTATAGTTAGTGATAAATTAGCCAAATATTTATTTACTTTGCTTAATATGTAGCATATAGGAATTATAGAAAAACATATTGCTAGGAAAATATATTTTAGTATGAGTCTTAAATTAATTAATGCTAATTCTTTCTTTAATGCAAAAGCTTCATAATACCATAATATATCTAAGGTGACATAAGCAACTACGAAGCCTGTCAATAATTGTAATTCGACATTTTTTATTAAGGATGAGAATTTTGAATTTAAATTTAATTTATGAGATGTAGGATTATAATGCAGAAATTCGGTTAGTATATTGATACAGTATAACAATGCACAAATTACTATAGTATTATTTGTCGGTTTTATAAATGGATTTAATAAATCTACCATTAAGTTTCCACCCGCCCATAACAACATTATACAAGCTAAAAAAAAATATTTCTTTTCTTTGCTACTCTCAATAATGTCTAATGTTATAGAAGTGAAATATGAAAATGTTCCAAAATTAATTAAAATAAAATTAATTTTAATTAAAGTATAATTATTTAATAAAATTAGGTTTATTGTACAAATAATTAATAAAGATAAGCTAATTAAAATAATTTTTTTATTACTTAACTTATTAATTAACTGTGTTGAGGCAAAGCCTGCGATTATCGAACCTATAAATTTAGTTTGATTTATATGATTTATTTGTTCTCCGCCTAGATTTTTATTTATCAGTAAAAAGATTTTAAAATTATAAAAATTTATAGCATTGATACAGGAAAAAATAAATATTCCTAAAAGTGAGAAAAAAATAGTTTTATAATCGTTTTTTAAAGTCATAAATTAAGTGTTTGCTAAACATAAATACATGGTATATAACTCATAATTATAATGATTAAGATAATAATGGACTTCTTGCAAAATTAACTTCTAAAGGTAATTTGTGCGTCAATCTGGTACTCGAATCCTCACGTAGGTCTACTACGCTGCGGTTCTGCGTTCCGTGTTTCCTTCAAATTCCTCTTTAGAAGTTAATTTTGCAAGAAGTCCATTATTATCTTAAAAATCAAAGAGATTCGTAATTCCATTATTTTAAGTATATATGGATAATTATTAGATTATCAGCTTTTAATCAAGTATGGTAGTCTTATTTATAATTTGTATATAATTATTGTTTAATTTTAAAAAAATTAATGAATTAAATAATATGAAAATATTTTAATGTAAGAAAAATAATAATATATTTTTTAGTATTTTAAAGAGGTATTATTTGAAGTTTATCTAGAATTTCATTTTTGCTCTTTAATCATAGATAAATTATCTATTTAAATAAATTAATACAAGATAAGCAATGATTTTTCTTAAGATACAAGCATTATATTAATTATTTGTTCTTCAAGTTAGTGAGCAAGATAAATGAATAAAAAGATTATAATTGATGCTAATTTTCCAAGCGAAACAAGAGTAGTTTTATTAGAACAAAGCAACAATATAGAAGATATTGAATTTCAAACAACCGTAAGACAACAAAATAAAGGTAATATTTATTTAGCAAAAGTCACAAGAATAGAGCCGTCGCTACAAGCTGTTTTTATAGAGTATGGAATGGATAAAAGTGGATTTTTACCATTTAGTGAAATTCATCCTAACTATTACAATTTACCTGCCTCGGAGAGAAATTTTCCGGTTAATGCTTTTCCTGAAATAGCTCTTTCAAATATTACGGTTGAGGATGATAAAGAGAAATCGGCTGCTATATATGATTCTTTGGTTGATAGTGAAGAAATTGACCTAAAAACCATAGAAGATTTAGTAGAGAGTAAATTCCAGTCAGAACTTAATTTAGAAGCGGCTGATGATATTGAAATTATTCAAAGCGGCACCCCTGAGTCAAATATTCCGCAATATAAACAATATAAAGTTCAAGAAGTAATAAGAAAAAACCAAATATTATTAGTACAGGTTACTAAGGAAGAACGAGGAAATAAGTGTGCCGCTTTTACTACTTATATATCCTTGGCTGGTAAATATTGTGTTTTAATGCCTAATAAAGGTTCGCAAAACGGCATATCGCGTAAAATATCAAACGGGGAAGAAAGAAAAAGACTGAAAGATATTTTAAATAAAATAGTAAGCGGTGACAAAAATGCTTATAGCGTCATTGTTAGAACCGCAGGTAGAGGAAGTAGCACCTTAGATTTGAAGAAAGACTATAATTATTTAGCAAGGTTATGGAATAAAATTCGTAAAAGTACTATTAAATTTCCGGCTCCGTGTTTCATTCATGAAGAAGATAGTATAATACGTAAAACCATACGTGATATGTGTGATCACAATGTTAAAGAAGTAGTGATTCAAGGACAGGAAGCCTATGAAGATGCTTCAAAATTTATGCAGGATTTATTACCTTCAGAGCTTTCAAAACTTAAAGAACATAAAAATAAAACTCCTATATTTACTAAGTTTCAAGTAGAAGAGCAATTAGTTAAATTATATCAGCCTGTCGTGACACTACCTTCAGGGGGATATATCGTTATTAATCCTACGGAAGCTCTTATTTCAATTGATGTAAATTCCGGTAAATCAACTTCTGAAAAAAATATTGAAGAAACGGCACTAAAAACTAATTTAGAAGCAGCCAAAGAAGTAGCAAAGCAAGTAAAGCTTAGAGATCTATCAGGTTTGATAGTTGTTGATTTTATAGACATGAGTGAAGCTAAGAATCGTAAAATTATTGAACGATCCTTTAAAGAGTTTTTAAGTCGTGATCGTGCTCGTATACAAACCGGTAATATTAGTCAGTTTGGACTACTTGAATTCTCAAGGCAGAGATTACGTTCTTCTTTCTTAGAAACTAATTCGGCAATTTGTTCTCATTGTAACGGTAAAGGAGTCATTAGAGCGAGTGACGCTAATGCTATGTTAATTTTACGTACTATAGAGAATGAAATTTTTGAAGAAAGAATTGATGTAATAAATGTTTTTACCAATATCGTTTCAGTTATTTATCTACTTAATAATAAACGTGCTGAGATAAAATTTATTGAAGAAAAATATAATATAAAGCTTAATTTTTATTCCGATCCTAATGCTACATCAGATAGTTATTCAATTGAAAAAGTGAAGCTGTTGAAGAAAAATAACAATAATGTTAATCCTGTTAAGCCGGTAATTCAGAATCATAGTGCCGATTATACTGAAGAAGAGCTGAAAAAAGAACAGTTACGCAAAAATAAACATAAATGGAAAACAGCTAATAATAGTAATAATATTGCTAATGAAGTAAAAGATAAGAGTTTAGAGGCAAAAGAACCGGTAGAGCAAACCGTAAGCGTTGTGGAAGAGGTGAAAGTTGTAGAAAGTAATGCCGGCTTAGAAGAAGCACAAGCTGCTCCAAAAAAGACAAAACATAGATATCATAATAAAAAATCAAATAAGAAACGTCCTGCTAATACTGCCGAAGATATGGAAAAGAATGCAGAGTCTTGATTTGAGGGTAATTGTTAGGGTATTGTATGACTCCTCAATTGTCTGAGCTACGGAAAAACTGTAAGTTTTGACGAAGCAATCTCATGCCAAAATCCTGGGGTGTTGCCACGCTCTCTTCATTCGCGGTGTTGTTGCATGGCTTGTGTATGCCATTCCCGCGTATGCGGGAATCCAGTAAAACATATAAAAAATGAGTTTTTTATATGTTTATTTTATCAAATATGTAACTTCTGTATCAATATTGAAGTTATTTTCTGGATTCCCGCCTATGCGGAATGACATCGAGCAGATTTTTCGAGCCATGCAACAACGCTTTCGTTCGCTCGCAATGACGAAGCAAAAAAACATAAACTTAAAATAAAAGTGCAGAAAAATTTAATTACAAAATGGTTGTGTATAAGTTGTATAATGGTCATAGCGATGATTGTTATAGGAGGGATAACAAGGCTTACCGGTTCTGGTTTATCTATAGTTGAGTGGCGTCCGGTAACCGGTATTTTGCCGCCTTTTAGCTTTGATGCTTGGCAAGCGGAATTTGCTAAATATAAAGCTTTTCCTGAATATAACTCCGTTAATTACGGAATGACTTTATCACAGTTTAAATTTATTTATCTGTTAGAGTTTATACATCGGTTACTCGGTAGAATTACAGCTTTAATATATATCCTACCTTTAATATATTTTTATTTTAAAGGCATAATAAAAAATCGTGATATTATACCTTATATAACTGCTTTGCTATTATTTTGCCTGCAAGGCTTTATGGGGTGGTATATGGTTAAAAGCGGCTTGTTGAATAGCCCGTCTGTTAGTCATTTTCGACTTGCTTTTCATTTAATTATCGCCGTAATTATTTATCACATACTTTTTTATCAATTAATAAAAAATCGTTGTGATATTTTGTTAATCCCGTCACACACAGATTTAAAATTACCATTAATATTTTCTGGTATTGCTATTACTGTAATATATGTGCAAATTTTTTTAGGTGCTTTAGTTGCAGGGCTTGATGCAGGGCTGATATATAATAGTTTTCCGCTAATGGGTGATAGTTTTATTCCGATGGAGATAAAAGATAATTTCTTTGATCTTAAAAATTGGTATGATCCGGTTTTTATACAATTCATACATCGTTTAGGTGGCTATAGCGTATTTTTGATTGTTGTGGTTTTGGTAATTTGCTTGTTAACAATAGAACATCCGAAATTAAATAAGATAGCTTATTTTCTAATGATTGCATTATTGATGCAGATATCTACCGGAATAATTACTCTTTTATACTCTGTACCTATAATAATTGCCTCTATACATCAGCTTTTTGCTATAATCCTTTTATCTATAATAATTTGGTGCTATTTTTTAATAAAAAGTAGTTGAAATGTCACCGTGGTCAAGTCGGCGTTATTGCATAGATCGATTTCCCGTTGTCATCCCGTGGTCAAGCCACGGGATGACAACGGGAAATCGATCTATGCAACAATGCCTTCCCGCCTATGCGGGAATGACATAAACTGATACATGCAATAACACAATAAAAAGCTCTAAATGATCATCGATGTTAATACTCCTATTTCTTCTAGATTAGATAAATATTTAAAACGTCTATATCCGTTATTGACTCAAGGAGTAATAGAGAAAGCATTACGTCAAAAACAAATTACCATTAATTCTCAGAAAGCAGAGGCGAGTTTAAGAGTAATAGACGGCGATAAAATTTTTATTAACGATAAGTTTAATTTACCCGTTAAGCAACCTGAAAAATTAGTTTTTACCGATGCCGAAATTAAGCTAGTGAAGAAAATTACTACCGATTATTTGATATATGAAGATGATAATTTAATAGCTATAAATAAACCTGCAAGGCTTGCTACTCAAGGTGGTAGTAAAATAAATTTATCTATTGACTCTGCATTAAAATATTTGAATTATAAAGGTGCTGATTTTAAGCTAGTACATAGGTTAGATAAAGAAACAAGCGGTTTGCTCTTAATAGCTAAAAATTATTTAAGTAGTGTAAAACTTCATGATGCTTTTAAAGAAAAATTGGTTGTAAAAACATATTTTGCTGTAACCTATGGGAAGCCAATTAAAAATGTAGGCGAAGTTAGAAGTAATATAGAAAAGAGTAAAGGAAGTACACCTAAAATTACTGATATTGATAGTGAAAATGGTAAACTTGCCATTACTTATTATAAATTACTTAAATCACTTGAGAATAACTTATTTTTAATTGAATTTATGCCGGTTACAGGTAGAATGCATCAATTAAGGTTGCATGCTAAATTATTAGGTTGCCCGATACTTGGAGATGATAAATATGGTAATAAAGAAATAATGCCGTATAGTAAATATATGTTCCTGCATGCTAATAATATATGTTTATCTGAAAAGATTTTTGGTAAAGAGATTAAGTTAGAAGCAAAATTACCGTTTTATTTTACTAGACATCTTACATAACACAGCTAATAAAGAGGAATTTGAAAGAAACACGGCACGCAGAACCGCAGCGTACAAAAAAGTACGTGAGGATTCGAGTATCGGATCGACTGTACAAATTACCTTTAGAAGCAAGTTATGTAAGATGTCTACTGATAAGTTTGTGGAGTGTTGAAGTTATGATTCGTAGATATTTTTTATTGCTGCTTTTTTTAATTATTAATTGTATTGATTGTTTTGCAGATATACAGCAAAGAATCAATGAAGCAGAAAAAGAATATATAAGTAATAGATTTTTAAATGCCGTTTTTATATTTGCCGATGATTATAAACCTTTATTAACCGGTGCTAAAGGAATCTTTGCTTTAAACGGTGAGCAATTAAAAGCAAATGAAATGATGCCTATTACTTCTGCTACAAAGCCTTTTACAGCGGCAGGAATCTTAAAATTACAAGAACAGGAATTATTAAATATTAACGATAAAATCTATAAATATCTTGATCCGGAAATGTGGGGGGGAAAAGTGCCGGATTGGGCATATAAAATATCTATCCATAATTTATTAACGCATAGTAGCGGTATTGCCGAATATTTTAGTTTTGTTAAACTTGATTTAAATATGCCTAAGAAAGAGATTCACAAGAAAATATTACAATTTGTTTCTTCTAAGCCTTTAGAAATATCTATAGGAAAAAAATTTAAATATAGTAATACTAATTTTGTTATACTCGGTATGATTATCGAAAAGGTATCTAAAAAAGATTTAGCTAACTTTTTTTATGATGAATTTTTTAAACCTCTTAATATGAAATCTACTAGTTTTGCTTCATATAGTGAAGCCGCTAGAATCCAAAAAAACGTTATTAGTTCTAATTATCCGGTAAGATATTTTTTAACGCCTAATAATAGTAATAAACCTATATTTACTCCTGTAACTGCTGATTTTTTAGCAGTTCCTTGTGCTGACGGTGGTATAATATCAACATCGGTTGATCTTATTAAATGGTATAGGGCATTGAATGAGGGGAAAATTCTTTCTAAGAAGTCATATAAACTTATGACTACTAAATATTTTTTAGCAAAAGATATAGAAGGGCGTAAGTCTTATATGGGTTACGGTATTTTCCTTACTGATCTTGATTCTAAGCATTTAATGATTCATTATACGGGAAAAGCCCTTGGAATACAAAGTGAAGCAGGATATGTTTTGCCTGATAATCTGTATTTTGCTATATTAAGTAATACTATGATTAAAATTCCTGAAGAAGAAAAAGATAAAATTGACATGAAAAATCCTTTAAATCAACTTGGAATAATTTATTTCAGAGATGCAATAATAGGAGCAGCTATAAAAAATTAAATAGACTTCTTGTATAACCTATCGTATAAAGAGGAACTTGAAGGAAATACAGAACGCAGCACCGCAGCGTACACTTAGCATGTGAGGATGCGAGTACCGGATTAACGTACAAATTACCTTTAGAAGGAGGTTATACAACAAGTCTAATGAAGATAGTTACCTAGAATATTAATTCATTGCGTCTACGGATCGATTTATTAAGAAAATTAGTACATGAACATCAGCCGGATATTATTTTACTTCAAGAAACAAAGGTAGCTGATTCATTATTTCCTCTTGAAGTTATTAAAAATATAGGCTATGAACATGTAATATATTCAGGGCAGAAATCATATAACGGTGTTGCTATTATTTCTAAATTTCCTTTGCATAATGTTTGCTCTTTGGAATTATATAACAGTGATAAAAGGCATATAGCCGCTATAGTTAATGATATAGAAATACATAATTTTTATGTTCCTGCCGGTGGTGATATACCTGATATCGAGGTAAATGCAAAATTTAAGCATAAGTGCGAATATGTAAGGTTAATATAGGAATGGTTAACTACTAAACCGTACTAAAAACGATAAAATTATCATTGTCGGGGACTTGAACATTACTCCGCATGAACATGATGTATGGTCTAGTAAGCAGCTGCGAAATGTTATCAGCCATACCGATATTGAACGCTCATTATTGGTAGAGTTATAAAATTCGTTAGGTTTTATTGATAGTAGCAGACATTTCGTATCGCTTGACGAAAAATTTTATACTTGGTGGAGTTATAGAAATATAGATTGGAAAAAATCTAACAGAGGTAGAAGGCTTGATCATATTTGGGTTAGCGATAATTTAAAAGATGCATGATTTTCTATGCATTTACTACCAGAAGCACGTGATTGGCCGCCACCTTCGGATCATATACCGTATTTTGTAAGTTTTAATTTTGATGGTTTTTAGTTCTATGTCATTCCTGCGAAAGCAGGAATGACATAAAAAGCTACGTGAATGATATAAGACTAAGAATCTTAGGGAGTAATTAGTGGATATTAAGTTAGGAAAATACAAGCCGATTAAGGAAGAATATATAAAAAGCTTTAAAGATATGCTCCTACTGCGTCGTTTTGAAGAAAAATGCGGACAGCTATACGGTATGGGAGAAATAGGTGGTTTTTGTCATTTATATATAGGTCAGGAAGCAGTAATTTCTGCAGTAGATATGGTTAAACAAAAAGGCGATAGCACTATTACTAGCTATCGCGACCATGCTCATATTATTTTAGCGGGAACTGATCCTAAATATGTTCTTGCCGAGCTTATGGGGCGAGCTACAGGCTGCTCAAAAGGTAAGGGCGGTTCGATGCATTTATTTGACGTACCGAATAAATTTTACGGCGGACACGGTATAGTTGGAGCTCAAGTACCTATAGGTACAGGGCTTGCTTTTGCTGAGAAATATCAAGGTACGAATAATATTTGCTTTACTTTTTTAGGTGATGGTGCGGTTAATCAAGGTCAGGTATATGAAGCCTTTAATATGGCTGCTTTATGGGGTTTACCTGTAGTTTATATTATTGAAAATAACGAATATTCGATGGGAATGTCTGTAGCACGTTCTACCTTTATATGTGATTTATATAAGAAAGGGGAATCATTTGGGATTAAAGGATTTCAGCTAGACGGTATGGATTTTGAAGAAATGTATGACGGCTCTAAGCAAGCAGCCGAGTATGTTAGAGAAAATAGCTTCCCGCTGATATTAGAGGTAAAAACTTATCGTTATCGTGGGCATTCGATGTCCGATCCGGCAAAATATCGCAGCAAAGAAGAAGTTGAGCAATATAAAGAGCGTGATCCGTTAGTAATAATAAGAAAAACGATACTCGACAATAAATATGCAACCGAAGCAGATTTAAAAGCAATAGAACAGTCGGTAAAAGAAATTGTGAAAGAAGCAGTAGAATTCTCAGAAAATTCACCGCTGCCTGATGAGGGGGAATTGTATACGAATATTTATCATACCGTGGCTTGACCACGGTATCTAGCTCTTTCCAGTGTCATCCCGCGACTTGATCGCAGGATCCAGTCTTTAATTTTTTTGGATACCATGGTCAAGCCACGGTATGACAATTGTTTAATTTAAATAAAAAGAAAAATGCAAATAACGGTACGTGAAGCATTGCGTGATGCGATGCAAGAAGAGATGATAAGAGACGATAAGGTTTTCGTCATAGGCGAGGAAGTCGCAGAATATCAAGGAGCTTACAAGGTAACTCAAGGATTATTAGAGAAGTTTGGTCCTAAGAGAGTAATTGACACGCCAATAACGGAATATGGTTTTGCAGGGCTTGCAGTTGGGGCAGCTTTTGCAGGACTTCGCCCGATCGTGGAGTTTATGACCTTTAACTTTGCTATGCAAGCATTCGATCATATAGTTAATTCGGCTGCAAAAACTCATTATATGTCAGGTGGGCAGGTAAAATGTCCGATAGTATTTAGAGGACCAAACGGAGCAGCAAGTAGAGTAGCAGCACAACATAGCCAAAATTATACAGCTTGTTATTCCCATATTCCAGGGTTAGAAGTAGTAGCTCCTTATAGTGCAGAAGATCATAAAGGGCTTATGATCACGGCTATTAGAGATGATAATCCGGTTATTTTTTTGGAAAACGAGATTTTATATAGTCATAGTTTTGACGTGCCGGAAACAATTGCGCCTATACCTTTTGGTCAGGCAAAAATTTTAAGAGGAGGTAGTAGTGTCACTATAGTTACTTTCTCGATTCAAGTAAAACTTGCCCTAGATGCTGCAAATGTTTTGCAGAATGATAATATTGATTGCGAGGTTATTGATCTTCGCACTATTAAACTGCTTGATACGGATACAATAATAGAATCAGTGAAAAAAACTAATCGTTTAGTTGTAGTCGAAGAAGGTTGGTTTTTTGCAGGTGTTGGAGCAAGTATAGCCTCTATAGTTATGAAAGAAGCATTCGATTATTTAGATGCTCCGATAGAAATTGTCAGCGGTAAAGATGTACCGCTTCCTTATGCCGTTAATTTAGAGAAATTAGCTCTGCCGAGCGAAAATGACGTAATAGAAGCCGTTAAAAAGGTTTGTTATTATAGTGTTTAGGTTATAACTTTTTATTGTATAGCTTAGTTTTTTTGTCATTGTGAGCGACTGTAAGGAGTGTGGCAATCCAAAAAAAAAGTAAAAAATGCTATAAATTAGCATTTTTTTACTGGATTGCTTCGTCAAAACTTACAGTTTTTCCTCGCAATGACGATATCAACTTTTTCGAGGCAATGCCTACTTCGCAGCTCTTTTGCGGTCGTTAGGGTCAAGTAGAGCTTTTCGCAAACGAATAGATTTCGGCGTTACTTCAACTCGCTCGTCATCCTGTATATAGCTGATTGCCTGCTCTAACGTTAAAAGCATCGGCGGAGTTAGCCTTATGGCTTCGTCTTTACCTGCTGCTCTAACATTGCTTAATTGCTTCGCTTTTAGTGGGTTTACCTCTAAATCATTATCACGATTATGTTCGCCGATAATCATACCTCTATATACTTTATCGCTAGGGTTTATAAACATTTTCCCCCTTTCTTCTAAATTCCATAGAGCATATGCGACAGCTGCCCCGTCACCGTTAGAGATAAGCACGCCGTTGCGTCTTCCCTCGATATTTCCTTTATAATCAGCGTATCCGTGGAAAATATGGTTCATAATTCCTGTACCACGTGTTTCGGTTAGAAACTGGCTGTGATAGCCGATTAACCCTCTAGACGGTCCGATGAACGTAACACGGCTTTTACCTCCGCCTGACGGTCTCATATCAGTCATTTCGGCTTTTCTAAGTGCTAAAGATTTTACGACTACTCCAACATAATCGTCATCAACGTCAACTTGGATTTCTTCCATCGGTTCTTGCTTATTACCTTTCTCATCGGTTTGGAATAATACTTCAGGTCTGCTAATAGATAACTCAAACCCTTCACGACGCATAGTTTCAATTAGAATACCAAGCTGTAACTCTCCGCGTCCTGCAACTTGAAAAGCATTTTTCTCGGCAGCTTCGGTAACTTTTAGTGCGACGTTACTTTCAAGTTCACGCATTAATCTAGCTCCAATCAAGCTCGACGTAACTTTTGTCCCCTCGCTTCCTGCAAGCGGTGAGTCATTAACGCTAAAAGTCATGGATAAAGTCGGCGGATCGATCGGTAGAGACAGTACGGCTTCAGTTACTTCGGGAGAGCAGATAGTATCGGCAACGTTGGCATTTTCAACGCCTGCTACGGCAATAATATCACCGGCTGTAGCCTCATCTATAGCAATTCTCTCTAAACCTCTAAATGCTAATATTTTAGTGATACGTCCAGTTTCAAGTACTTTATTCTCTCGATTTAATACTTTTACGTTTTGATTGATTTTAACAGTGCCGCTTTGTACACGTCCCGTTAAAACCCTACCGAAGAAAGAATTATATTCTCTAGTAGTAACAAGCATAGAAAACGGTGCTTTATCATCGGCTACAGGCTTTGGTACATGCTGTACTATAAGGTCAAAAAGCGGTGCTAAATCATCTGCTAAATTGTCTAAAGGATTAATTTTATCATCAAATGTTAAAGATGCTTTTCCTGCTCTACCTGATGCATAGACTATAGGGAAATCAAGCTGATCGTTATTGGCCTCTAACGCTACAAATAGCTCGAATACTTCGTCGATAACTTCTTTAATTCTTTGGTCATCCCTATCTATTTTATTAATAACGACAATAGGTTTTAAGCCGAGGTTTAAGGCTTTAGAAAGCACGAATTTTGTTTGCGGCATTGGCCCTTCCGATGCATCGACAAGTAGTACCACACCGTCAACCATGCTTAATATTCGCTCTACTTCACCGCCAAAATCAGCGTGTCCAGGTGTATCAACTATATTAATACGGATATCGTTCCACATAAGAGCGGTGCATTTGGCTAGTATGGTAATACCGCGTTCACGCTCAAGATCGTTAGAATCCATAGCACGCTCGGCTACTGCTTGGTTAGCTCTAAATGTTCCGCTTTGTTTAAGCATATTATCGACAAGCGTAGTTTTCCCATGATCAACGTGGGCAATAATTGCTATATTACGAATAGATATCATCTTTAAAAATTCTCACAAGTTTACAATAGTTCTTCGTATTATACACTAAAATACCGAAAATTGGAATAAAGTTCTTGAAAAACTAACTGATTTAACTATAGAATAAAAATTACTAAGAATCTTTAAACTTTAAAATAAGAGAAATTAATGAACGAAAATACAGCACTATTTAATATTTGATTTTGACGGCACTTTAGTTAATGGACATTCACATAATTATATCGGAGAGCGATTAGGAGGCTTAATAGCACGTAATATACAAAATCACTTTTTTAGTTCATATGACGAACGTGCTAAAGAAATAGCTAGGCTTGAGCAAAAATTCTCTATAGAGCTGATGGAAGGATTCCTAGATAATGAAAATTTAGGTTGGAAAAATGAAGAACAATTAGTATGTCTTTTTAAAAATATCATATCATCCGGTCATAAAATAGCTATAGCATCGTTTAATGATTATCCTGATGCCGTAAAATATGCATTAGAGCAATTATTAGGCAAAGAAATAGTAGAAAACATATATATAAAATCAGGTTTACCTGCTAAGAAGGATGAAGAGATAAAACTTTGCAATAAAGTACCTTATATTGAAAAAATAATGAGGAATACCGAAATAACTAATGAAAAAAATGTATTTTTCATGGATGATACTCTTAAGCATATCAAAGCCGTAGAAAAATATGGGATTAGAGCTGTTTAGGTTAAGACGAAGGGAACAGAGCATATTCATCAAGCTTTGAATTTTTTATATGACTTTAATGAAAAGCACGAAATTTATGTTGAGTTAAATTATCCTGATACTGAACCTCTTCTTAGTGATGAAGAGAACACCTACTTAAGTTTGGAAACAATGAAAAACATTCCATTTGAACCTATTTCAGATGATTATTATTTGGATAGTGGGGGGTATACACCATGGGGAGATGGAAATATGCCAACGTTAGGTAACAGTTAAGTTTTAAATTATAGACAAATCACCCGATGTTATTTATTCTTAGATTAATAAGGGTATTCGTCATTGTGAGGAAAAACTGTAAGTTTTGACGAAGCAATCTTAGACAAAATTCCTGAGATTGCCACGCTCCTTTCAGTCGCTCGCAATGACGAAGGTAACCGACACCGTTTAATCTAAAAGGATCAAGGATGATATACCGAATATTATGTTTATGCATATTCATAATAAATTTCTCAACGATCACGGAGGCACAAAATGTGCCGATTAAAGAAGATAATTTTAAAGTTAGAGTAGCTGTTGCTGATGTACAATCTATATTGGAAGGTTCGATAGCTATAAAAGATTTGCGTAATAAAATCGAAAAGCTTAATCATAAAATTCAAGAGGATATTGCTGCAAAAGAAGCAGAATTTAAACCGCTGGAAGAGAAATTGCTAAATGAGCGTTCTAATTTAAGTGAAACCGAATTTGAGCATAAAGTAAACGAATTTAATGCAAAAGTTAGTCACGTTAGAAAAGAAATTCAGATTAAGAAAACAAAGCTTGAACAAGCCCACGCTGAGGCTATGAGTAGAGTCCATGAAACAACTATTACAATAATTAGTGAACTTGCCGAGAAATATAACCTTAATTTGGTAATTCCAAGTGCTCAAGTTTTATATGCCAAAAATAATTTGAATATAACTTCCGAAGTGACTTTTATGTTGAATGAAAGGTTAAAAGAAGTAACTATAAACTATTAATGGCGTTGTTGTATGGTTTAGTTTTAACGTCATTGCAAGGAAAATTACGAAGTAATTGACGAAGCAATCTCAAGATATTTGACAAGATTGCCACGCTCCTTTCAGTCGCTCGCAATGACGATTTGGTATCCACGCAGGCAGTGCTATTATTTAACGAGAGTATTTAATATGGCAGAATTTACACCGATTACAATTGCATACGGGGACGGTATAGGTCCTGAAATAATGGAGGCAGTGCTTTATATATTACGTAAAGCCGAGGCTCGTATTCGTTTAGAAACCATTGAAGTAGGTGAAAAGCTTTACAAGAAGCATTATACTTCAGGCATAAGCGAGGAAAGTTGGGAGTCGATACAACGTACCGGTATTATACTTAAGACCCCGATTACTACTCCGCAAGGTGGAGGATATAAAAGTTTAAACGTCACGATTCGTAAAACATTACAGCTTTTTGCTAATATTCGTCCTTCCATTTCGTTTTATCCCTTTACTAAAACACTGCATCCAAATCTAAACCTAACTATTATACGTGAAAATGAAGAAGATTTATACGCAGGTATAGAATACCGCCAAACGCATAATATGTATGAATCGGTTAAGTTAATTAGCCGTACCGGTTGTGAAAAAATTATTAGATATGCTTTTGAATATGCAGTAAAAAATAACCGTAAAAAAGTCACGTGTTTAAGCAAAGATAATATTATGAAATTTTCCGATGGGGTTTTTCATAAAGTATTTAATGAGATTGCAAAAGAATACCCGCAAATTAATAATGAGCATTATATTATCGATATCGGGACGGCAAGGCTTGCAACCAAACCGGAAATATTTGACGTTATCGTAACTTCTAATTTATACGGTGATATCATATCCGACGTAGCTGCTGAAATTTCAGGCTCGGTAGGGCTTGCAGGTTCTGCAAATATCGGGCAGCATTATGCGATGTTTGAAGCAGTACACGGAAGTGCTCCCGATATTGCGGGCAAAGATATTGCTAATCCGTCAGGGCTGTTAAATGCTGCAATAATGATGCTAATACATATAGGGCAGGGTAATATCGCTAGTGTAATCGAAAATGCTTGGAAAAAAACTATAGAGGATGGAATTCATACAGCCGATATATATAATGAGCAGAGTTCTAGTAAAAAAGTCGGCACAAAAGAATTTGCCGAAGAAGTAACAAAAAGATTAGGACAACTACCTACAAAACTACCTAAAGCAGATTATCCGTTAATTGCTGAGAAACAAGAAAGCAATATAGATTATAAAATTGATACTAAAGAAGTTAAGAAATTGGTCGGTACGGATATATTTGTAAATATGAAAATATCTTCTGCTCATGATATAGCGGATAAAATTAATAAGCTTGATCTTGGCAATTTTGAGCTAAAAACTATATCTTCAAAAGGGCTAAAATTATGGCCTCGTGATACAAGGTTTGAAACTGTTTCCGATCATTGGTGTTGTCGTTTTATGAATAAGGACGGCACGGAAATAAAGCATTTAGATATAACAAGATTACTTGAAGCTTTAAGCAAAGCAAATATCGATTTTATCAAAGTAGAGAATTTATTTGAGTTTGATGGGGTGGCAGGGTATAGTTTGGCTCAGGGTGAGTGATATACTCGATGAACTTCAAAAATTGGCTACGTCGTTCTACAAGAGCTGCGGTACTCACGTATTAAGTATACGATGCATTCCTCGTCTTGTGGATTCCTTGCTCTTTTTGAAGTTGATCTTCATCTATACAATGCTAAATAATTAATAAGATTAAAAACAATGATATTATACTATATAGGAATCTTATTAGTAATTATTGGATTATTTGCTATATTTTCAGGGATAATCGGGTTTTTTAGATTGCCTGATTTTTATACTAAATTACATGCAGCAAGTGTTATTGAGAGTTTTGGAGTGCCTATTTGCTTAATAGGCTTTGCGTGTATTAAAGCAGATATTATTAACTCTGTTAAATTAATTTTAGCAGCTTTATTGATTTTTCTACTAAATCCGGTAGCAACTAATGCACTTGGTAAAGCATCGCTGCTTTCGATATCATTCCTGCGAAAGCAGGAATCCAGAAAAACAATTAAAAATACTAATAATATTAGTATTTTTTAACTAGACCCCGTGGACAAGCCGCGGGGTGACAGTGGTGAAACCAAACCACGCAATAAAGCCCCGCTTTTGCAGGAATGACATTAGACACCAACATCTTATAAAACTAATGAATACAGCTTTAAATTTTGATCTCGGCAATTACCTACTTAACTTAATTGCTTTTTTATTAATTTTAATATCCATAAAAATAATTTTTGTTAAAGATTTACTAAATGCAGTTATTGCTTCCTCTGTCTTTAGCTTATTAATCGGTGTATCTTATCTCATTATGGATGCTCCTGATGTCGCAATGACCGAAGCAGCACTTGGAGCTTGCTTATCAACATGCGTATATTTGAATTTGTTACGTAAATTACCTCCTGATTTAAAGAATATTGAGAGAACTAATATTATTCCTGCAAGTTTAATATGTTTATTGTTTGTAGTAACTCTTGCTTATATGGGGCTAGAATTATCGAATTACGGTGATGATAATGCTCCTATTCATATGCATTCAAGTAAATATTATATAGAAAATACCAGTAAAGATATAGGTATACCTTCTCTTGTTGCAGCTATTCTTGCAAGCTATCGTGGATATGATACTTTAGGTGAAACTAGCGTAATTTTAATTGCAGGAATTGCCGTGTTGTTGATATTTTCAAAGAAAGATGTCATACCGCGACTTGATCGCGGTATCTTAGGACACAATATGCTAAACAAGATCCCGTGGTCAAGCCACGGGATGACAAAATCCACAATTATATTAAAAGCTTATCCGATAATAAAATATATCACTAGTTTTATAATACCTTATATAATTTTATATAGTATATATATTCAGCTTAACGGTGAGTCTTCGCCGGGCGGCGGTTTTCAAGCAGGTGTTATATTTGCATCTAACCTTATTGCTTATGATTTAGTTTACGGTAATCGAAAATTAAGCCGATATTTTCCTCCTAATGTGCTAATTTGTATTGCTATTTTAGGTGTAGCAATATATGCAATTATAGGAACTATATCACTCTTTTTTAATGATAATTATTTAAATTATTATTCACTAACAAATTTTATCGATGATAAGTTACTTGCTCAGCATATCGCTATAGTTATTGTTGAAATTGGCATAGGTTTAACTGTCGCAGCTATTATGTACTTAATTTACAACGTATTTAATAATTATGAATAATCTATTTGTATTAATTAAGCGTGAATTTATAGTGCAGAATCGCATTAATAATATAATTAAATATCTAGTTATATTTTTTTTATTTTGCATAATTAGTACTGTTTTAATTAACAATGAAAGGGATATTAATAAATTTGGTTTAATTTTTTCGGTAATTTGTTTATTAATTTCATTAATCGGTTTTTCTTCGATTATATTTAAATATGATTTGGAAGACGGAAGCTTAGAGTTATTATTATCAATTGTTAGTCATGAAAAAATGATATTAGCTAAATTTTTTGCTATATTTATCAGTAGTACGGTAGGGTTGGTTTTTATTTTACCCATTATTTATGTTTTTTTTGATCAAACTTTGCTTGAGATAGTATTTTTCTTTATTAGTGTATGGATGATATTAGTTTTATCAAGTAGTTTAGTAGTTTTATCCGGTAGCGTGCAATGTTATTTTAAGAAGAATGCTAACTTTGTCGGTACGTTTATCATGCCGTTATTAATTCCGAATATTATAATGACAGGTTTAATATTACAAGATAATAACTTACAATTAATTTTTATTATGATAGGAATTAATTTAGTATTTTTACCGATTTCATTCTTCTTGAGTTCCTATTTAATTAAAAATATTTATAATATTACGTGATTTTGCTTTATTTTTACTAATGTAGTGATATAAAATAAGATGAATATTATTAATAAATTTTTTTGAGAAAAATATATGTGGCAGGCTTTACGAAGGTTAATTGCAGCAAATCCTATGGGATTTTTTCTGTGGTCTATTATCACTAAATGGTATTTAATTATAGCAGTTGCTTCCTTAATTACTGTATATTATACAGTATTAGGATTAAAAAAGATTGGGTTTATAGATTATTTTACTAAAACTACAGTCGAGATATTAGATATAACTAAAGCAGTTGCTCAAAATTGTACTACAACACTCGGTCCTAATTGGAATCATTTAGTTAGTTTTTGGAATTGTTTAAGTGATCCTGGAGAATATAAGCATGAAGAAGGGACAGGAGCAAAAGTGTTAGAAGATGAAATAAATAAGCTTACGCCAAAACAAGCAGATAGTGCTGCAGACGCTGAACGTCCTATAATAAATCCTTATGAAGAACTAGAAAATCCAAATAATCTTAATAATACCCCAAGCAGTAGTAATAATAATCGTTAATTTATGTCACTTTAATATTGTATGTCGGATACTGAAGATAATAAAAACAAACAAACTACACGTCGTGATTTTATGGTTCTAACGGCTAGTAGTGTTGCAGCAGTTGGGGCAGCATGTACTCTTTGGCCTCTCGTTGATTCTTTAAACCCTTCTGCAGACGTGCTAGCTTTATCATCAATTGAGGTTGATTTATCAAATATTGCAGTAGGGCAAACAGTTACGGTTAAATGGCAAGGTAAACCGGTTTTTATCACTAACCGTACTCCTGATAAAATAGCTGAAGCAAGAGCCGTAAAAATGTCAGAACTGATCGATCCTGAACCGGATGAAGCACGTGTGAAAGCAGGGCATGATAATTGGTTGGTGACGATCGGGATCTGCACGCATTTAGGTTGTGTGCCGCTTGCTAATCAAGGTGAATATGATGGATGGTTCTGTCCGTGCCATGGTTCACAATATGATTCTTCAGGTAGAGTTAGAAGAGGTCCTGCTCCTTTAAATTTAGTAGTACCGCCTTATACCTTTATTAGCGACAAAAAAATTAGAATTGGGTAGTTTATTTATGAATGAAGATATTACCCCTAAAAAGCCTAATGCCGTTGTCCAGTGGATAGATTATCGCTTACCGATTTTCTCTTTCTTAAAGCATTTTAGCCATTATCAGACTCCAAAAAATCTTAGCTATTTGTGGAATTTAGGCTCTATTGCCGGTATTGCGTTAGTGATTCAGATAATTACCGGCGTGGTGCTTGCTATGCACTACACACCCCATGTTGATCATGCTTTTGATAGCGTTGAGCGAATCATGCGTAATGTAAATTACGGCTGGTTGCTGCGTTATACTCATGCAGTAGGTGCATCGATGTTTTTTGCCGCCGTATACTTACACATAGCAAGAGGTTTATATTACGGCTCTTATAAAGCACCTAGGGAACTGCTTTGGCATATCGGTATCATCATTTTTCTAACCATGATGGCTACTGCTTTTATGGGCTATGTGCTTCCTTGGGGGCAGATGAGCTACTGGGGAGCAACGGTTATTACTAATTTATTTTCGGCTATTCCATTAATAGGGGAATCCATAGTTACGTGGCTGTGGGGTGGTTTTTCCGTTGATAACCCGACATTAAATAGATTCTTCTCACTGCATTATTTATTGCCGTTTATTATTGTTGCTCTTGTGATGCTGCATTTAGTAGCCTTACATCAGCATGGCTCAAATAACCCAAAAGGTATCAACGTTCAAAGCCCTAAAGATACTATTCCGTTTCACCCTTATTATACCGTAAAGGATTTTGTCGGTTTTGGGGTTTATTTCATAATATTTGCCTATTTTATTTTTTACGAACCGAATTATTTAGGTCATCCCGATAATTACATTCCAGCAAATCCGTTAGTTACGCCTGCTCATATCGTACCTGAGTGGTATTTTTTGCCGTTTTATGCGATCCTTAGAGCCGTACCTTCTAAACTCGGCGGGGTGCTATTAATGTTCGGAAGTATATTTGTGTTATTCTTACTACCTTGGCTTGATACTTCAAAAATCAGAAGTAGTAATTATAGACCAATATACCGAATTGCTTTTTGGATATTTATGGCAGATTGTTTATTGCTTGGTTATTTAGGCGGGCAGCCGGCAGAAGAGCCGTATATTACCATTAGCCGTTTTGCTGCGTGCTATTACTTTTTTCATTTCTTAGTAGCTCTGCCGCTGATAGGTAAATATGAGAAGCCACTGCCATTGCCGGAGGAGTTGTAAGAGTTAAGTCGTCATTGCGAGCAGCCGTAGGCTGCGTGGCAACCTCATAAAGCAGGACTCCTGAGATTGTTTAGTCGAATGACATAGTAATGACGTTTTTTGTATCATGCAAATTTATGAAGCAACCAATAGTATATATAGTAACTAACAAGAAAAATGGTATACTCTATACCGGTGTTACTTCTAATTTAATAAGAGTATACCAACACAAAAATGATATAATTAAGGGGTTTAGTAAAAAGTATAATTGCAAAATTTTAGTATTTTATGAGATTCATGAAACTATGAATTCAGTAATAAATAGAGAAAAACAAATTAAAGCCGGTTCAAGAGACAAAAAAATTAAATTAATAGAACAAACAAATATAAATTGGGATGATTTATATAATGAAATTATTCTGTAATAAAAATATCATTGCAAGGAAAGACAAAATCTCGACACGACAATCTTATAAAATAATAATAAACTTCTGAGATTGCTTCGTCAAAATTTTCAATTTTTCCTCGCAATGACGACTCAAAAAATTTATGAAAACTAAACTACTTATCTCTAGCATCATACTACTAACTTCATGCTTAAGTCTAGCCAACGAAGAAGCATTACCACCGAAAAAGATGAAATGGTCATTTGACGGCGTATTTGGCACAGTTAATCGTGAAGCTGCACAAAGAGGTTTTCAGGTCTATAAAGAAGTTTGTAGCGTTTGCCACGGTTTAAACAATTTATATTACCGTAATCTTAAAGATATCGGTTTTTCGGATGATGAAATAAAAGAAATCGCTAAAGGATATACGATAAAAGACGGACCTAATGATGATGGTGAGATGTTTGACCGTCCCGCTCTTCCATCGGATCGTTTTGTACCTCCTTACCCTAATGAGCAAGCAGCGAGAGCGGCTAATAATGGAGCCCATCCTCCTGATCTATCTTTAATAATAAAAGCACGTCATGACGGAGCTAATTATATATATTCGCTCCTTACCGGCTATACCGAACCGCCGGCAGATTTTAAGCTGATGCAAGGAACTCATTATAATCCCTATTTCCCTGGCGAGCAAATAGCAATGCCACCGCCGCTTACAGACGGGCAGGTAACCTATATGGACGGTACTAACGCAAGTGTAGAGCAGATGTCGCATGATGTTGCGGTATTCCTGCAATGGGCAGCTGAGCCGGAAATGGAACACCGTAAATCTATGGGTCTTAAAGTTATGATGTTTTTGGTAGTATTTACTATCTTTTTCTATATTGCAAAAAACCGCATTTGGTCTAATTTAAAGTAGTTCAATATTATTTTTACACGGTAAAATCGTCATTGCGAGCGACCAAAGGCGTTGTTGTATGGATTGAAAAACGCACTCGGTGTCATCCCGTGGTCAAGCCACGGGGTGACAGTGGAAAAGCCGATCCATGCAACAACGTCCCTCTCTTAGTATAATGACTTATCTTTGCTATACTTATCCTAAAATTTATATAGATAGGTATTTATGATTACTTTATTTGCAGCGATTACAGGCTTTATTAGCTCTATTATTCCTGAAGTTTTAAAAATATACAAAGATATTAACGACAAAAAACACGAGATAAATATTTTAGATCGTCAAATTGCTAATAACAAACTCAATCAATCCAAAACTTTTACAGAGCTTACTATATCGCAAGAAATGGCAGAGCAATATTCTCTTTACTCCACTTATAAATCAGGTGTTAGTTGGGTTGATGCTTTAAACGGCTTGGTAAGACCCATACTCGCCTATAGCTTTTTTGCAATGTATGGGGGTGTTAAATATGTTCAATATAAATCGTTAAAAAGTTCTGCTCTGCTAGTGGAGTATTTAGATATATTATGGAGCATAGAAGATCAAACTATTTTTGTGGGGATTATTAGCTTTTATTTTGGTCAACGTACTTTCAGCAAATTATGGAAGTATACTCGGTCAATTTCAAAAAGAGCTAGGAGTTCACAAGGCGAGGAGCGGAGCGTATACTTAATACGTGAGCACCACAGATCTTGTAGAACGACAACGCCAATTTTTGAAATTGACCGAGTATACTAATTCTTCATTTACTCTGAGTATATAAGACTTGAATTTTGAATAGATAATGTTATATGTTTAAATATATAACTAACAAAATTAATGGTGGTTTTATGTTAAAGAGCGTAAGATTATATATTCCGTCTATAGCAGCTATTATTTTATCTAGTAATATTGCAATAGCTAATAAGAATTATGATTCCGGTCATGCAATGCCGCTGCGTCAGGTAGTAGATTTAATAGATAATCAAATTACAAATATTGATAATTTATTTAAAAATAGATTGCCATTGTATGAATTTAATAGCATAAAAAGCAATTTTATTACTAAAGATAAGCACTATATTATTATTATGGAAGTACCTGGTTTTGATAAAAGTCAAATTAAGGTTAAAGTGAACGGCAATAAATTATTTATTACAGGGAATATAGAAGAAAAAAATAAAGGTGATGATTCAGATAATTATATGAATAAAAATTTTAATTATGTAATGTCATTATATGAAGATGTAGATCAGGCAAATATCTCTTCAAGTCTTAAGAATGGAATACTTACTATTATTCTACCTCGCATTGAGATTAAAGAACAAGAAGCAAGAGAGATACCGATTAATTAATTAGCATTTAATTTTTCTGAAACAAAACCTTTCTCTATATAGCTAGGTAATTTTATTAGCTCCTGTTTTAGTTCATGATCTACTCCTGAGGTTTCAAATATTCGATCGACTAAAAAAATCATAAGTTTAGTGTTATGATTGAAGAAGAAGTCAAAATTCGGTTTGTTATCAAAATATCGATTAACACGAGGAAAATGATAAGCATGAGTAACAATAGCAATTTCGGCATTATCTAGGTCAATATTACCGTTTTCATGCTCTTTATATAGAGTTTTAAATTGTCCGCCGGTATTGGTGTGATTTTCCGGTAACGTGAAAATATAGAAATTTTCTTTCAGATAATCGATAATAATATTTTTATCAAGGGCTTCTTTTAGTAAGCTATTATCATGAGCTCTGCCATTAAATAAAATTATCGGTCCGTATTTTTATAATTCTTCAGATGTTAAGTTAGATTCCTGCTTATCAAGTTTTTTAGCTGCTACTTCTCTTGCTATTTCGATCCCAAAGCCTCATTCTATTATATCCGTCCTCTTTATCTACCGCTCCAATATTTTGAGCATCAGAATTAATCGGTATTTTTGTATAAGAATGTCTTGCAGATAAAACCCATACATAGTTTATATTCTTATCTATTTCAGGATTTTCGGTTGCATAAATATTTTGTATTTCTGAGATAAAATTCTTGCGGATTTTTTCATTAGCAGGATCAAACTCTAGATTATTTAGATCGGTTATTATCTGCTCAAAATGTTTGTCTTGAGTAAATTTTTGATAATTTTGGAATCCTAAAAATGAAACTACACCTATAATAATTATAGCAATAACAGTGGTAAGGTTTTTATAGTTTTTCATGTTGTGATAAAAATAATGAGGTTGAAATACGGATATGTCATACCATAGCTTGACTGTGATATCAAGAAAAATAACTTTTAGTAACTTATTCGCTTTTTAGCTTTGCTAGCTCTTGAGGGGTAGGCAGAAATTTTTCAAGCTTTTTAGGTAATGTTTCTGTAAGCTTAAATTGTGATACTCCTATTGATTTTTGGATGCCTTCTATAGCGTATTCTACAGTAATACCTTGTTTTTCTTCACACAAAATTAACCCAATTGTAGGATTATCCGAATTATCTTTAATTTTGCGATCCATTAAATTAAGATAAAAATTTAGTTTACCGGCATATTCCAGCTTAAACTTACCGGTTTTTAATTCAATAACAACATAACATTTGAGTTTTATGTGATAAAAAACTAAATCCAAATAATAATCTTCTCCCTCAAGTTCTATATGATACTGATTGCCAACAAATGCAAAACCTTGTCCTAACTCTAATAAAAAGTTTTTAATATTATCTATCAATTTATTTTCTAAATCTCATTCTATTATTTTATCTTGAATATCTAAAAATTCTAAGTTGTCTTTTATAATCGACCTTGCTAAATCAGATTGTAATTCAGGTAAAGTATTGGAAAAGTTATTTATACCTTTCGCTGACCTTTCATATAAATTACTTTTAATTTGCAAAGATAATACATTTCTTGACCAACCATTTGCGATGGTTTGTTGTGCATACCAAATTCTTTGATTTATATTTTTTAGTTTTGAAAAAATAATAATATTATGACTCCATGGGATTTCTCCAACCGCCTGTTGGAGAATTTGGTCATTATTATATTCTGCAAAAAACTGACACATATAAGAAAGGTTTTGATATGATAATCCTTTCATTTCAGGAAATTCTTTACGCAAATCATCAGAAATATTTTGAATAACTTTTGATCCCCATTTCTCTTTATTCTGACGTTCTAAAATTAATTTTCCTATATTCCAATAAAGAACTATCAATTCTTTATTAACTGCTAAATGGGCTCTAATACAAGCTTTGCTAATTTCTTGTTTTAAATTTTTAATTAAATCAGTATATGATTCATTACTTAAAATATTGCTCATTGATTTTAACTACTTCTTACCACCTGCATTCATAGCAAGGCTTGCGGAAACAAATTCTTCAAGGTCACCGTCAAGTACTCCTTTAGTATCAGAAGTTTCATAATCGGTGCGTAAATCTTTCACCATTTGATACGGTTGCAAAACGTATGATCTAATTTGATGTCCCCAGCTATTATCGGTTTTAGCGGCATTCTGCTCGTTAACGCTGTCCGTGCGTTTCTGCATTTCAAGCTCATAGAGTTTTGCTTGAAGCATTTTCATAGCTTGAGCTTTATTTTTATGCTGTGACCTATCGCTTTGGCATTGCGTTACCGTATTGGTCGGTATATGGGTGATACGTACCGCAGAATCAGTAGTATTAACGTGCTGTCCGCCGGCTCCCGATGCTCTAAAAGTATCGATTCTTAAATCCTTATCCTCAATAGTAATTGCTATATTATCGTCAATTTCAGGATATACCCAACTACTTGCAAAGCTGGTCATTCTTTTACCTGCTGCATTAAACGGAGAAATACGTACCAGCCTATGAACTCCTGCTTCAGTTTTAAACCACCCGTAAGCACGCTTGCCTATTATCCTAATCGTACATGATTTAATGCCTGCTTCTTCGCCGTTAATAATATTGATTATTTCGGTTTTAAAGCCGAGTCTCTCGGCAAAACGCAAATACATACGCATCATAATAGATGCCCAGTCATGGCTTTCAGTTCCTCCCGCGCCGGCATTAATCTCTAAAAAGCAATTATTACTGTCTGCTTCACCTGAAAATAAACATTCAGTTTCAAATTTGGCAGCGATTATGCTTAAATTTTTAAAGTCCTGTTCAACTTGTGAAAGTGTTTCTAGGTCGTTTTCGGCTTCAGCCATTGCTTCAAGTTCTAAAACATCTTTTAAATTGGATTTGAGCTTATTAAAAGCATTTAGTTTTTCTTCTAAATTACTTTTTTCTCGTAGTAATTTTTGTGCATTAGCCTGATCATTCCATAAACTCGGGTCGGCTGCTAATTCTTCTAGTTCTTTCAGTCTTTCAGTTGATGCTTCAACGTCAAAGTGACCTCCAAAGTAGTTCTAAAGACTGCTCAATTTTTTTTACGTAATTTTCTATTTCGGCTTGCATTATTTTTTCCTGTTATAAATTTCGATTTTGTTGTATATTATCGTGATTGTAGCCGTCATAAGCTACGGAAATTACAAAGTAATTGTACGTACACAATAATCTCAAGAGTTTGTTATTATTTCATGAGATTACCACGTCGAGGCTTCACCTCTCCTCGCAATGACGGGGATGACAAAATACAAATTATATCACAATAATTATGAATAATCAAAAATATATAAGGAACTTTTCAATAATCGCTCACATCGATCACGGTAAATCTACATTAGCCGATAGGTTAATTGAGCATTGCGGCGGCTTGCAGGCTAGGGAAATGAGCCAGCAAGTACTAGATTCGATGGATATCGAAAAAGAGAGGGGTATAACTATTAAGGCACAAACCGTGCGGCTTGTATATAAAGCTAAAGACGGCAATACCTACTATTTGAATCTAATGGATACTCCTGGGCATGTTGATTTTGCTTATGAGGTTAGTAGGTCACTTGCTGCTTGTGAAGGGTCGCTATTAGTAGTTGATAGTACGCAAGGAGTAGAAGCCCAAACGCTTGCCAATGTTTACCAAGCAATCGAGAATGATCATGAGATTGTGCCGGTGCTTAATAAGATTGATTTGCCGGCGTCAGAACCTGAGCAGGTTAAGCAGCAAATAGAGGATATAATTGGGATCGATGCAAGTGAAGCTGTATTGATTTCGGCAAAAAGCGGTATAGGTATTGAGTTAGTTTTAGAGGCAATAGTAAATAAATTACCTCCGCCGAAAGAAAGTAACACTGATATTTTAAAAGCTTTGCTTGTTGATAGTTGGTATGATCCATATCTTGGTGTGGTTATTTTAGTACGTATTATTGATGGAACTCTGCGTAAGAATATGCGGATTAAAATGATGGCTACTAACTCAGTTTATACAGTTGAGAATGTTGGATATTTTACTCCGAAAAAACATATTTCGGATGTTTTGCATGCAGGCGAAATCGGCTTCTTTACTGCTTCTATAAAGCAAGTAGCGGATTGTAAAGTCGGGGATACTATAACTGATGAGAAGAAGCCTTGCGAGCAAGCTCTACCGGGTTTTAAACCAAACTTACCCGTAGTGTTTTGCGGGCTTTATCCGACAGATAGTTCAGAGTTTGAGCATCTAAAGGATTCTCTTGCTAAATTACGCCTTAATGATGCTAGTTTTGAGTATGAAATGGAAAGCTCGTCAGCACTCGGAGTAGGTTTTAGATGCGGCTTTTTAGGGTTACTACATTTAGAGATAATCCAAGAACGTTTAAGTAGGGAATTCGATTTAGATTTGATCACCACTGCCCCAAGCGTAGTGTATAAAATCCATATGCGGGATGGTGAGAGCTTGGAGATTCATAACCCCGCAGATTTGCCTAATTTGCAAAAAATCGAATCGATGGAAGAACCATGGATTAAGGCCACTATAATGGTACCTGATGAGTTTTTAGGTGCGGTATTATCGCTTTGTACGGAAAAGAGGGGGATGCAACTCGATCATAGCTATATAGCAAATAGGGCTAAAATAGTTTATAAATTACCGTTACATGAGATAGTTTACGATTTCTACGATCGTTTAAAAAGCTGCTCTAAAGGTTATGCAAGTTTTGAATGGCAAATGGATGTTTATGAACCTTCCGAGCTTGTTAAGCTTGGGATTTTGGTTAACGCAGAAGCGGTTGATGCACTGTCCACAATCGTACATCGCTCACGTGCCGAGCAGAGGGGTAGAGCGTTATGCGTGCGGTTAAAGGACTTGATACCAAGACAGCAGATCGATATAGCAATTCAAGCAAGTATCGGTAGCCGTATTATTGCCCGTGAGACTATTAAAGCCCTGCGTAAAGATGTTTTATCTAAATGTTACGGCGGTGATATAAGCCGTAAGCGTAAACTTCTTGAGAAGCAAAAAGCAGGTAAAAAGAGAATGAGACAGTACGGTAATATCGAAATCCCGCAATCTGCCTTTATTGCAGCCTTGAAAATTGGGGATGAATAAACTTTTTTTATTTTGTATAAAGAAAACGCTAGACGTTATAGAAAAGATTTGTTATAAGAAGTTACAGCATATTTTAGAAAGCTTGATACAAGCGAATTTTGTAGATCTCGCCTGTGCTCACGTACTTTTGTACGCTGTGCAGGCTCGCCTTTAAATTCATCTTATCTGAAGCTTTCTAAAATATGCTGTATCTAAAATGTTTTAGAGTTTCTAGGTTCTGTGTGCTTTTGATTAATGATTATAATTATGAGATATTTTTAAGCGAAAATTAATAAGATTTTTGAGAGGATAGCTGTTCCTATTTCAAAAAAATCTTATAATTTGCAGCTAAAAGCCATAATTATAATCATTAATCAAAAGTACACAGGACTTCTATTCCTCGGTAGCTCAGTGGTAGAGCAAACGGCTGTTAACCGTTCGGTCGCTGGTTCGAGTCCAGCCCGGGGAGCCATTCCTCGGCTTTCGACAAATTTACGAATGAATCAAACGGCGAATGCAGCGTAAAGTCAAGCTTTTTGCCTGTTAATTTAATTGTCGAAAACATAGTTTTTATTAGGCGTCTTTTTCTCTCAACATTCGACAAAATAAAATATTGATGTGCATTGGCAGTTAGATTTAGTACATCTATCATTTTTTCCGTAAAACAATCATCACCTTTATTATGCTCCGCTATCTCTAACATTACTTTATCTTGATGTTTTTTCCATTATGTTTTCTTACGCAAAAACTCTTCTCTAGTTATAATCCCATCCGCTACTAACTCTAAATATGAGTCGAGCTTATTTGTTCTATGTTAAAAAACTAGTAAAGACTCGTTAAACGTCGTCAAATAGAACGTACAGTATTTTAGGGAAAGTTTACGCTAAAAAATTACTTGATAAACTCGAATATTTAAACGCTAAAATAAAAAATCCTGTTGATATAGAAGAAGTTAAAAAAGGTATCTACTATGCTCACAAGTATCACAGCTCACAAATGCGTCAATCAGGCGATCCTTATTACTCTCATCCGATTGAAGTAGCAATTATGCTCGCAGAGTTATAGCCGAAGAAGCTCCTAAGCTTTATAACGCTATTATGCTGCAAGCTGCTTTACTGCATGATACTATTGAAGATACAGAACTTACCGAAGAAATGATCACCGCAATTTTTGGACCGGAAGTAGCAAAGCACGTAGAGGGTTTAACTAGAATAAAACCTTACGGAAAAATAAGTAGCGAGGAAAGTTTAAATCTATTAATCAAACAAAAAAAACATGATACAGCTCTTATAAAACTCTTTGATAGAATCCATAATATACAAACATTAGGAGCTAAGTCAGCTGAAAAGGCTAGGAAAATAATTGAAGAGACACTAAAAAAGTTTTTAATTTTAAGTATGTATTTAGGAACACCAAAAATAAAAAATAAATTGTTAGAACTATGTTTAAAAAAATTAGAAGATAATGATGTTATTTCTAAAAGTAGTTCTGACTTTTCTTTTCTAACTGCTCAAAATGCAGTAACCCGTATCCGTAACCTATACTTATCGGAATCGCAATAAATAATACTCCCCAGTGACCAAAATAATTTACTAAATATATCATACTAAACGAAGTAACCATATGTATTAAAGCACGAGATAAGGCGTATAAAAAGCTCGAATAAGTGAATCTTTTGAAATACCGGGAAATGTTTAAAGAAAATTGGTATAGCAGGAACATCCCCTAAGCCAATAACAGCTAGCGTTACTGAATAATAAATAATTCTGTAGGAGCAGTGATATTATTTAGTAAATGCGGAATAATAACAATAAATAATGAAAATATAGCTAAAAATCCTTTAAGAATCTTTAAAGGATGTATTATACCGCTTAAGTAACATCTAAGGACTACACCTAATCCAAACTGCATTATAGATACAAAGAAATTATGAGTTATAACTTGTTCAGCAGTATAATGAAAAGTATCTTTCAAAATATTGCTACAATAGAAAAATACAAGATAAAAAGTGACAGGCCATGAGCATTGAATTAGAAAATATGATAAAGATGTCTTCCAGTGAACTTTTTCTTTCCAAATCGGATCATTTTCAAGTAATTTTATATCCATATTAGCTTTACTAAAGCTATTTTTAACTTGTTGTTTAGCATCTATAAAATCCCTAGCTTCGCGTAAACGGGTTCTAGCATAAACTCCTGTTATAGCAATTACTGTTCCTATAAAAAAAGCTATACGCCAGTTAAATCCAAAGTGAGTAATTAATGAAGCTAGCCCTAATGCTGTAACCCCTCCAAGTACTGAAAAACAAGCAATCAATGCTACAATTGGATATTGTTTAGGAGGTGATATTATTTCTGTAAGATAAAGCTCCGCTCCTATTAACTCGCCTAGAGACGACATGCCTTGAATAATACGACATATTGTAACGATCCAAGTAGCAGTAATTCCTATTTGGGTATAAGTAGGTAATCCAGCCATAATAGCACAAGAAATAGCCATTAAAATTGTAGTTATAATTACTGTAGATTGACGCCCATATTTTTATCACCCATCCACCCGAACAATAAAGCACCAAAAGGTCTAAAAACAAATGTAGAACAAAAAGCACTAGTAGAATATATAGCAGCAGTTTTAGTATCAGCTTTTGGAAAAAATAACTCATTAAGAAGTACTGTCATATGTACATAAATCATTAAATCAAAACACTCAAGGAAAGTTCCTAAAGATAATATTCCAACAGCTTCTTTTTGTTCTCTTGTTAACCTTCTCTGTTCTTTCTCATAGCCGAGCATCAATTCTTTATAAAAAATTAAATTGTAAAAAAATGCTATACTGTTTTATATAAAAGTCAATAGGAAATTTTGCTTTATACGATACATCAGAAAGTGAAGTGCAACTTATTATTAATTTATGTTATCAATTTTATAAATATAATTGAACTAGTTTAAAGCGGTATGTCTGTGTACCTGAGCATTCATCACAAGCCCAAAGCCGATTAGCATGGATGTGATCATTGTTCCGCCGTAAGAAATAAACGGTAAAGGTACGCCTACTACGGGGAGTAAGCCCATAACCATAGCTATATTAATAAATACATGGCTAAATAAAATTGAAGTAATACCTATTACCATTAATTTACTAAAAATCTCTCGGCAATTTGCAGCAATTAATAAAGAAATAGTTATAAGTGCAAAATATAATATTAGTAAAAACATTCCTCCTATAAAGCCGAATTCTTCAGCAAAGGTAGCAAAGATAAAGTCTGTTTGATGTTCGGGAAGAAAATCTAAATGGCTTTGGCTACCTTGATTTAAACCGCGTCCAAATAGGCTACCTGAACCTATAGCGATTTTAGACTGAATAATATTATAACTAGCACCGAGCGGATCATGTTCGGGATCTAAAAAAACCATTACCCGTTTTTTTTGATAATTATACATCATATTCCAAGCAATAGGCAGGCTAATAAGAGCAGCAAGACCTAGCATTATAAAATATTTTATTCTAAAACCTGCTGTAAAAAATATAATTGCCGAAACAATTAAGACAATCATCCCTGTACCGAGATCCGGCTCTCTAATTATTAGAAAAGCCGGTATTAAAACTCCTATAATCGGTATGATAATTTTGTGAAATTTTGTAAGATCATCAATTGTTAGTGAATGGAAATATCTAGCAAGCATTAGTACAACGGCGATTTTTATCGGTTCGGAAGGTTGAAGCTTAACTATACCGATATCGATCCATCTTTTACCGCCCATGGCAGTTGAGCCGAAAAGCTCCACGGCTACTAATAAAGCTAGCACGCAAAAATAGAAGATATACGAGAACCTAAATATTATTCGTAAATCAATTAATGCAATAATAATAGCTAAAGGCAAGAATATACAAAAATTTATAATTTGTTTGTAAGCCCAAGGCTGCAAATTACTATTTGCTGCAGAATAAAGCACAATGAAACCAATACAACAAATTAAGCTAATTAGTAAAATTAAAGTAATCGGTAATTTTTGTAATTGTTCTAGATAATTTTTATGCATTGTTTTTTATATTTATTTTGTCATACCGTGGAGGAAGTCGGCATTGCCTGTGTAGATCGGTTTCACCACTGTCACCCCGTGGCTTGTCCACGGGGTCTAGTTAAATATTAATAATATTAGTATTTTTTAGTTGTTTTACTGGATACCGTGGATAAGCCACAGGGTGACACCGAATGCGTTTTTTGGTCCACGCAACAACACCTGCTCGCAATGACGTTTATTTATCCAAAATCTCTAAACCCCCACATTAAACACTTTAAAAATAAATACTAATTCGTCGGCTGCCTCTTTCAGATAATCAAAACGACCGGTAGAACCTTTATGACCCGTATCCATATTTATTTTTAATAATAATGGATTATTGTCCGTTTTTAGTTCTCGTAATTTTGCTACCCATTTAACAGGTTCCCAGTAACCTACACGTGGGTCGGATATACCGCAAGTAACGAATAGAGCAGGGTAGTTTTGTGCTTTTACGTTATCATAAGGGGAATATGATTTAATATATTCAAAATATTCTTTCTCTTTCGGATTACCCCACTCATTATATTCCAAGAGAGTTAACGGTAAGCTTTCGTCAAGCATGGTACTCAGCACGTCTACAAACGGCACATGAGCGATTGCTGCTCTATAAATTTCCGATTTTTCGTTGAGTACATAACCTATTAACATACCTCCGGCACTACCGCCCATTATTACTATATTGTTGTTACTTGTATATTGCTCGTTAATTAAAGCTCTACTACAAGCTATGAAGTCTTCAAATGTTCTTTTTTTGGTTAAAAACTTAGCAGCTTCATACCAATCATGACCTAGATCATCGCTGCCTCTAATATGAGCAACTGCGTAAATAAAGCCACGATCGGCAAGCGTTACTGCCGTATTTTTAAAATTGACAGGTATGCTAATCCCGTAAGCTCCGTATCCCATTAAATATAAAGGATTTGAGCCGTCTTTTTTAAATAAAGATTTTTTGTAGAATAAAGTAATCGGTACTTTGACATCTTCATTATCTGCAAATATTCTCTCTACTTTATACTCCTCCGGATTAAAGCCTGAAGGTATTTCTTGGCTCTTTAATATCGTTAATTTATCGTTATCAAAATCGTAGCTATAAGTGGTATTTGGTCTTGCTAGAGAAGAGTAATTTACTCTAATATCGTCTTCCTCAAAGTTTGTAGAAAAACTATTTGCTTGGAAACTTTCATCGGGAAAATGAGTTGTGTTTTCTTGTAGATCTTTAAATCGCTTTATTTTAATTAGCGGTAAACCTTGGTCACGATAATTTAAGATTAAATAATTATTTGTAACATCAAAGCTTTTTAAATATTTGTCCTGTTCTTCCTTAATATAAATATCTTCCCAGTTAGTATTTTCAAAATTATTTACTGGCAGTTTTACAACATGGAAATTTTTAGCTTTATAATTAGTTTTAATATAAAAATAATCGCCATTATGTTCTATTTCATAGAATATTTTATTTTCTGCAGCTCGTACTAATTTAGGAGTGAAATTATCATCCTGCATAGAAATTACGTAAATTTCATTTTCATTATGATCGCCTGAATTTATAAAAATATATTTACTACTTGCTGATTTCTCACAGCTGATAAAATGAAGAGGATTTTTTACCTTGAATATTAATTTATCTTGAGTAGAATCTTCGCCTAAACGATGAAACATTACCTTGTCCCAGCGTTGATTCTTATTAATAGTAATATAGAAAAAGCCGTTTAATTTTTCATGCCAAATTATAGTAGGTGCGATTTCCTTTACTTCATCAGGTAAGTAGTTTTGTTCTTTAAGACTGTATATTTTGATATTGTATTGCTCATTACCTGTAAAATTAACGCTATAAGCCATTAAATTGTGATCAGGTGACATTGCGACTTTGGCAACATCGGTAAAACTGCCGTTTGGAGCAAGAAGGTTAACATCTAATATTACTTCTTCTCCTGCTTCCATGCTTTGATATTTTCTGCAATATATCGGATAATTTTTATCACCCTCTACTCTATGGTAATAGTAATAATCTTTTTTCTTAACATAAACTGACTCATCGTCTAATTTGACCCGTCCTTTTAATTCTTCAAAAATCTTTTCCTTATCCTTTTGCAGATCGGCAAAGAAATGTCTGGTATATTTATTCTCGGTCTTTAAGTAATCTAAAATTTTAGAGCCTTCGACATTTGGCCACCTCGGATCACGTAGCCAGTGATAATCATCGTTTATTGTTGTTCCGTGAACTTCAAAGCTGTAATTTTGTTTATCTGTTATTGGTGGTTTCATATTGTGACTCTTCTTTTATGTCATTCCTGTGTGGATCGGGTTTTCTGTTGTTATCCTAGCTAACTTAATCGCGGGATCCAATCTTTTTTAATTTTTTACTGGATATCGTGGTCAAGCCACGGTATGACAGCCAAAAGTACTAGATTCCCGCTTTCGCGGGAATGACAAGTATATAAATCAAACTAATTAATAGGAATAATACAATAAATATAGCAGTTTGCTGATTATGCCAAGCAGATATTTTACTTAAAATATTATCCCAAATAACCTTAAAATTAAGATATTCTTCCGCATCTTCGTTATTGTCTACCGTTTCTTTATATTTATCGATACTGAAATAGATAAGTTTTTCGATATATTGGTATAGGTCAAGGTTTATGTTTTCTGTCGAAATGCGTGGTATTTTTCTAAATATTAAAGCTAATAATAGTGAGATTGCAAGGATAACTAGCTTAAAGTTAGTAGTATGTGATATTTGAACAGGATAGAATAAACATACGCATAAAGTTATGATGCAGAAAGAGAGGTAGATTAAGTCCCTTAACGTCATTGCGAGAAAAAACTGTAAGTTTTGACGAAGCAATCCAGTAAAAATAGATCGGTTTTTTTCCTGGATTGCCACGCTCCTTTTAGTCGCTCGCAATGACGATAGCAAACTTTCCAACAATAACCCAAATAATACGGTACAAGTTGCTATTTTAGAAAATATAATAATATTATTTGCATCTAAAAGATCAGCAATTCCATCTTTGATATAAGAAGAGCTAATAGGCAGTATAGAGGTATATATTAATATACTAACTACAAACCCGCCTAATAGAATAGACCTCTTCAGAAACTCTACTTCTAGGGGTAATTTGTACGTCGATCCGGTACTCGAATCCTCACGTACGTTTTTGTACGCTGTGGTTCTGCGTTCCGTGTCTCCTTCAAATTTCTCCCTAAATCCTCGTTTCTGAAGAGGTCTAATAAGATTAATTTGAGTATTCTGAAGATCTTGATAATTTTTAATGTCGTACTCATCTTCTATATAAGTGAAATATAAAGCAAATAACCCGTTATATAATATATGTATGAATATAAAGCTTGTAATAAGATAAGCTATGTTTGGAGAGTTTATACTAATAGCCATTAATATAAAACCAAGCTGTGATACGGTAAGATAACATATCAATCGTTTAAGGTTTTTCTCGATTAGAGAAAATACTAACCCATAAATGATCATTGATATTCCAAAAAACTTAAGTATCTCAAGACTGCTAAATAATTTTAAAATGATAATTAAAGTAACTTTAGTAGTAAAACTTATTAAATATACAACACCGCCACTTGAAGCTATAGGATAGCAATTAACCACCCATCCGTTTACAAAAATAGCCGAGGCATTAATCAAACAACCTGCAAGTATGAATATTGCCGGTAACTCAAAATTATATACTGATTCCGTTAAAGAAATAAAAGCAGTATTACCTGTTGTTTGGATTAAAAGAGTCATACCGATTAAAATTAGCCCGCTACTGAATAAATGAGTGAGGAAATATTGACGTGCCGGTTTTATCTTTAATTGATCGCAAAAAATAATTATGCAGGCAAAAATCGTCATGAATTCAAGCGAGATTATCATGGAAATAAAATCAGCTGCAAATACACATATAATAGAGGATAAACAGTATAAACTACCTATTAAGCATTCTAATTTTCTATTTTGGGAAATTGTATAAAGATTTAAGATAGCAGTAACAATTAGAAATGCTAAAGCTATTAATTGATTTTGAGAGCTAAGGTCAAAAGCAAGTTCAAAATTAGCTAGCGAAAGTGCAAATTGAGTGTTTTGAATAAACATTTCAATCTTTAGAAGAAACTGTTAAAACTTCTAGTCCTTGAATTCTTTTAAAGTCTTTTACATTTAAAGTTAATATCGGAAAACCTTTTGTAATAGCCGTTGCTGCAATGAGCATATCATGAATTCCTATAGTTATACGTTGTTTGTATCAATCATGAATAATACGTGCATATGTATATACTTCTTCAATACCGAAAGGCAATATAGTAAACAGACTTTTTACATATTCTATAAAAGCTAAACATTTTATACGTTTATTCTCATTATTGACTCTATCTACTCCTATTAATAGTTCAGTTAACACAATAGGGCTAATATAAGCCTGACCATAATGTGACCATTGCTTAGTACTTAACCTTTCCTCTTTCTAAAGCTATGATTATAGAAGTATCAATAATTAATCCCATCTTTCAACCAATTTTTTAATATCTTGTCTAGTATTGCATCTTATTTCTTCGATATTTTTCATGAATTGATCGGTATCTTCAGGATCAAGGTGTGGGCCATTTTTAAAGGCTTTCTCTAAGTCTCTTACTGCTATAGAAGGCTTGGTTTCTGCAGGCGTAATCCTTGCTACTATATTATTACCTTTGTGAACGTCAAAGCTCTCGCCTTTATAGTAAACTCTATTCATAATATCTGAACAAAGAGCGTACAACTTCTGTTGCTCTAATAATTTGTGCCATATTTATCCTCAAAAATAATTACTATATTTACAGATAGCCTCTTACATATTATATGATTATATGTAAATTATGTAAATATGTTTATGTAATATAAGCTAAAAATTCTCTGATTAAGATTTGAATAAAATAAAAGAGAGTTACGGCACAGCAGCAAATTATTATACTAATTTGCATAGAGTAGGGGAGTGGTTTTGTTACGCTAGATTCTACCAAAGAAGGTTTATAAATAGAGCTTAATATTTTGAGAAGGTAAAGGCTTGAGAATATACTACTAGCTATTACGACAATCATAACGATAATTTGATTTTGTTCGCTTACGGCAAGTAATATTGAGAATTTGCTAATAAATCCGCTAAAGATAGGTATACCGATTAATGATAATGAAGAGATGGATATAATAAAAGAAATTAAAGGAAATTCTTTGGATGTACCATGTAAATTCTGTACTTGATCGGCTTTCTTTAAACTGTAAATACTTCCCATACTATAAAATAAGCAGATTTTTGTAAAAGAATGTGAAACTAAATGGAGTATTGCAGCTCCAAGTGCCTTAGGCGTTAACATGAAAGCACTAAGCAATGCGAGGCTTAATTGGTTCATAGTGGAGTAGGCGAGTATTTTTTTAATATTATCTGTGCCTAGTGCTTTGATTGAGCTGTAAAATATGCTTACTATAGGTATAAAAATTAACCAGTTAAGCTCGGCAAATATCATTTGTAAATATGATAAACTGAATATATATAATAGGATTTTGTAAATACAAAATAATCCGGTTTTAACCACTATTACGGCATGCAGTAAGCTACTAACGGGATAATGTGCAACCATTGCAGCAGGAAGCCATGAATGTACCGGAAAAATTGCAGTTTTAGCAATACCGAAAATAAACATTAATAATAAAATAATGGATTGGCTTTGAGAAAAATAATTTTCTACTAGGCTACCGCTTGCAAAATCCCCGTTACCGGTTTTAGCATAAATGATTATCACTGCCGGTAAAAGTAATATTGTGGCAGAAATCATCAGAATTTTTAAATATTTGTATAACCCGCTAAGTACTATATTATTTTTGGTATGTCCTATTAAAAAAGCTGTAGAAATAGTTAAAAGCTCATAGCAAATAAACATCGTAAATAAGTTACTAGATAAGGCAATTAAAACACCGATTAGAATAGTTAAGTTAAAGCAAAATAAGAATCTAGAAGAGTGTTCTATATTATTAATAGCAAGATATTTTGGAGTGTAAAGTAAAGCACAAATCCATAAAAAGCCTATTAAGCTTAAGAAAATAAGCCCTAAAGGTTCAAGATGAAAACCTATAGAGTAATTACCGAATATATTAAATTCAAATCCTGCTCTAATACCTTTTAAAAACAACCAGTCTATAATTAAAATATTACCGAAGAAAAAAATAGCGATAGTAATAAGTAAAAAATTACGTATAAAACTATCTTTTTGAGTGGCATACGGACTGGTTAAGTTTAATACACCAACTAGCAAAGTTGATAGAATCAAAAGACTCGGAGTAGTAAATTGTGTAATCATGGTATTATATTATTGTTCGTTGTGTCATTCCGTTGATCGCAGGAATCTAGAAAAAGCGAATTATTGTTATGCCATGGCTTGACCACGGCATCCAGTAAAAACATCAAAACAATGTACTCCCTAAGTTTTTTTTTCTAGATCCCGCTACAAGTGAGCTAGGATGACATTAAAGGTTACTGGATTCCCGCTTTCGCAGGAATGACAATAGTACCATTTTATAATGGTAAAATAATGATCCTACGGAGCTGAGTAAAATTATAACAAAATCTAATAATAGTTTTTGTCTAAATAATAATTCAAGAATATTTATTTTGATAAAAAATAATGGGCTTATGGGTAAGCCGCAACTGCAAATAATAACAATTATTATTAAAACTTTGTTAGGATTCTTTTTATAGCTTTCATTATAAGCATCTATCAAGAAAAGAGCTATTTTATTTATACTATCTGCAAGTAATAAACTTGGTAAAACTATTATACCGTTTTCGGTTACGTATAATAAAAATACGTAACCTATTTGAGTGAAACACGAATAAATTATAATATTCTTGAAGTCTTTTGCCTGGTAAGCAAAATACGGGGCTATAATAATAGTTGCTAAAGCAATAGGTCTTATAAAGTTTGTAATAGCAGTTTTAATCGTCTCATAGCCTATAATAATATAAGTAAATTTATATATTATATATATTCCTATTATAGTAGAAATCCCTGCTAAATATACTAAAGTGACTGAAGCCGTGTTATTATAAGCTCTCATCATCCAAAAATGCATAGGGAAAAAGGCAGTTTTTAAAATAGCTCCTATTAAGAAAAAACCAATAGCTATAGTGACTATACGGGAATTAGTATGTTCTTGCAAATAAGCTGCAACATCATACACATTTAAGTTACCCGTAATGCTCAGTAAAAACCCTATAGATATAAGAATAAGAGTCGCTCCGATACTACCCATTATCAAGTAATCAAAAGCTCCGATTAAAGATTTTGGATTATTACCTGAGGCTATCAGGACATAGCTACTAAGTGCCGAAATCTCTATAAATACATATAGATTAAAGAAATCGTGAGTAGCAATCATTCCTAAATAGCCGGTATGAGCAAATAATAAAATACTATAAAATAAAGATTTTCTATTATTGTTGATATATTTTAAGATAGTTCGATTAGTAATCTTATGACAAAAAACTAAAAAGAATAATAAAACCAAGTTAAGATAAATAATAATAGCTTGGTTTAGTGAATTTAGCCGATATTCTATTCCTATTTTTGAAGTCCATCCTCCCATGGTGTAAGATAGTTCTGTATTTTGTATAATGCTATATCCATAAACATTGACCAAAAGACTAGATAAAATGCAAACTACGGTAATTACTCGTGCAAAGGTAGTAAAGCGAAAAGATATTATTGAGAGTAAAGCCCCGAATAAAGGGAATAATATTTGTATGATAGGGAAATGGTTAGCTAGGATCATTTATCAAAATTAATTTCATTTTCTGATATTGTACCAAAATGTTTATAAATTTGATATATTAAACTTAAAGCTACGCTAAGAGTAGCAAACCCAACTACTATAGCAGTTAGCATTAATACATGAGGCAAAGGGCTAGTGTAAGTAGTGACGCCCTCTTGTAAAATAGGTACACCGCCTGTTTTAATTTTTCCGATACTTAAATAAAATACTAACACCGAACTTTGAAAGATTCCAAGCCCGATAATTTTATGAATATAATTACGGCTTGTAAGCATTATAAATAAGCCGCTAGTTAGTAAGATCAAGGCAAAGAAATATATTAAATGCGACATAACATTGTCATACCATGGCTTGACCACGGTATCCAACAAAAAATTTAAAAAAGACTGGATCCTGCGACTTGATCGCAGGATGACAGTTAGTATGCTTTGAAAGACTGATTGAATACGCATGTGACTTTTTTACCCTTACGTATAGCGAGCTTAGGAAAAACCTGTTCAAGGATCACCATATTAGGATTATCTTGAGCAAGGCGATAATTTACTAAAGATTCTCGCAGTGAATCATCTACGGCAAAAATACCGGAAATTTCAGCATTTTTATCCCTAAATTGCAGATAAGTAAACTCGCCGTCGTCAAAAATTTTAATAGGAGCTATTTCTTCGCTGCCGCTAATATAGTAATTAAAGTTATATTTTTCAGGATGAGTAAGATCAGGACTTGCTGGGGAAGCAGAAAAAGTTTGCATATGACCGCTCATATTGTCATTTTCGTCATCCGGATAAAGAAACTTTACATTAAAGACCATTTCAGGATCACGCATATCAAGAGTTTCGGCGGCGTATAGTTCAAAGAAGTAAGTCCGTTTATTAGTAATTAAAGTCATATTAGTAGTAGCATCCGGTTCCATCGGTTTAATAAAAATCCTATGACCGGCAGGTACTATTTGCCATGAAGTAGTATCTCCCATAGAAATACTTACTATTTCCTCATCTCTTGCTAGTTCTATACTTGCTTGATAGCCGTAATATCCTGTGAATTTGAAAACATCGTCAGGGTTATAAGTCATAACTCTTAGACGTGGGTCTCGACCTAGAGGTCGTGATATAGTAAGAGCAAATACATCTAATGTAAGTATTATAAGAGTACAAAATATTATTAGTTGCTTCATATTATTTCTGATTTTTATTCCTTAATAACTTTAGCTTGTAACTAGTAACGGTAAAATTGAACGGCATATCAGGTGATGTACTTGTACTGATAGCATCCATTATAAATCCGATTCTTGCTTCCCATACCATATTTTCTAAAATTTCACCCGTACTATTTTTTGCCAATGATTCAAAAGTAACAACTGCTTCATTATCGTTTATATTGTTAATTGATAATATATTAATTGAGCGTCTATATAATTTTTGATATCTTATGACCGGTGATAATGGGTTATCAATATTCATAAAATTAGCAAATTGCATATAAACAATACTTGTAGAAGCATTTTTGATAAAGGTAAATTGTTCTTTTAATATATCGTAATTGTATTCTTCTCGTTGTTTTACATAATTCTGAAGCATAATATTTGCAATAAAAATATAAGGATTTGCTAATGTTGAATGTTTAGTATTAGTAACAGTAGCTTGTTTTTCAGCATCATCTTTTATTAAATAACTTACTTTGTCGTTTATCGGTAGCAATATATTGATATTTATACAAATTAAGGTTAATAATAAGGTAAAAATCGTGCATATTAAAAGCAGAAGACTTCTATGACTTAACGGTAAGATATACTTAAAATTATACCATTTTCTTGCATCAATAAAATATTCACCGGATTTTATATATTCTTGTATTGCGTTGGTTAATGGGTCCATAATTACTAGATTAATAGCTAATGTTATTTTGTTTTAACTCTACCATAATTATTATAATATGATTATGATTTATTAATTTAATGTTATTTAAGCTATAAAATAAGTGTATATTGTTGCTACAATACCAAATATTATTTAACTTTAAAATTAAAATAAATTAATTATAAATTAAAATTATACAATAACAATTATTGATGGTAGTTATTATGTTATACTCGCCCCACTTGAAAAATTGGCGACAATGTCTTTATAAGTCCGCAGGTAGCCACGTATTAAGTATACGCTCTGTTCCCAAGTTGAACTTCGTATTGCTACTCTTTATTTACTTCAGAATATAATAGTTTACAATACTTTTTAATATTTTTTATATTTATAAATAGATTTTTTCAAAAAATGCTTGTGAACTATTGTATAGTAAGGTAATTTTAAAATAGTAACAAGAATTTAATAATGTATAATTAGAATGTTAAAATCATTAAAATTTCTATTAGTATTAATTATGCTGTCTCAATTATTGTCATGTACCCCTTCAGCTCCTTATGAAATTAAAAGCCCATGCGTTTCTGCTGATATAGAGGATGGATCGAGTTTAAGCGTAAATCCTTGTATAAGAAGACCGGTTAATTCAGTAAATATAGCATAAAAGTAATAGTTTTATACAATAACAATGTAATAATAAAAATACCTTTGATATGAATAATATATTTGGCTTCTTTAAATCAAGTAACAACTCGCAAAGTGGTTCAGGAGGTACACAAAATCAAGAAAGTATTAAATCGGCTAATCCTTTAAAAATTACTCAGAATTGGTATGAAGAACGATCTGATAAGTTAATTGTTCAACGTAACTTACTTATCATATTAGTAATACTACTAACCATTTTTATGGTTATATCAACTTTAGTAATAGCATTTATAGTAAAATCTAAACAGTTTGATCCTTTTGTTATTCAGCTTAATAGTAATACCGGACGTGCCTCGGTGGTAGAACCTATTTCATCACCGGTGTTAACGGCGGATGAGTCTCTTACAAGGTATTTTATAAAGAAATACATAACGGCACGGGAAACATATAATCCGGTTGATTTTACTACTTTAGCTCGTACGACAATAAGATTATTCTCAACAAGCGGTGTTTATTATAATTATCTTGGCTATATAAGAAATAAAGATTTTGATCCTACGATAAAATATAAAGAAGATAATACTACATTTTTAGTAATAAAATCATGGTCAAAAATTGCAGCCGATAAATATATAGTTAGATTTTCCGTAAATGAAACATCAGGAAGCCAATTAGTTTATAATAAAATAGCGGTAGTAAGTTATGCTTACGTGCCTATGCAATTAACAGATTCAGAACTTGATGTAAATCCGGTAGGGTTTCAAGTTAACGGATATAGGGTAGACGATGACAATAGTTAGATTTTATTTTTTAGTTTTTATATTATTAAGCGGTTTTACAGTACAACGAGAATGTCCACTTATAGATGATCCATGCAATAGTAGTAGTAATAATTATGTAGATGATTTATCTATAACTAAAGATAATAGGATAAAAACTTATATATATAATCCAAATGAAGTTTATTTATTAGTTTTGCATTTTGGCTTTCAATCGCATATAGAATTTGCTAAAAACGAAGAAATCCACAATATAATTCTTGGGGATGCTTATGCGTGGAAAATAACTCCTCTTGCAAATAGATTATTTATTAAGCCTCTTGAAAAAGATATTCGCACAAATATGACTATTATAACTAATAAAAGAACATATGAATTTGATATCGCTTCTACGGAACTTATGATGGGTAACGAAAGGGATTTAGTATATGTAATTAAATTTTACTACCCTAAGAAAAATAGTAATTACATGGCAAGGTTTTAATCGATGTCATTCCTGCCTACGGGGAAGGCATTGTTGCATGGATCGAAAAACGCACTCGGTGTCATACCGCGGCTTGACTACGGTATCCAGAAAAAAATTAATGTCATCCCGCAACTTGATTGTGGGATCTCAGAACACAGTCTGTGATAAAAGATATCGTGGTCAAGCTACGGTATGACAATTTTTTAATATCAAACACTTTAACTAATATAATTTAGATATGGCTGAAGAGCAAAATAATAATAATAATGCCGGTTCTTTATCAGGAGCAGATTCTCCTGAAGTACAAAGAGAATTATCAAAAGTTTCAGTTAGCTTTAATAAGAGTATTGCGATAGTAGTCGTAATTTGCTGTATTTTTATATATATTTTTTATACTCTTTTTTTCGGTACTAAAAAAGAAGAAATACCGAAGACTCAGATACCGAGTAATATTGTAAAACCTGTTACGGAGGTTGATGATAATATTCTGGAGATTCCAAAATTACCTGATCCGCCTAAGCTTGAGACGCCCACCGCTCTTCCACCGCTGCCTCCTCCGGTAGTAGAAGTTCCACCGGTCTTACCTCCTACTACTCCTGTAGAAGAGAATAAAGACAAAACGCTTCCATTGCCGCCGGTTTCGTTGCCTTCGACCTCAGGAATGCTAGTTGAGAGCGATGCAGAGAAGCAACGTCGTGAAGCAAAAAGAAAATCAGCTATAGTGTTAGTTAGTGGTGTAGAGCCTAAAAAAACACCGGAACAGATTACGGCAGAAGCGACCTTTAAAGATCGTGGTGATATGTCTTTAGTTCTTGGACGCGGTAAATTAATTGATGCAGTGCTTGAGACGGCAATTAACAGTGATCTCGGCGGTGAAATAAGAGCCATTATTAGTAGAGACGTATTTTCTGAGAAAGATAAAGTTATATTGATACCGAAAGGGTCAAAAATATTTGGTAAATATGCAACCTCAACTTCGTCAGACAGTTACGGTAGAGTTTCTATAATATGGGATAGAATCGATTTAACTAACGGTTATACTATAGAATTCGACTCACCTGCAGTTGATAATTTAGGTAGACCGGGACTACAAGGAAGAGTCGATAATAAATATAAAGAACAATTTGCAAATGCTGTATTACAATCTGGCTTTAATATAGGTCTTGCTAAAGTCCTTGATAAGTTAGTGCCGCCTCCTATAGATTCGCAGGCAGCGGCTACCAATAGTGCTACGGCAACACAATTATTAAATACGGCTCAAACTATCGCTGCTAATACCGGTATGGATGCAAATACTAGGATAGTTACAATTTGTACTAATATACTTGCTGCTATTACCGATAAAACTTCGACTGCTTATACTACTATGACTCAAGCATGTACAACAGCACAAACTGCTTCTTCAGCGAATACTGCTGAGCAGAGACTTCAAACCTTAGTACAGGCAGTTAATACGGCAGCTTCAAGTTTGCTTACTACTACATCTATAGCATCAACTCCGACGCAAGCACAACAAGCTTCTACTCAAGCTTTTACGGATGTGACGAATGTTGTACAAAATATGATCACTCAGCAGCAGTTTAAGCCGACGACAACGGTTAATCAAGGTACGCCGGTTAGAATATACGTTAATAAGGATTATAAATTCCCAAAAGCCATTTTATTAAAATCGAAGGTAATGAAATGAATGAAGAATTTGCAGCCTTAGAGACGTTTTTACTTCCTTTTAAAAATTTATTTGCTGAAGACGGTATTAACGAAATTATGGTTAATAAGCCTGGAGAAGTATGGGTTGAAAAAAAAGGCGATATATATTCTAAACAAATACCGGAACTGGATAGCGAACATCTACTTTCATTAGGGCGTTTAGTCGCTCAATCTACCGAACAGATGATTTCAGAAGAAAAACCGCTGCTTTCAGCAACTTTGCCGAATGGCTACCGTATTCAAATAGTATTTCCTCCTGCTTGTGAGATAGGACAAATCATTTATTCTATAAGAAAGCCTAGCGGTATGAATCTAACTTTAGATGAATATGCTAAAATGGGGGCATTTGATGATACTGCAACAGAAGGTTTAGTAGATGAAGATGCAGTAATTTTAAATAATTTCTTAGCTGAAAAAAAGATTAAAGAATTTATTAGACATGCAGTTGTTTCAAAGAAAAATATCATAATTAGCGGTGGTACTTCAACCGGTAAAACTACTTTTACTAATGCGGCACTTACTGAAATACCTGCAATAGAAAGATTAATTACTGTAGAAGATGCTCGTGAGGTTGTGCTATCAAGCCATCCTAACAGAGTGCATTTACTTGCTTCCAAAGGAGGACAGGGGCGTGCAAATGTTACTACTCAAGATTTAATAGAGGCCTGTTTGCGTTTAAGACCGGATAGAATTATAGTCGGTGAGCTTCGAGGTAAAGAAGCTTTTAGTTTTTTGCGTGCTATTAATACAGGTCACCCCGGTTCAATATCAACACTGCATGCTGATAGTCCCGCTATGGCAATTGAGCAGTTAAAGCTTATGGTTATGCAAGCAGATCTTGGTATGCCGCCTGAAGAAGTAAAGAAGTATATTTTAACCGTTGTAGATATCGTTGTGCAGTTAAAACGCGGTAGCGGTGGGAAGAGATATGTTTCAGAGGTGTACTACAAGAAGAATAAAAATGCTGAGGGGATGGTTTAAAAGCGTCATTGCGAGGAAATTACGAAGTAATTGACAAAGCAATCTTAGACAAGATTTCTGAGATTGCCATGCTCTTTTCAGTCGCTCGCAATGACGTAAAAATTACTCCACGCAAAAACTAACGTATAGAATAAACTAGGAATATCAATTCATGGAATGGTATAAGATACTTAAAGTTACTAGGAATATATTCGGTCATGCTATAATTCATCCAGTTGTTATTTTTTGTACCATTTGGATAAGCGGTGCATTTGTTGCAATTTTTACTAATGAGGTTAGAGCTTTAGGTGTAGATATAAATGCTATAAATATTGCTTATAAGTGGGCTTATTGGCTTATTAACGTTTGGGGGCAGTTAAAAATTGCCGACTATAATTATTTAAAATTGAAGCTAATTGCATCTCTTCTTGGTCCCGCTATTGTTGTTATAATATTTTATATTAAAAATTTTGAAAGAATAAAATCATTACAATTTTTTGAGCAACCGGAAAAAGTATATGGAGATGCTAGCTGGGCTAATCCATCAGATATAGAGGCTGCGGGTCTTAGATCCAAAAAAGGTATGTTAATAGGTGTTGATGTCGGTGGATATTTTGTTGCAGACGGGTTCCAGCATGCTTTATTATTTGCTCCTACCGGTTCAGGTAAAGGTGTGGGTTTTGTGATACCTAACCTGTTATTTTGGAGTGATTCGGTAGTAGTACATGACATAAAGCTCGAAAATCACGGTTTGACGAGCGGTTGGCGTGAGAAACAAGGTCAGAAAGTTTTTGTATGGGAACCTTCTAATCCCGACGGTGTCACTCATTGTTACAATCCGATTGATTGGGTTAGTACTAAGCCCGGGCAGATGGTTGATGACGTTCAAAAAATTTCAAATCTTATAATGCCGGAAAAGGATTTTTGGAATAATGAAGCACGAAGTTTATTCTTAGGTGTAACTTTATATTTAATAGCTGATCCTACTAAAACTAAATCTTTCGGTGAAGTAGTGCGTACCATGAGAAGTGACGACGTAGTTTATAATCTAGCGGTCGTACTCGACACTTTAGGCAGTGTAATACATCCTGTTGCATATATGAATATTGCTGCGTTTTTGCAAAAAGCCGATAAAGAGCGTTCGGGCGTAATATCTACAATGAACTCATCGCTTGAATTATGGGCAAATCCGCTTATTGATTCAGCTACTGCATCTTCTGATTTCAACATACAAGAATTTAAAAAAGTAAAAACAACCGTATATGTAGGGTTAACACCCGATAATATACAGCGTTTACAAAAATTAATGCAGGTGTTTTATCAGCAGGCGACAGAATTTTTAAGCCGCAAAATGCCGGATTTAAAGGAAGAGCCGCATGGGGTAATGTTCTTACTTGATGAGTTCCCGACGCTTGGGAAGATGGATACTTTTAAAGCCGGTATAGCTTATTTTAGAGGTTATAGAGTTCGGTTATTTTTGATTATTCAAGATACGCAGCAGTTAAAAGGAACATATGAAGATGCAGGGATGAATTCTTTCTTATCTAATGCAACATATCGTATTACTTTTGCTGCTAATAACTATGAAACGGCAAATTTAATATCGCAGCTTGTCGGTAATAAGACGGTAGAACAAAGATCATTTAGTAAACCTTTATTTTTTGACCTTAATATTTCTACTAGAACCCAAAATGTTTCTCAAGTTCAAAGAGCTTTACTTTTACCTCAAGAAGTAATACAGTTACCGAGAGATGAGCAAATTGTTTTAATAGAATCCTTTCCGCCTATAAAATCTCGTAAAATTAAGTATTATGAAGATAAGTTTTTTACTAGTAGATTATTACCGCCGACTTTTATACCTACTCAAGTACCTTTTAACCCTAGGGCAAATAATAATGAGGCTTCTGAAGAGACTGAAACAACAACTGCTCCGGAAAATAATGAGTAAGATCCAAAAATGCGTTCAGCTATTATTGATATCGGTTCAAATGCTTTAAGAGCTGTAGTTTATGAAAGTGATGAGCTTGGAGCTCCGGAAATTTTTAATTACAAATTTAGAAATTATCTTACAAATTTACTTAATTTAGATAATTTAGACGTAAAACATCAAACATATTTATCTCTACAATATCTTATCCATATTTTTACTAAACTGTCCGTTACTAATATTAGATGTGTTGCAACAGCTATACTTAGGGGGCATCCTAAAGCAGATGAATTCAAAGCTATAATTAAAAAGAGATTCAATATTGATATTGAAATTATCTCAGGTGAACGTGAAGCTTATTTAACTGCTGCCGGATTAATTTCCGGTATTAGTGATGCTTTCGGTATTGTAGCCGATCTTGGCGGTGGAAGTCTTGAGCTTGCACAGATTGGAAATAAAAAAGTCGGTAAATTAAAATCATTGCCGCTTGGTACAAAAATTATTGCTAGTAGCAATTTTGGTGATGTTGGGCTGATTACTAAAATGCTAGAGGAGGAATTTGGAGCTGCACATTATCCTAATTTATATTTAATCGGCGGTGCATTACGTCTAATGAGCCGTATATACATGGAGTCTATAAATTATCCCCTTAAAAATTTACATAATTTTGAAATAAATCGTGTAGAGTTTGAGTTATATTTAGAGAAATTATCGCAAATCGATAAATTAAAGTTGAGTTATTACGAGCAGAAAGCCATAAATTATAATGCAGTTTTAGTAATAAAAGCGATGATTAAGGTATTTTCACCGGAAAAAATTATTATCTCAAATTACGGTTTAAAAGAAGGAGTAAGATTTGACTCGTTGCCGTCTCATGAAACAGAAAAAGATATTATTTATGAGAGGGTAAAGAGATTAGTAAAATTTGATAGAAATATATGTAAAATTGAAAAATATATTGAAGCAGTACAATATCTTTTAATTAATTCCGATGCCACGACTCCTATTATTATTGAACTCGCTATAATGCTAGCACAATATAATAAAAATATTGATAAAACGCTCAGAGCAAATTTTGTTTCAGCATTTATATTATCTTCAGACATTCCTTTTAGTCATAGACAGCGTCTTATGCTAGGTATTGCCCTTACAGTTACTTATACTGCTAAAACTGACATGCAGATTAATAAAATAGCTAAGAAAATGATTAGTAAAAGTGATTATTACAACAGTCATATAATCGGTTATTATATAAAAATTGCTAGAGAGATCGATGGACCGGAATTCCAAGAACCTTCTTTTTCGATTAAATTAAAAGACGATAAATTTTTACAAATTAATGCTTCAAATATCTTGCCTAAACAAGTGTTTGAAAAGGTTTGTGAACGTTTAAAAGATATAAGTTCTGCTAGAAAAAATATTAGTTATAATTTTAGTGATTAGATTTTGTTTGTGTGTTTCCTTTTATGTCCTGCCTGCGGAAGTATTGTTGCGTGGATCACTTTTCAACGTCATTGCGAGGAAAAATTGAAAATTTTGACGAAGCAATCCAGTAAAAAATGCTAAAATTAGCATTTTTTTATTATTTTTTCTAGATTGCTACGCTTCTTTTAGTCGCTCGCAATGACGATTTGGTATCCATGCAACAACGCTCTTATGCATGATTAATTACGCTCTCCATCAAATGTGTCACAATTATATCTTCACCTAGAATTTGTACTTCTTGCTCTTGATCTTGAGAAACCGTAGAAATTTCATGAGACTCTTTATAGTCATTTAGTAATTTCAATATTTCCGGTTTATTAGTAGCTAAGTCTAAAGGAGTCTCATTGTGTGAATTTTTTTATGAATGTTGATATCCTTATGGCTAAGTAATAATTCAGCTATTTCAGGATTATTAGAATAATAGCATAATGTAAAAGAGTATTATTATCTGTATCTTTTTCATTGATATTTGTTTTTTCTAAAGAAAGTAAATAGTTTATTATTTCTAAATTACTGCGGTAAATGCCATAAATGAAAGCATTAAATATAATTTTGGAAGTTAAAGTTTCTTGTTCTATTTTCTTCATTATATCTATTTCTTGACATAAGGCTGCCATGGTCAAAACTTCATTTCCTAGGTTTTGTACATTTATAAAAGGTATAAGTTCCTTTAGTTCGTAGGCTAAGTTTTCACTTGGAGTTAATAATAATTTACCTATTTCATTATTTAATTTTATAATAGGGCTTTTGCTTAAAGCCTCTGAATCTTTTTTAAAAGTACAACTACTAAATCTAATTCTTCTTTCTTAAATTTATCTATTTTATTGTCATTTATAAGTTTTTGTAAGGTTAAGGGGCATCCGCTAGCAATAATACATTCTAATAATTTGTAATGAGGTTTAATCTCAATATTATCTATTCTGTCTAATGCACTAGCTTCTATATAATTTACATCTATAAAACTAATTTGTCTGTTTTTAAGCAGCCGTAAAATGTTTTGTCCCAATAAATCACTAGCTTTTTAGTGAGATATTTCCATTAGCTCCTGCAAGCCTTGTGCAGGATTATTCTCATAAAAGTTACGAGCAGCATCAAATAGTTTTTTTACTAGAGAAACTCTCTCATTACTTTCTTCTTCATTCTTATCTTCAGTTATACTACTATATTCTCTTAGCGTATTAAGTAAGTTCATAATAGCTTAAATATGGTGCAATTTCTTCTTGTGTTAATATTCCTGCTTTTACTAACTTATGTTCTTCAATATTAGTTATTTCTTTTCCTGTTCTTTGATCGTGTTCTTGGTTTTATAAATTTTGTCGATTTGCCTTATTTAAGGATTCCACTTCTTTTTTATATTTAGCAATTATTTCTTGTTTTTCTTCTTCAGAATTCTTAGCGTTTAAAAGTAGAACGTATTTTTTTTCTAGATATTCTGCTAAAGCTTTTGTATCTTCAGCAGTCTTGATCCTTTCTTGATCTTTTAGGTTATTCTCATATACTTTTAATAAGTCTGTATTTTTGTTGCTTCACTAAATAGCAATGCACTAAACAGCAAAGCTTTTTCAAGATCCTCTTTGCTTTGTTCTTTCCGTTCTATGGCTTTATGCTGAGTTTCAGTTACTTTAGTTTGATATTCTTTTTCAAGTTCAGATTCAGATATTTTTGTAAAATATTCTATTTTTGTGTTAATTTCTTCTAAAGTATTATTTTTTATTAATTCTGCAGTTTCTGCACACATTTGGAGTAATTCGGCCTCAGTTAATTTTTTTAATTCTTTAAAAGTATTTGTTAGTTCCATTATTTCTTTTAGCTCTTCTTCGAGCTCGTTAGTTAAACTTTGTGATTCTTACGGTTGAATTCTAATATTATTTAAATGATTGATTACATAGCTAATAGCATCATATTGCTTTTTATATTGTAAAGGAAATAAATTGATTATTGATTCTAAATTCCCATCAATAATTGAAAAAATTTCTTGTGCTACGAGTGATATATTTTTTACCCCTTATCTATATTAAAATACCATATTTCGTGGTAATTTCTTGCTTCTTATAGCACGATTATTTATATATGTAAAGAAAAGATCCAAATTAATTTTAATTATTTCTATATACAAAACTTAACAAATATTAATATTTTATTAAGCTCTCTTAGTCTACCTCCCAAATCATTATATACTCTTGAAAACGTTGTTTAATGATACATGCAATAATGCCACTCCTAAAAGCCATAAATATATTAGGATTTATGATAAAAAATTATTGGAAAAAGTTTTGGAAGAATAGTACTACCAAATCACAAAATTTTATTGAACTAAACGACATTGCATACGATAATTTAAAAAGAGTCAGAGTCGGCATAGAAGCTTATCGTGAAAATGTTATAGTATATAGGTGTATTAATTTAATTGCACAATCGGCGGGACATGTTCCGTGGAAAGTGCTTAAAAGTAAAACCAGAGAAATAATATCAGACCATCCGGTACATTATTTACTAAAAAGACCGAATCCTGAAAAATCCGGAGCGGATTTTTTTAGTGAGCTAATTGCAAGCAAATTATTATTCGGTAATAGTTATATTTTATCAACTCTAGACTCGTACCCTAAAGAGATTTATTTACTACCCGCTCTTGCTACGGAACTTGTTATAGAACATAACAATTTAGTTGCTTATAAATATAAAAGTAACAAAGGTGATAGGATTTATAAGATTGATCCTATTTGCAAGATGAGTAGAGTCTTGCATTTAAAAAACTATCATCATAGGTATCTAATTTTTCCCATCTTTTGAATTTTATAATTTCCTGATTGAAAGCTGCTAAGTTCCAATCATCATTAACTAGTATTTCAAAATTTTTACAGTTAATAGTGAGAGAATCTGAAGCAAAACCGACTACGCTACCTATAAAAGTCCGGTTAGTTAATTTGCTATTTTGGTATAATCTCTGCCTTCTGTAGACACATATAAGGCTTCATTAATATTACTCTGTAAATAAACTGCTAGATAAGGCTGATCATGCCCCTCTACCACATTAAAAGGTAAGTCAAGTATAATACATTTAACTTCGGTCTTTATGGTTTTCTCAAAACCGGATAGAATATTTGCAGCAGGCAAATAATAAGAAGATAAATTATCTATAACGCCTGTAACATAAGAAGTTAGAGAAAGTAATTCTTTATTCACTATTCTAATTTGGTATTTAAGTTTGTTATAATGAAGTATTAAGAAATCCCCTAGCTTAAACCCATGAAAAAGTGCAGGTATTAAGAATTTGATTACCTTGCTCTCAATAGAAGCATTTTTTAAGATTAATCCTCCTATTTTTTCTATTTCAGGCAGCGATAAGATAATAGGAATTTTGACGTTAAGGGTTGGACTATTTGAACCTGTTTCATTGCTTACATAACAATAGGAATGAGCATAATTATTAAAACCGATCGATAAAATTAATACTAAGCTTGCTAATAATATTTTCTTCAGGTATTTCCGTTTGCTTTAAATAACTATTATCTGAAATTTTTATTAAGCTTTCGCTGCTTAGATGCTCTAAATTACCTGCTCCTCACTTTAGAAATTTAATTTTTTCACGTTCGCTTGCGATCATATCAAAAAAGTAAAATATTCTTAGAGAATTAATCACATCTATTGTAGATAAAATTTTATTCAAAATAAAACCGTCTACCACTTCGTCAATAGTAGAAATATCGATTTTTTGTAGGTCAATACCGCTTCTAGCAGATAGCTCAAGGATTATCTCGGCAAGACTACAAGAGCCGAATTTGCCGTTAACCCAATGTCCTGTTTCCCATAAATGATTATCGCTCCAAATATTCCCATGCGGCCATGCAGGGTAGGGACGTGCATCCCATATCCATAAGAACATTTCTTCTATATATTCTTGCGTTTGCCAATATTCTATGAAGCCTTTAATAGCTGTGCGTTGTACAGAAAAATCCGTACCTGCCGAGGAATATTTAGGGCTACCGCCGTCCGTACATTTAGGATCAAAGAATACGTTTGGTTGGTTTAGTGCTTTATCTATTGACGGAAAGCCAAACTCGGTAAACCATATTTTTTTCATTTTTGGCTCCCAAGCCGTTCGATTCCCGTCAGGATTATTAGTGATGATTTTCCTACCAATACCCTACATTCTTCCAAGCATAAGGAGCAGATAGAGGCTGTTTATTACCGTTGCCGTCTAAATAATAATCATACCCTTCGCCTGAGTTACAACCTTTCATAATTTCTTCTTTAGTTATCTGAGAGTTTAAAGAACGAGTTAAAGGGAAATAAGCATCTATTCCGACAAAATCAATATAAGGGGAGGTAAATAACGGGTCTAAATTATACCACCCGCCGCTAGTATGATGATATTCTGACCAATCAGCGGCATAAGTAACTTGTACATTACTTCCTACTATTTCTTTTACTAAACGAGCAAGGTTGATAAGCTCGCTTACTGCCGGAAAATTATTGGCTGCATCTTTTATAGAAGTTATGCCGATCAGCTCCGAGCCGATTATAAAGCTATCTACATAATCTTTAACAAGCCTTGCATAGTGAAGAATGAAATTATTATAGCCGTCTGCTTTATGAAAAAAATTATTTACTGAATTTGTAGAACCTGTAACATGCCCACGCCACGGTTTACCTGATAAGTCCATGAAAAATATTGGATAAAACATAATTTTTAAATTACGTCTTTTTAACTCGGTTAAGTAACATACTAAACTAGCATCATTAACCGTGCCGCCGTAATTAGGGTTGTCATGCTCATCTTTAGAGATAATTTTAGCATTTGCTCTATTATAACGACCTACTTGCCAAGTACATGAATATGAGGTTAGAGGGTCGTTAAACTCTATAGCCGGCTTTATGCTGCAATAGCTTATGTCTAAACTATCGCCAAACCAAGAAACTACCAAAGGGCTATCCATTTTATATTAGGGCAGGTGTTTTATAGCTGATTGAGACTAAATACGCTATCCGCAATATTATAATGATTATGAGAGTTAATAGTTTCGTGATTCACAACGCCGCCGTAAGAACTTTCTTGAGTTTTATATTGTTGCCGTATCGTAAACAAATTCGCCTGATCCCGGGATCATGTTAATGCTACTGATTAAATTTTCAACTTTTGCATAATTATTCGGTAAATAAATATTTGGTTTTCTTGTTACTTCAAATGAGAAACTCGGAATAATATCACCGAAATCTTCTAAAGGTAATTCTTCAAATACTATATAGCTAAGTGATCTAAAAGCAGGAGTTTTACCGTTACCGAGGTAGGTTTTAATTAAAGGATCGGGTAATTGCGTTTCTGAGCCTTTATATAATCTAAAATTATACTTACCTAAATTTTATTACTTCATCACCCGCCCATACTCTATTAATCTCTCCCTCGCAAATACTAACTGCAAAAGAAAAGAAATAGCTATATTCAGTGAAATTAGTAACGGATTTTAAGTTATGAAAATAAGGGAAATATTCTTTATGACGGGTACTATTTTCTATCTCTTTAATTTGATCTGCCCACATTATTTTTACGTTAACTCTTGCAGTACCAAAAATTAGTTGTATAGGTTCACCGTAATTAGCTGTTACATATTTAAAGCTTTCTTTGAAATTTTTAATATTGTCATATTATATCGGTTCGTGATTTAGTTGATCTAAATACTCACCAAGCATTTTGCCGGCAAATCTTCCTACACTTGAAAATATGCTGCCGCCAAATGCATTTCCAACAGCACTGCCAAGCGAACTAAAAAAACTTCCAAACATATTTACCATATTATAGTTTAATATGGATTGATATTAGCATTATGATGTGGTAACACTAATAGTATTGATGTCATTCCTGAGACTACATCGTCATTGCGAGCGAACGTTAGTGAGCGTGGCAATCTCAGGAATTCTCCCGAGATTGCTTCGTCAATTACTTCGTAATTTTCCTCGCAATGACAAAATTAAAAAAATGGAAACCATAAATGTTTAAAAAATCTTTATTCATCTTACTATTGCTTGTTGCTTCCTTAGTTAAAGCAGAGATTATAGAAGTGGATAGTTTAAATAAAATAAAACAAGATTTTAAAGAAAATTATAATAAAAATTATGTACCTCAGGATTTATTAGTAGTAACAGTTTTAGATGAATTTTTGTTTAAGTCTTTAGTGCCTATCGGTGAACAAATTGATGAAGATATTTATCTTACACTAACTCCTCTTTTGCGTAATATTAATAAAAATCCAAAAGCTATTTATATAAATCAATTGATTTTAACTAATGATAGTTATAAGAAAGAATTACAAGAATCTGATTTTCCAAATTTTGTAAATGAAATGAGTAATAGTAAAATCCCTATAATAGCAGTAAATGATGGCTTTACCGGTAATTTTAATAATATTCCTAAATTTGAAATATGGTTTGCCGATTATTTAAAGAAAAATTTCGATATTGATTTTTCAAATAGTTTTCCAAACAATAATTATATTATTTTTAATAATTTAGACAGTTTTGCTAATACTTATCCGGTATTTTATAAGGGTATATTGACAAGTAATAATATATCGGAAGCGGAAATGATGATCAATTTCCTTGTTCAAATGAATTTTATACCGAAATGCTTTATAATGATTAGTAGTAGCGTAGAATTGCTAAGCTCAATGGAATTTCAGCTTAATAGTTATAGTTCTAATATATTATTTATTGGTTATCATTATAATAATAAAAATACCCCGGAAAATAAGGATGCTGCATATTATACTAACACCATTGGTGATTTAATACCTCAAATAAATAAAGTAAAAAGAAATAATCCGCCTTTAAAGAATAATAATGCGAAAGGTAAAAATCCTTATGACAAAAGTAGACCTCTTAAATAACCTCTTGCTAAAGGTAATTTGTACGTCAATCCGGTACTCGCATCTGCACGATCTTTTTTGTACGCTGCGGCGGCAAGTGTTTCCGTGTTTCCTTCAAATTCCTCTTTATAAGATATGTTATTTAAGAGGTCTAATCAATAAAGTTTTATTGAGTTTACTTTGCTTAGTTATTTCGTGTGCAGGCTACGGTCAAATTATTCCTACTTACTCCATAGATTCGGTAACAATGAAAAATTTATTACCGAAGATAGATGCAGATACGCTGGTACTTATAAATATAGATAATACTATTATAACACCGAAATCCAAATTATTTCGATACCAGGATAATTCTTATATAAATTTTACTAAATATTTATATAGTCTTGCAGCGGATAACGCATCAGTTAATAAAACTATTGCAAAATTGATAGAGCAGCGTCAAATGATGCTTGTTGAATCTAAATGGGTAGATTTAATTAATAAGATGAAACAGCAAGGTGCAACGGTTTTAGGTCTTCAGGAAATAACGGCCCCATGTAATTTAATTGAAAATTATGAAGGATGGTTATATACCTTACTTTATGGACTCAATATTAATTTTACTAATAAAGTTAATGATAAAGATGTATTTAGATTTAATCCAAGTGATGCTGGAGCCCCTATTTTTTATTTAGGTATAATATTTACCGGTAATATAAATAGAGTAAAAACTCTTATAGAGTTCTTAAAAATTATACCAAAACAACCTAAAAAAATAGTAATTTTTGCAAATAATAAAAAAGATTTAGAAAATATGGACTCTTATTTAAGTATGGTTGATATAGGGTATTATGGAATTGAATATTTGGGGTGGCAAATGTTACCGGGGTCACCTGATCATCAAATCGCTGAGTTGCAGCAATCTACGTTTTTAAATACCGGTCAGTGGTTAGAAGATGATACAGCTGCAAAGATGTTAAATAAATAATTATGAATGACAATTTAATTAATGCTTTAAAAGATTTAATTATTAATACCGGCAAGGTTGCACTAGATATAAAAAAGGCAGGAATATTGACTGATACTAAATCAGATGGGTCAGTAGTCACTAATGCCGATAAGGAAATTAGTAAAATAATTTATCAAACTCTACGAACCTTAACCTCTCAAATAGCTATAGTATGTGAAGAACAGCCGCTACCTATATTAAGCAGTGATACTTTTTGGTTAATCGATCCTATTGACGGGACACGGAGCTATGTAAACGGTAAAAGTACATATACGTTAAATATAGGGCTTATTGAAAACGGTTCTCCGACCATCGGCTTGATATATCACCCTGAAACAGCAAAGCTATATTATACCGATGTAAACGGTCGGTTAAAAATCGAACAGAATTCTAAAGAAGTATTTGTTAATCATGAACCTAAACATGAAGAGCTTAATGCGGTAATAGGTTTTTATAATTCAAATAAAGCTACTAAAGAATTTTTAAGTAAGTATTCATTCGGTCAAATAAATGCAATAGGTAGTTCAATTAAACTATGCTTAATTGCTGAAGGAACAGCTGATATATATCCAAAATTCGGTCAAACTATGGAATGGGACATAGCGGCAGGTCATGCTTTAATTAAAGCCGGCGGCGGTAATATTTTAGATTGCGACGGACAAGAAATTACTTACGGTAAAGAAAATTTTGCTAATCCTAATTTTTTCGCCTGTAGCAAATATTGGTTGGGAAAGAATCCAAACTGTCATACCTTGGCTTGACCACGGTATCCATTAGAAACATTTGTAGTAGTTAAATATTACTGGATACCGCGATCAAGTCGCGGACAATACAGACTATTGGATTCCCGCTTTCGCGGGAAGGCATTGTTGCGTGGACTAGTTTTCGTCATTGCGAGGAAAATTACGGAGTAATTGACACAGCAATCCAGGAACAAATACTAAATTTAGCATTGTTTTATTATTTTTTTTGGATTGCCACGCAGCCTACGGCTGCTCGCAATGACGATTTGGTATCCACGCAACAATACCCCTCGTGGGAATGACATCTCAAACCAACTTCTTCAACTCATAAATCAACTCAAGTGCTTCTTTAGGGGATAGTTTATCAGGATCGATAGTTCTAAATTTTTCATCTAATTTGTTGCTTATAGTAGTTTTATTAGGTTCAAGATTAAACAAACTCAAATTATTTGATTCCGTCGATAAGATATTTTTTCCTTTACCTGTAGAAGTTTTTTCAAATTTAAGCAGAATCTGCTCAGCTCTGTTTATAACACTCGCAGGAAGACCGGCAAGAGCCGCAACATGAATACCGTATGACCTATCAGCTGCACCTGAGATAATATTATGTAAAAATAGAATATCTTTACCTGACTCCTCAATAGCAATAGTATAATTTTGCAAAGCCGGCAAAAAATTACTCATAACGGTAAGTTCATGATAGTGAGTTGCAAACAAACAGCGACATTTCAGTTTATCATGGATATATTCAAGCACCGACCAAGCTATAGATACACCGTCGTAAGTGGAAGTACCTCTACCTACCTCATCAAGGATGATTAAAGAATTCTTTGTAGATTGGGCAAGAATTGCCGAGGTTTCAAGCATCTCTGCCATAAAGGTTGATTGACCTTTAATTAAGTCATCGGCAGCACCTATTCGGCTAAATATTTTGTCGACTACTCCTATTTTAGCACTTTTTGCAGGAACAAATGAACCTATTTGAGCAATGATTGCGATAATGGCGTTTTGACGCAGATAAGTACTTTTACCTGCCATATTAGGACCGGTAATTAACCAAATACGCTCAAGCTCCGATAAATGACAGTCATTATATACAAAGCTTTTGCTTTCTCGCTGTAGTGCTTTCTCTACTACCGGATGTCGTCCTTTAACGATATCAAAGCTTAAATCATCGGTAAATTCAGGCTTAACATAATCATATTCATCAGCGATATAAGCAAAATTACAAAATACATCAAGTCCGCTTAAAGAGCTTGCAAGCATTCGTAAATAGGAAGCTTTTGCGATTACTTGGCTACAAATATCCGCATATAATTCTTTTTCTAAGCTTATTACTAAGGTTTTGGCGTTGACTAACTCGCTTTCAAGCTTTTGTAATTCGGTAGTAGTGTAGCGGACATTATTGACTGTGGTTTGACGGTGAATAAATTTGGGATCGGTGATTTTATTGACATTTTTAGCAGTTATATCGATAAAAAGCCCAATAACATTATTATGAGATATTTTTAAACTGTCTATATTTGTTTCTTTACGATATTGATCTTTTAGCTTTTCAATATGTAATTTCCCATTATTAATTAAATCATGTAATTGTGCTACTTTCGGATGATATTCATGCCTTATTATACCGCCTTCATTTAAATTATTCGGGGCATCTTCACGTATTGTTTCGTCTATTAAATTATATAACTCTTCATTACCTGACAGCGATTTAATAATTTTTTCAATAAAATCAGGCAAATTAAAACCGTAAGCATCAAAAAATACTCCTTTAATAATCGTTGCTGTTTCCAAAGTATATTTAATACTAAGTAAATCGCGACCTGAACTTCTATTCATCGTAATACGTGTTAAGCAGCGTTCTATATCACTAGTTTTTTTTAGAAGTTCTCTAATTTTTTTTACTATTTCTAAGTTAGAATAAAAGAATTCGGCAATATTTAAACGGTGGTTTATTTTGAGGATGTCGGTTAAAGGACTTGAAAGAAAATTATATAATAAACGTCCGCCTTGTTTAGTAACCGTATGATTAAGGGTGCTGAGTAAACTTCCTTGCGAGCTGCCTTGTGAGTTTGTTACAATTTCAAGGTTGCGTCTAGTTGCAAAATCAATAGTCATATAGCTATGAAAATTGACAATTCTAGGGATCGGTAAATGAGGAATATTTTGTTTTTGAGTTAACGATAAATATTCTAAGATGCTACCTATAGCACAAATTTGACCGTTAGATACTTCACCAATCCCTTTAATATCTTTCATTTTATAAAAATCTAAAATGATTTTTTCACATTTATTAACTGCAAAAAAACTATCAACTTGATAGGTAATACGAAAATTTAATTGTTTGAAGATATTATCCGCAAGATTAGAAGATCTTAGATTTTCGCTAAGTAAAATTTCACGAGGTTTTAGACGGGCAAGTTCATTGAGAATTTCAGCTTCCGGTATATTAACTACAAAAATTTCAGAAGTAGAAAGATCAATGTAACAAAGGCTAGCTGTTTCTTTATTTTTCGGTATTACGAGACTTGCTAAATAATTAGGTTTGGCTGAAGCAATTAAATTTTCTTCAATTATAGTTCCTGGAGTTATAATACGTGTGACATCTCTAGTAACTATCGCTTTATAACCGCCTCTATTTTTTGCTTCTTCAGGTGTTTCAAGTTGATCACAAATAGCAACCTTATAGTTTTCTTCAATTAACTTAGTTAAATAATTCTCAAGTGCATGATAAGGTACGCCGCACATTGGGACTTCTTCTTCGCCGTTTTTGCCTCTTTTTGTTAAGGCAATACCTAAAACATTGCTGGCTAAGATTGCATCCTCATAGAACATCTCATAAAAATCACCCATTCTAAATAGTAGTAAGCAATCTAAATGAGCAAATTTAATGTCTAGATATTGTTGCATCATTTTCGTTGCAACATCGTAATTATATTTTTGTTTAAATTCTTGAAGATTCATATTAAGCAAAGTTATATATTGGTTTATCAAAATATATAGGAATGTTTCGTCAAGTTAAATATATATTTTTATGGGAAAATTAATTATAATGCTGCATTATTAATTTATACTGAAAATATTTAAATTAGATCATTATGAAAACACAGCTTGTAGTTCTCACTAATAGAGGGCAAATGACAATTCCAAGTTATATTAGAGAGAAATTAAATTTATCCACAGGAAGTAAGTTAGAGTTAATAGTGCAAGATAATTCTTTTATGGTAATACCTATAAATAAATCAGTTAAAAACTTGAAACATATTTTACCAAAACCTAAAAATACTCTAACTATAGATGAAATGAATGAAATTATTAAAGGTTCATATGATAGGAATTGATACAAATATTCTCATTCATTACTTAACCGGAGACGATAAAGTACAAAGCATTAAAGCTATAGAATTAATAGAAAAATATTCCGGTAAAGAAAATTCAATATTTATAAATAATATAGTTATATGTGAATTAGTTTGGGTATTAGAAAAAGGTTATAAATATTCAAAAGAGCAAATAATTTTAGTACTAAAAGAAATATTTAGTACAGTTGAATTTAGTTTTGAGAATCAACAAGTCTTATGGTTATCAGTTTTAGAATATGAAAATTATAAAACAGATTTTCCCGATATATTAATAGGTAAGCTAAATATATTTAATGGATGTAATTATACTGTTACTTTTGATAAAGCAGCAAGTGAACTAACAATATTTAATAATTTATAAAACTACTTTATCTTTGATAGGCGGGTGCTATGTCTGCCGCCTTCAAATTTAGTGATTAAAAACTTATCTATAATATCAAATACTATTTTGTGATCTATGGTTTTTGCCCCGAGTATCAAGATATTAGCATCATTATGAGCTTTAGCATTTTCGGCAGTTAATATCTCATTGCACAAAGCGGCTCTTATCTCCGAACTACGATTAGCAGCTATAGACATGCCAATCCCCGTATCACTAATTAAAATACCGATAGGAGCTAATTTTTCAATAATAATATCTACTACTTTCTTAGCATAATCAGGATAATCAACGGTTTGTGTATTATTCGTTCCGCAGTCATAAATCTTTAGAGATTTCTGCTCTAAATAATTGATAATTTCAGACTTAAGCTTATAACCTGAATGATCACTAGCTATGACAATATTATAAGTTTTCATAGTTAATTTTTTGATGGAAAATAGTGATAAAAATTATATACTATGTAAGAGTCTATCTGTAAATAAATTTTAATTGATAATTAAATTCTTTTTTGCTACAAATTATAAGATTTTTTTGAAATATGAATAACTATTCCTTCAAAAATCTTATTAATTTTCGCTATAAAAGCTCTTTAATTATCAATTAAAATTTATTTACAGATAGACTCTAAGATTTGTTTTCTAATGTAAATAATAGTTTTGTTAAATATATGAAATATCCTGTTGCACTTAGTATCGTTATATGTTTTTGTTTAGTTGCTTGCGTTGATCAGCCACCGGCTCCAATTGAGTATAAAGTAGGAGATGTTACTGCAAATAATAATTCTACCGAACTAGATCACGATGAGGGAATGATAGTTCAAAGAACTATGGAAGATACTTCTACATCAGAAAAAGTTAGCGGTAGACTCGAGGAACCAAAGGCAAAAATTATAGAAGATGATAATGATGATATTGAGATTCCTGTATCTCGGAATGAAGATAAAGATGAAGGAGCGATAGCACAATTAAACTTTGTAAAACCGTTAAATGGGGTAATTATTACCGAGTTTAAAGCCGGTAAAAGTAAAGGGACAGATTTATTGTAGCTAAAGAATATAGCGAAGTTAAATCAATAGCTGCAGGAACGGTAATATATTCAGGCTTTAATAAACAATTCGGTAATTTAGTAATAGTTAAGTTAGATAAAGACGATTTGGAAGTAGCATATGCGAGTTTAGATGATTTATTACTTAAAAAAGGTGATAAAGTTGCTAAAAATAGTGTTATCGGACATGTAGAACATAAGTTATATTTTGCGATGCGTAAAAACAAAATAGCGGTTGATCCAAGCAAATATATAGGATTTTAAATGGAAGATTTTATTACTCTTACCAAATACGGCGAACCTCAAAATGTTATAGTAAGGAGGAGTAGCAAAGCTAAAAATATAGCCATCCGAATTACGCCTAAAGGTGCAGAGCTTATATTACCTCTTAAGGTAAAAGCCGAAAAAGGTCATAATTTTTTGTTAAGTAAAGAATATTGGGTTAGGCAAAAATTACATCGTAATGTAACTGTGATACCAAAGGATGAAGATAAGATTTCTATTTTGGGTAAATCTTATGAAATGATACATATTGATTCGTCTAAAAATCAGATAAAACTAAATGATTCTACGTTAGAAGTGTATTGCAGTAAGGTACTAAAAACACTTAGTATAGAAGTATTCCTTAAAAAGAAATTATTAGCAGAAATAAAAATAATAGTAGAGAATATATCCAAAAAACATAATTTGACTTATTCTAATATTAGAATAATAGAAAATGTTAGCCGTTGGGGGAGTTGTTGTAGCAAAGGGAATCTTGCTTTTAATTGGCGGGTAGTTTTTGCCCCCTTTGAAGTACTGAAATATTTAGTAGCTCATGAAATGGCACATTTAAAAGAAATGAACCATAGCGAAAATTTTTGGCAGTTAGTTGAGGATATATATCCTGAATACCAACTGGCAAAATTATGGCTAAAAAGAAACGGTAAGAATTTATATAGTTATTTGTCGTGAAATGTCATCCCATGGACAAGCCACGGCATGACACCTGATAATTAAAGAATACAGAGGATAGAATGCACAACACCACAAAAAGAGCAACAGTTCCGGCACTTGAAGAAATCTTATATGAGCCTATAAAAGTGTTAGATCACGGCTTTATTAGAGTTATTGACTATATGGGAGATGATAGTGCTATAGTACAAGCAGCACGTGTTTCTTACGGTAAGGGTACGAAGCAATTAAACCAAGATAAAGGGCTGATAAACTACTTGCTTCGTCACTATCATACCACTCCTTTTGAGATGTGTGACATCAAGTTCCATATTAAACTACCGATATTTATTGCAAGACAATGGATTAGGCATAGAACGGCTAGTGTTAATGAATATTCGGCAAGATATTCTATTTTAGGCAATGAATTTTATCTACCTGAACCGGCAAATATTGCTTCCCAATCTGCCGTAAATAAACAATGTAGGGAAGGGGATAGCTTGCCGAAAGAAGTGGCTGAAAAGGTCCTTACAATTTTAGAGGAAGATGCTAGACAGTGCTACGGGCATTATAAGGAGCTGATGAATGCCGATGAAGAGGGTAATATTATAGATGAAAACGCCACAGGGATAGCAAGAGAGCTTGCCCGTATGAATTTAACTTTAAATTATTATACTGAATGGTATTGGAAGATTAATTTACATAATTTACTTCATTTCTTAAGGTTGCGTGCCGATCCTCATGCTCAATATGAAATTAGAGTTTATGCCGAAAAAATGCTTGAGATAGTCAAAGCTTGGGTACCTTTTACTTACAAAGCTTTTGAGGAATATCGTTTGCAGGGAGCAAATATTTCACGTAAAGGTTTGGACGTAATTAAAAGAATGATAAAAGGTGAGAAAGTTACCCATGAGACTAGCGGCATGACTAAAAGAGAATGGGAAGAATTAATGAAGATTTTTGGGTAGTTTCGCAAGGTGTCATTGCGAGTGACCAAAGGCGTTGTTGTGTGGCTCGATTTTTACCGTCATTGTGAGAAAAAACTGTAAGTTTTGATGAAGCAATCCAGTCAAAAATTCTAATTGACAGAATTTTTTTAATTATTTTCTGGATTGCCGCACTCACTTTGTTCGTTTGCAATGACGATTTTTAAGCCATACAACAAAGCCGCAATTTCCTCGCAATGACGTTAATTATAAAAAGGAGTATTTTGAGTGAGAAATATTATATATTTTATACTATCACTATTATTTAGTTTTACCGGTTATGCACTTGAAACAATAAATATTGAGCATGGGCGAGCTGACCCTACACCTATAGCAGTAAATAAATTTAATGCTGATAGTTCTACTGATAACGCAGTAGGTCACGATGTGGTTAAAGTTATCTCTAATGATTTAAAGCTTTCGGGGTTATTCCGTCCTATTTCCTCTGCATCTTTTATAGAAGAGAAGACAGGAATAGAATATAAACCGCTTTTTGCTGCATGGCGTCAAATTAATGCTAGTCTTTTAGTAAACGGTGAAGTTAAAAAACTAGAAAGCGGTAAACTTAAAATTAGCTTTATATTATGGGATACGTTGCTTGAAAAACAGCTCGCCGGTGAAATTCTTGAAGTACCGGAAAATCTATGGAGAAGAGCAGCACATAAAATTGCCGATAAAATTTATGAAAAAATTACCGGTGATGCCGGTTATTTTGACACCAAAATAGTGTATGTATCAGAAAGTAGTTCTTTACCGAAAATAAAAAGAATTGCTTTGATGGATTATGACGGGGCTAATAATAAATACCTTACCAACGGTAAATCACTAGTCTTGACCCCAAGATTTGCTCGTTCAGCGGATAAGATTTTTTACGTTTCATATGCTACTAAAAGAAGAGCACTCGTTTATGAAAAAGATTTAAAAACAGGCAAAGAAAGCGTAGTAGGTGATTTTTCCGGTATATCTTTTGCTCCTAGATTCTCACCGGACGGTAGAAAAGCTGTAATGTCGATAGCTAAAAACGGCTCGACGCATATTTATGAAATTGACCTTGCTACTAAACGGCTTCATAAATTAACTGACGGATTCGGTATTAATACCTCTCCTAGCTATTCACCGGACGGTAAAAAAATTGTGTATAATTCCGATAGAAACGGTGTTCCTCAATTATATATCATGAATTCGGATGGAAGTGATGTTCAGCGTATTAGTTTTGGCGGTGGTTCTTACGCAGCTCCTAGCTGGTCGCCTAGAGGAGACTATATAGCATTTACTAAGATTACTAGAGGAGACGGAGGAAAAACTTTTAATATCGGAATTATGAAAGCATGCCCCCAAGATGATGAGAATAGTGAAAGGATAATAACAAGCGGATATTTAGTCGAAAGTCCTTGTTGGTCGCCTAACGGACGAGTTATTATGTTTGCTAAAGGTTGGCCTTCAAGAGCTAAAGCTCCGGGAAAGAATAAAATTTTTGCAATTGATCTAACAGGTCATAATGAAAGAGAAATTATAACACCGGCAGATGCTTCTGATCCTGAGTGGTCAGGTGTGCTGAATTGATGCTTCATCGTTGGGAGAAGGCTTGCCTGCGTGGACATACCAAAATCGTTATTGCGAGGAAATTACGTAAGTAATTGACGAAGCAATCTCAGGAGTTTGTCATTATTTCATGAGATTGCCACGCGGCCTACGCTACGGCTGCTTGCAATGACGATTAAGAATGTTAAGCTACTTCTCTACTATGGTTTAAAATAAACTTCTTTATTTTTTCAAAAGCCGTATTTTCTATTTGTCTAATACGTTCCTTAGAAATATTATACTCATTGCTTAGAATATCTAGAGTTTTAGGAGTATCCGTTAATTTACGCTCTGTTAAAATATGAAGTTCCCTATCGTTTAAAATCTTCATAGCATTTGATAGTAACTTCCTTTTACTGGTAAAATTTTGCTTATTAACAGCCATAGCTTCGGGAGTAGGGCGTGTTTCTGGTAATAGTTCTATTAGTTCTCCTGATTCTGCATCATCACTATTTATAGAGTTATTTAACGATAAATCAGGACCTGAAATTCTAGTATTCATTTCAGAAACTTCATTAACCGAAACGCCTAGCTCATCTGCTATTTGTGCAAAATCATCGGTAGTAATAGCCCTTGAGTATAAATTAGTAATTTTATGCTTAACTTTATTAAGACTAAAAAATAATTTTTTTTGTGCGGCCGTTGTTCCCATCTTTACTAATGACCAAGATTTTAATATATATTCTTGTATGGCTGCTTTAATCCACCACATCGCATATGTTGATAGGCGGAAACCAAGTTCGGGATTGAATTTTTTTACTGCCTGCATTAAACCTATATTACCTTCTGAAACCAGTTCGGTAATAGGAAGACCGTAAGTCCTATAGCCGCTTGCAATTTTTGCAACAAGCTTAAGATGGCTCGTTACTAATTTATGTGCAGCTTGTAAATCATTCTCCTCTAAATAGGATTTCGCTAATAAAAATTCTTCTTCTTGCGTAAGTGAAGGAATTTTATTGATTTTCTGTAAGTAGCTATAAAATCCTGATTCGCTAGAAATTGCTAATGCATTAATACTATTAGTCATACTAACCTTAAAAACTATTTTTCTTTATACTAACACATATATGATCTAAAATAAACTTTTTCTAGAGTATTTTTAAATAAAATCAAATAATGTCTAAAAAATCCAATAAAAATTTAGCTTTTTCCTTGTTGGGATTAATAATTAGTATGGTGTTACTAAGTTTTGCTTCCGTACCTATCTATAATTTATTTTGTAAAGTTACAGGATATGGCGGCACTACTGTAAAAGAAACGGTGAGTGTATATTCTAAGGTAAAAGGCACTAAACCTATAATTATCGAGTTTGATACTAATGTTGATAAAGATTTGCCTTGGCGTTTTATCCCAAGGCAGCAAAGAGTGCAAATTATTCCGGGGCAGAATACTCTAGTGTTCTATGAAACGGAAAATCTAAGCGATAACGATATAATAGGTACTTCCGTATATAATGTTACTCCAAATAAAGCAGGAAAATATTTCGTAAAAATTCATTGTTTTTGTTTTGAAGAACAATTATTAAAAGCCGGCGAAAAAGTCTTAATGCCGGTTACATTTTATATAGATAAGGATTTTGAGCTTGACCCTGAAATGCAAGACATTAAAGTACTTACCTTATCTTATAGTTTCTTTAAAGTAAGAGAGATATCGTCATTGCGAGGAAATTATGTAAGTAATTGACGAAGCAATCTCAGGAGTTTGTTATTATTTCATGAGATTGCCACGCAGCCTACGGCCGCTCGCAATGACGATTTTGGAGTTATGCAACGACACCGGCTCATCGAGTATACACTCGATAACCCATTTACGAAGTCTAACAACCGGTAGAGTATTTATAAGAGCGGTAGAAGGTAAAACTTTGCCGTTAGTATTAAAGTTAATTATAGGTTCTATACCATATATGCTATACCACGGCTTTAATGGTGAGCTATTTGAATATTTACGGTGGAACCAAGATAAAGAAGGTGTTGTTTCTTCATACTCTATTACTTTAACCGATTGTGGATTTTTGTGATATATAAGGCTAAGTACCGATTGATCGGAATGATGCCATTTATATTCATCGTAATTAGGATAGATATTATAATCTTTGCCTGAAAGAATTCTAATATCTTCGCAACTTTTTAGCCATTTTTCAACAAAAGAACGAGAAAGCTCAGTATTACGCACAATAATAACGGCACTCCAAATGTGATCATCATTTCTGCATTTGTCAGTAAGACAATCCATTAAAGCGAAAGTTTCGCCTTTAACAAAACTACCATTTTTACGATTGCGATCATGTACCAGTAATAAATCATTATTGCCTAAAAGATTTGTTAAATTACTGATATGCTTTTTAATAACAAAAGCCGAATCTAAATATACTATAATGGCTCCTTCCGGTGCATTTTTCATTGTTTCAAGTATAATATAAGGCTTCCATAGCCATAATCCCGCTCCTGCAGGTTCATTAAAAATTTCTTGATTTTTTTCTATAAACGCTTGATTTATGTGTTTTTTCTTATAGTTCAATATGAAATCTATACCTTTATTAATTGCATAGTGAGTAGTTGCATTCTGATTACGATAAACATGCTCCGGACCGTCGGCATAAGAAACTAAATAAATAGGTTCTTTTATAGAATTCTGAATAGATAAATCTACTTTTTGTAACGATACGTCATTAATAAAACCTTGACGTGCATATTCTAAAATAATCAGTATAAAATAAATTAGAGCTAACGTAATAATCGTCTTGTATAATATTTTAAATAACATATAATTTAATTTTTTGAATTCTTTAAGCTACGTCATTGTGAGCAAGCTTTGTTGCCTTGATACCGAGTCGTCATTGCGAGCAGCCGTAGGCTGCGTGGCAATCCAGGAAAAATAATAAAAATTCTATAAATCAGAATTTTTAATTGGATTGCTTCGTCAATTACGAAGTAATTGACGAAGCAATGACGAAATCGATAATTATTAAACAGCACCAATTGTAGCATTTTAATATGTTAAAAGATAGTGTTGTAATTTAATTATAAATTTAGTATAACTTGCTGTTTGTTTAAGGTTGGTATGATTAATTTAGGGGATAAGCAGTCTACTATAGTTGTCGCAATGTCGGGCGGGGTTGATAGTTCGGCGGTTACCGCAATGCTGCATGAACAGGGACATAATGTTATAGGTATTACCTTGCAGCTATATGATCATGGTATGGCAGTAGGGAAAAAAAATGCCTGTTGTGCCGGTCAGGATATTTACGATGCTAAAATGGTAGCAAACAAACTAGGTATTCCTCATTACGTACTTGATTATGAGAGCAAATTTAAAGAGTCGGTAATAGATAATTTCGTCGATAGCTATTTACAAGGTGAAACACCGCTGCCGTGCGTACAATGTAATAAATCGGTAAAGTTTAGGGATCTAATTAAAACGGCTAGAGAACTTGGGGCAGATAAGCTTGCTACTGGTCATTACGTACGAAAAATAAACGGTGATAACGGAGTGGAGTTGCATACGGGACTTGATCCGGCAAAAGACCAAAGTTATTTTTTATTTACGACAACTAAAGAGCAATTAGAATATTTAATCTTTCCTCTTGGGGGACTTACTAAGGATGAAACACGAAAGCTTGCTAGTAAATTTGGGCTTGAGGTAGCGGATAAGCCTGACAGCCAAGATATTTGTTTCGTACCTGACGGAAATTATAAGAGCGTAATAAATAAAATACGTCCGGATAGCAGTGAAAGCGGTAAGATTATTCACATAAACGGGTTTGAACTAGGAGAGCAGCATAGCGGTATAATTAATTACACTATAGGGCAACGTCGTGGGCTTGGTATAGCTTATAATGAGCCTTTATATGTAGTAAAGATTGATCCTAAGGACAATATAGTATATGTAGGACCGGAGTCCGCATTAAACGTACAGGAGTTTATAATTAAAGACGTGAATTGGCTTGCAGATGAGATTAAAGATAACGAAAAGCTAGAAGTAGCCGTTAAAATTCGCTCGACAAGACCGCCTCGTCTAGCCGAAATCAGTAAACTTGGTGATGATAAAATGAAAGTAAAATTTTTATCCGAAGAAAAAGCCGTTGCCCCTGGGCAAGCATGCGTTATTTATGCAGGTGAAAGAGTGCTTGGTGGCGGATGGATTACTAGGGAGATAAGGTAGTCATTCCTGCGAGGAGTGGATGCCAAATCGTCATTGCGAAGCCACGAAGTGGCTGTGGCAATCCAGAAAAAATAATAAAAAAATGCTAATCTTTAGCATTTTTAACTGGATTGCATCGTCAAAATTTTCAATTTTTCCTCGCAATGACGAAAAAATTATTACATTAGGCAATACAAAATAAGCTCACTAAAATAGGAGAAACTAATGAGTTTTTTAAGGAAGAAAAGTTTTGAATCAGTAAAGGAGATAGGTAGCTCAAGCGGTCTTAGCAAAACGCTTGGAGCATTCGATTTAATATTACTAGGTCTTGGTGCAATGATCGGCACGGGCGTATTCGTCGTTACTGGTATAATTGCTGCTAAATTTTCAGGACCTGCAGTGATGATATCTTATATAATTGCCGGTATTACCTGTATTTTCGTTGCACTTGTTTATACCGAACTTGCCGCTATGCTTCCGACTTCCGGCAGTATTTATACTTATTCCTATGTTGCATTCGGCGAAGTATTTGCTTGGATGATCGGTAGCGTTATAATATTAGAGTTTGGAGTATCTGCCGGAATAGTAGCAGCCGGTTGGTCCGGTTATATACAAGGAATATTAGAGGTTGGAGGAGTATACTTACCAAAAGCCTTAACTACCGTGCCTTCAAATGGTGGAGTAATAAATTTACCGGCATTTTTAATTTCGGCATTTATTGGATTTATTTTATTTTTAGGTACTAAAGATAGTAAAAAAATAAATGCTATTTTAGTTTTTATAAAAATGGCAGCAATATTTGCTTTTGTTGTGGCAGCTGCTCCGCATTTTGATGCTACTAATTGGAGTAATTTTATGCCGTTCGGTTTCAGTGGCGTCGTGATGGGTTCTTCTATTTTGTTCTTAGCTTTTACAGGTTTTGGAACAATTGCAACCGCAGCTGAAGAATGTAAAAATCCAAAACGTGATATAATAATCGGTATTATAGGATCACTAGTTTTAACTACTTTAGCATATGTGGTAATGTCAGGCTTAGTTACCGGTATAGCTCCTTTCGATCAGCTAAATAATGATCGTCCGCTTGCTTATGCCTTGACTATCAATAATAGTAGAATTGGTTCAGCAATTGTTTCAACTGGAGCGGTTTGCGGTATGATGACGGTGTTGATGATGAATATTTACGGTACTTCTCGTATTTTTTATGCTATCGCACGTGACGGTTTACTACCGAAAAGTTTTGCAAAGTTGCATCCTAAATATGATAGCCCGTATATTACGATTATAATATTCTCTGCACTTGCAGCGTTTTTAGGCGGTTTTTGTCCTACTGAAATTATAACACAATTAACTTCAATGGGAGCACTTATTGATTATATTGCTGTAGCAATAATAGTAATGATGTTTAGGATAAAATTACCGACTGCTCAAAGATCATTTAAATGTCCTATAGTATTTATTATTGCACCGTTTATTTTGTTTGCTTGTATCTATCTATTACTTACACAAATGTACGGTGATGAAATATATAAAGGAAATTTTAACCTATTAACGGCAGGTCGTGCATTAATATATTGGTTTATTACAATATTTGTTTTATATATTGTAAGATCATTGTTTATGAAAAAAGAGCAGAACTAGATGTTATTCCTATGGTCATTGCGAGCAGCCGTAGGCTGCGTGGCAATCTAGAAAAATAATAAAAAAATTCTGTAAATCAGAATTTTTTACTGGATTGCTTCGTCAAAACTTACAGTTTTTCCTCACAATGACGGAAAAACCTATCCACGCAACAATACCTGCTTGCAATGGCGTTGATCCACACAACAAAACAAAATTAACCAAATGACTGAAAAGCTGCAATCACTCCGAGGAATGAAAGATCTTTTGCCGGATGATTATAAAGTGCACAACTATATAATTAATAAGGCAAGAGATGTTGGAGTATTATACGGCTATAAACAAATGAGTACTCCTATTTTGGAGTATACCAAAGTCTTTAACCGCTCAATGGGTGAAAGCTCTGACGTAATCAGTAAAGAAATCTATAGTTTTTTAGATAAAAGTAATGAATCTATAGCTCTTAGACCCGAGTTCACGGCCGGTATTATTAGAAGCTTCATCTCAAATGGTTTACAACATAAATTACCCTTAAAGTTCTTCTCTATCGGTCCTGTTTTTCGTTATGATAGACCGCAAGCAGGGCGTCAACGTCAATTCCACCAACTAAATTACGAGTATATCGGAGCTAAAGGTGCTATTACTGATGCCGAAACTTTAAAGCTGGTAGTAGACATACTTAAAGCACTCGAAATAGAGCAGGATACTACCTTAGAGCTTAACTCTCTTGGGTGCAGTGAATCAAGAAGCGTGTATCAGCAAAAATTAGTAGAATATCTAAATGATTTTAAAGATCAATTATCGGAAGAAAGCAAAATAAGGCTGATCAAAAATCCTATGAGAATCCTTGATTCAAAAAGCGAGATTGATCAAAAAATAGTAGCTGCAGCACCGGTTTTATCTGAATATTACAGTGATGAATCCAAAGAATATTTTGATGAGTTACTAAAATATCTTGGTATTTTAGGTGTGAAATATAGTATAAACCCACGTTTAGTTAGAGGGCTTGATTATTACTGTCATACTGCTTTTGAATTCACTACGAAAAAGCTTGGATCACAATCTACTATTCTTGCTGGCGGTCGATATGATGGGCTTGCTAAAATCATGGGTAATAATGATGATGTACCGGCTATCGGTTTTGCCGCCGGTATTGAGCGAATTGCTTTAATGCGAGAATATAATGTATCGTCATTAAGTCTAGTAGCTGTATTACCTATAGGTGAAAATAATATTTGTTATGCTTTAGAAATTGTAGATAAATTGCGAACACAAAATATTGCTACTATCATAGAACCTCTAGGTAAAATAGCTAAAAGAATACAACGCATCCTTAATGAAAATGCTAAATTTATTATTTTCATAGGTGATGAAGAACAGACAAATAATAGCCTCAAACTTAAAGATTTAGAAAAACAAGAAGAATATATAGTAGATCTTGTAAAAGCTCTTGAATTATTGAAGAAATATTAGCATTGCCTCGAAGCAGTTGATATCATCATTGCGAGGAGAGGTTGTTGCGTGGATCGAAAAATGTGCTTGATGTGTCATATCGTGGCTTGACCACGGTATCCAAAAAACAGTTTAAAATACTAAAACCATTAGTATTTTAAACTGGATTCGCGATCAAGTCGTGGGAATGGACAGCGGTGGAATTGATCCATGCAACAACGCTTACGGCTGCTCGCAATGACACCTCAGTATCCACACGGGCAATGCCAATAAGGTCTTTTAAGAGTTGTATAAAACAAAATCATCTTTTTACCCTGAATTTAATCACGATATCTAAAAATATGATTATTATAAACGATTTAGCTATGAGTTATGGTGTAAAAATACTATTTACCGATGTTAAATTTGCATATTAAAAATAACAAACGATATGGTCTTGTAGGTAGCAACGGAGCAGGTAAAACAACTTTTTTCAAAATTTTAACTAAAGAAGAAGAGCCAGCTTTCGGTGATATTAACATACCTAAAAATTCTAAAGTAGGTTGTTTAAAACAAGATCAATTTCTTTATGGAAATACTAAAATTATAGATACGGTAATAGCAGGGAATAAGGAGCTATGGAAAGCTTTAGAGGAAAAAGATGAGATATTAAATCGGCAAGAATGTAGTGATGAAGATGGGTATAAGCTTGGTGAACTTGAGCAAGTAATATATGATAACGACGGTTATACTGCGGAAATTTTTGCAGCTAGCTTGCTTATAGGTCTTGGAATAAACAAAAAATATCATTATGAGCCGCTTTCTGTTTTATCGGGAGGTTATAAGTTACGTGTTTTACTTGCACAAAGTCTATTTAATAATCCCGATATTTTACTACTCGCTGAACCGACAAATCACCTAGATATTATTTCAATATATTGGCTTGAGAATTATTTAAAAAACTCTTTTAAGGGAATATTAATTTTTATATCGCATGATTTAGCTTTTTTAAATAATGTCGCAACGGATATTTTGGACATAGATTATGGAGAAATAAAACTATATACGGAAAATTATGATACTTTTGTTCAAGAAAAGCAGATAATAGCTATGCAGAAGCTAAGCAAGCGAAATTTTTTAGAAAAGAAAATAGCAAATATGCAGGCTTGGGTTGATAAATTTAGAGCAGGGACGAGAGCAAGGCAAAGTGCCTCCCGAGAAAAGCAGTTAGAGAAAATAGAATTACCGGATATATAGAAATCTTCAAGAATTAGTCTGTTATTTAGATTTAAACAACTAAGATCATCAGGAAAATTAGTATTAAAAATCGATCAAATAACTAAAGATTTTGAGAATAAGTAAATATTAAATAAAGTTAGTTTTAACGTATCACGAGGAGCAAAAATTATTATTATCGGTGCAAACGGTATCGGTAAATCTACTTTATTAAAAATCTTAATGAATAAAATATCAGCAGATCAAGGTAGCTATGAGTGGGGTGAATCACAAATATCTTATTTCGCTCAAGATCACCATGAGTTACTTAATGAAAATATTAGTATTATTGATTGGCTTAAAAAGCAATCTGAAAAGGAAACGGAAAATACTATTAGAAATACGCTTGGGCAAGTATTATTCCATAGTGATGAAGTAAATAAAAATATTTTGAGTTTAAGCGGCGGCGAGGGTGCAAGGTTATTACTTGCTAAAATGATGCTAGAAAAAAGTAATATTTTGGTTCTTGATGAACCGACAAATCACCTTTGATATAGAGTCAAGAGAAGCTCTTAAAAAATCTCTAATTGATTTTGATAGTATGGTAATATTAGTAACGCACGATCGTGATTTTGCAAAATCCATAGCAATAATTCTTATTGCTCTTTCTCATAGAAAAAATCTTATTGATTTTAAAGATAAATATGATGATTATATTGAGAAATACGGTAATGATTATTTAAGTTCTACTACAAAATTATCCTAAGTTTTAGGCATTGCTCATTAAATATAGATATCGTCATTGCGAGCAGCCATAGGCTGCGTGGCAATCTCGTCAAATATCCTGAGATTGCTTCATCAATTTACTTTGTAATTTTCCTTGCAATGACCATGCAAATCAAGTCATACAACAAAGCATAATCTTAAATTTAATCACTCTACATTATAAAACTCCAGATGATGACCGCTAATAAACTTTTTTACTTCAGCATGGTTACCGTACTCATCAAAATTTAATATATTTGTAAATAGTCGGTCATCACAGTCCCACTTAGCTTTACAAGCATTTTCCTTAATAAGTTTAACTCCATTTACTCCGTGTTTGTGATATATTATTCCTTTTTTTAAAGCAGAAATAAAAGACATAATTTTACTTTTATCAAAGGTATTATAGATTTTTTTAGAAATTGTACCGTAACAATCAAATCCTCTATATTTGCCAAGAAATTTAGCCGTACCTTCTCTTACTTCCTGATTATCAATTTTAATTTGACCTTCTTTAGGAATATTCCAAGAATTATTATTGAAGTGGGTAATCTTTTGAATGGCTAGATAAAATTCATGTTTCTTTTTTAGTTGATAATATTGATGAATTTTTTTTGCATCATATTGATCAATTAATTGTTCTAAATTTTCTATTTGCTTATTATCGGGGGAATAGCTTGCAATAATTTCTTCTTGTTTTTTTGACTTAATTTACTTGCATATTCTTACACTTTTTCTTGATTGTTATTTAATAAGGCGGTAACTATCCCAATTTCTAAAGTATTTTCATTGCAAGAATCATTTTGCAGAGCGTTTTCAACATTTTGGAAAATCTTTTCAGATTTTTCAGAAGTTAATTTAGTCTCGTTATCTGCTATTAAACCGGTATTAACCGCGTTAAGAACTTCTACTTTTTCATTGGGATTTAGAGTATTATTTTGAGGTAATGTATAATTTGGGTCCACGTAACTCCAAAGCTTTATAATAGCCTTTTCATACAAATTTATTTGATGCTCAGGCATTTTATTTAAAAGATCAGAAGCCGTTTTAAATTGCTTATACTACATAGGGCGAGTGAGAATGCTAGAAGTATGTTGCTTGGGGCATCACTAATTGCTTTTAGTTTTGCGGTTAATATTGATTGCTGTTTTTTTGTAATTGTTTGTGTATTGGAAATTTTGTTATAAAAAGCCATGTATTCACAGCCGTCATATATTGATAAATAAAAGGGAACTAAGGTATTTTTTTAAATTAAATCTAACTTCTCATAAGAAATTTCATATGGATTAGTTAACATTTCTAGAATGTATTTTATATATTCTATCGGCACATATTGTATTAAGTCATTAGCTTTATCAAATTCGCCTTGTATTCTTATAATTAGACCATAAATGATAGGCTGCTGTTGGATGTGTGCATAGAAGCACAAAGGCATGTTCATAACATTTAGTGGACATATAATAGTTTCCGATTTCCTCACAAGCACAACCTGTTCTATAATACCACTGGGCTAAAACCTGATCTTCAGTATTATTATTTAACAAAAAAATAGATTCTTCAAGTAATGCTTTTGCCTCTTCAAAATTTTTATTTTCCATTAGTAAATCAGAGAATTGACCTGACAAATCCAAGCTGAATTTTATATATAGTACTAGTGCTTGGATAATTTTAAGCTTAGATTCCGGTTCAATAAGTTTTAGCACAGGAAGTATATATTCTGCACGTTTGCTATATTGTTCAACTTCTTTTGCAAAGTGATTAAAATATAAATTTGTTGCTGTAATTATATATTTAAATATCTCTTTAGCAGTTTCATTGTATCTATTTAATATACTACATTGAAAAGCAAGACTCATTACTTGAATTTTAGTTAGCGTATCAGGTGTTTTAGGAATGATTTTATCCGGTATCCATTTTATGGATTCACCATCTAAATTTATATTCAAAAAAGCCGGGTCTCTATATTATTTTATAATTTTTCAACAATTCATGATTTTTGTAGCTTTCATATGGATAATTAGACATTAATCTATGCAATAGTGAATGCTTAATTTTTATAGTTTTTTTGGTATCTATTTCAGTTTTTTCGCTATTTAAATATCCAAATATATAATGCATTACTTCTATAGCTGCACCAACAGTTGGTATAGATGAAAATTTTGAAATTTTACATAGAATTATTATTAAAAGATTATTCTAAAAATAATAACAAAGGAGTTTAAGAAGACAATAGATTTTTTAATTTAAAATGAGACATTGCCTAGAAACAAGTTGATAATTTGAAAAGTTTACGTCATTGCGAAGAAATTACAAAGTAATTGACAAAGCAATCTCAGGATGCTTGACAAGATTGCCACGTCGCTTCACTCCTCGCAAAGCTTTGTTGCGTGGATACCAAATCGTCATTGCGAGCAGCCGTAGGCTGTGTGGCAATCTCATGAAATAATAATAAACTCCTGAGATTGCTTCGTCAAAACTTACAGTTTTTCCTCGCAATGACAAAAATTTTCACATAACCTAATGACAAAAGTAAAATATGAATATATTATTTAATTTTAGAATAATTAAATAATATACATTCAATGAGTGCAGATACTAATATTAGCGATAGCTTAGAAATTGTTACGCAAGATCATTTATCGATTTTTTCTTTAATAAGTTCATCCGACATTATCGGTAAGTCGGTTATGTTGATGTTGCTTATTGCCTCCATTTGGTCATGGGCTATTATTTTGGATAAAATATTTAAGCTAGTGCAAGTGCAGAAAAGAATGCAAGCATTTGAAAATGTGTTTTGGTCTGGTGGAGTATTGGAGCAATTATATGAAAGCATAAAGAGGTCGGTTAATAATCCGCTAGCTTTAATATTCGTATCCGCTATGGATGAGTGTAAAAGCTTAAACACTAAAGGGCTTTCCGATGCATTAAAAAATAACCATAAAGAGCGTATAACGGGTGCAATGTATCTAGCTCAAAATAGAGAAGTCGAAAAGCTTGAGAAGAATTTGAGCTTCTTGGCAACTGTTGGATCAAGTGCTCCTTTCATAGGTTTATTCGGTACCGTTTGGGGGATTATGCATAGCTTCCAATCGATTGCTACTTCAAAAAATACTTCACTTGCCGTAGTAGCTCCCGGAATTACCGAGGCGTTACTTGCAACGGCTATCGGTTTATTTGCAGCTATTCCAGCAGTAATTTTTTATAACTATCTTATTTCCCGTATTACTCTTATCAATAATAAGATTGAAGATTTTATTAGCGAGTTAAACTCTATACTTTCTAAGGCAATTGATCAGGAGAAAATGTAATGGCTATAAAGCTTGCCGGAAGTAATAGAAAAAGCAAAAGAGCGGTAGTTAGCGAAATTAACGTTACACCGCTTGTTGACGTGATGCTTGTGCTATTAATTATTTTCATGATTACTTCTCCAATGCTTGTTTCAGGTGTAAATGTGGATTTACCTGAGACAAATTCAAGCCCGATTTCAAGTCAAGATGAGCCTTTGGTTGTTACTATCAATAATAAAGGTGAAATTTTCTTGCTTGAAACTCCAATAGAGAGAATGCATTTAACCGACAAGCTTGCAAATATCACTAAAGAAAAAAAGGATGCTAGAATTTTTGTAAGAGGCGATAGAAATGTCTCGTATGGGCAGGTGGTAGAGATAGTTGCTGAAATTCATGCTGCCGGCTTTACTCGTGTAGCTCTTATTTCAAATATTAAAAATAATGAAAAGTAATCAAAATAAGGATAATTTTACGGTTTTCCTTAGCTTCTCTATTCTTCTACACTTACTTCTTTTATATTTTTTTCTATTCGGTATGCCATCGCTTTTTGAAAAATTACCGGAAGAGCACACTATAACTTTTGAGATGTTACCTGTTAGCGATAAACCAAATATCATAACCCAAACAAAGCAAAAAGAAGCCCCTATAGAAAATAAAGACGCTAAAAAGTCTGAGCAGAGTAAGCCTAAAGAGGAAGAACCGCAGCAAGATTTGCCTAAAGAAGAAAAAGCAAAAGAGCCTGAAGCTAAAACAATAGAAGAAAAGCCTAAAATAGAAGAGAAAAAACCTATAGAAGAACCAAAGCCGGAAGAAGCGAAAGAAGCGTTGCCTGAGAAAAAAGAAGAAGTAAAGGAAGAAAAGCCTAAAGAAGAGGAAAAAAAACAAGCAGAAGAAAAGAAGAAGCCCGAAGAGAAGAAAGAAGAAGCCGTTGTCAAAAAGTCTGAAGAGAAACCAAAAGAGGTAAAGAAAAAAGAGCCTAAAACCGATGAGCTTGATTCTTTACTGAAGAATTTAGAGCAATCCTCTGAAGGGGATAATGTAAAATCCAATAAGCATCAAAGATCAAAAAAAGTTGATAATGCAAAAGAAACTAAAGGTGTTTATACGGATGGGCTGCCTCTTTCCGATAGTGAAACATCTTTGATAAAAAGACAGATTGAAAGACATTGGAGTAATGTACCGGCAGGGGTTAGAGGTAATAATAAGGTAAAAGTTATTATTAGTATTACGTTAGATAAGGCAGGGAACGTTGAGCAGGCAAAAGTTAAAGAAAGAATTTGTCCTAATATTCCGGCTAGCATTTGTGAAGCTTTAGCGGATAATGCAATTAGAGCGGTATGGCAGGCAAGCCCTATTGAAAACCTTGATCCTACACGCTTTAACCATTGGAAAGAGATTAATTTTAGCTTTGATCCAAGTAAATTATAGGTTGGGCATTGCCCGTGTTGGATACCAAATCGTCATTGCGAGCAGCCGTAGGCTACATGGCAATCCATAAAAAATAATAAAAAAATGCTAATTTTAGCATTTTTTACTGGATTGCTTCGTCAAAATTTTCAATTTTTCCTCGCAATGACGATTTTCGCACCACGCAGGCAAGCCTTTCGCGGGAATGACATTAAGCACCATGCAATAATTTAAAAATATTATTCATCATGTTCGTGGTGATCACCGATTAATTCAAGTCCCATATCTTTTGGCTCATTATTGAAGCAATAATAACAGCAATAACCTATTAAGAATAATAAGGTTGCTCCCACATTAAAAGTAGAGTCAAAGCAGCACTACTAGAGCTTGTTAGCTCATATTCTGAAGGTAATAAATCCATAGGGATGTCTTTGTTCATAAAACTTAGTTATTATGTTTACTATTTATAAATAAAAAAACTCTATAACTTTGTCTATTAAAATTACATTTATTTCACAAAGTTTTAAGAGCAGGATAAGTAAATAATAATAAATGGCATAAATTTAGACCGCAATGGACTATCATAGAGCATAATATTTTGTCTGTTTTATAATATGCATAACCATAGAAAAAACCGCATATAGTGCTTAAAGCTATATATGCCCCGCCTTGAAAATGTGCAATCCCAAATATTAAAGATACTATAATAACAGCTAAAATCTGCTGTTTTGGTAAAAGACTTTGTAATGTTCTTTGTTAAAAACCCTCGAAAGAAAACTTCCTCAGCCATACATACTAAAAAGAAATTATTAATTGCCCATATTGGTAGTATGCTTGGGATTTTAGGCTCAAATAAGACGTAACCGCTTATTAAATTGACAGAGTCATAATTATCATTATACACAGAGTGAAAGAGAAAAGAAGGTATACCTTAGAGCATTCTTACTTTCTTGTTTTTCTAAAAACATCTTTCCAAACCAGCTTCTAGAGGTAATTTATACGTCGATCCGGTACTCGAATCCTCACGTATGCTTGTGTACGCTGCGGTTCTGCGTTCCGTGTCTCCTTTAAATTCCTCTCTAGAAGCTGGTTTGGAAAGATGTCTAATATATAAATCACTGACAGAGAAAATTATTAAAGCCGGCATTACCTTATCAAAATTTAGATACATAGAAAACGGTATGGATAATTCCGATAACTGTACTTTATCAATAGCAAGTATATTAAAAAATTCTGGAACTTTATGAAAAGCAAATATAGTAAAACCTAGCGAGATTAATATAAATAATAAGGTTTTTAATACTTTATTTAGCTGTAAATTAAAATAGGCATAGGTAATAGCAGTAAAAATAGATAAAGCCCCAAACTCCTATAATATTTTATTACGCTTTGATATAAAGCAGCTAAAATCGTAATGCCTATGCCTAAATATGTAGGTCTTTTATCACGACAAAACAAGATATTAAGATTGTTATAACGAGAAAAATGTAGGTGATAGTTAAGGATGGACATATAAACCTTTGTAAAAAACTATTTTTAATGTATAATTATTTTTTAGCATTAAAAATAGAAAAATTATTAAATATAGAGATTTTTAATAAATAATAATTGGATTTTAAAAAGAAAATATAAAAGATAATCATAAGAAAAACCAGTAAAATAATATATAGAATTGGGAGATTTTATGAAAGATATAGAATATTGGGAAAAGAATTTTGAAAGTTGTAAGTATTCAGATAAATTAATCGAAAGGCTTTTATTTTTCAATACCCAAGTAAAACAATCTATCGATATTAGAGAAGTTAAAAAAGGTATTTATTATGCTCGTAAATATCATGGTGAGCAAATGCGTCAATCGGGTGACCCTTATTATTCTCATCCAATCGCAGTAACAATTATGGTAGCGGAATTTGTAGCAAAAGAAGTACCTAAACTCTTTACTTTTAGAATGCTACAAGCTGCATTACTTCATGACACTATTGAAGATACTGAACTTACTGAAGAAATGATTAGCAACATTTTTGATGAAGAAGTAGCAAGGCATGTAGCAGGTCTAACTAGAATTAAATCTTGTGGAAAAATAAGTAGCGAGAAAAGTCTTATTTTATTAATTAAACAAAAAAGATACGATACTGCTCTTATAAAACTTTTTGATAGAATACATAATTTACAAACTTTAGGAGCAAAATCGCCTGAAAAAGCTCATAAAATAATTAAAGAGACATTAAAAAGCTTTTTAGTATTAAGTGAAATGCTTGAAATACCTTTAGTTTCAGAGCTTATATATGCTGAATGTTATAAAAATAATTTAAAGTTTAATATAGATTCTACTTTTAATAAAATTATAAATTTTGATTCTTTTCCATTCTCTCAAAATAAGTTACTCCCATGAAGAAAGTTATACCTACCGGAATGAAAATTAAAAATAACCCCCAATATCCTAAATAATTGGTAATATAAACTAAACCAAATGACGTTATAATATAAGTAAATAATTTTGCTATTGCACTTAGCATACTAGTATACGTAAATCTCTTAAAAACCGGAAAATATTTATAAAATATAGGAGCTGCCGGTATGTGATCAAATACGAATAATGCAGCTAAACATTGAAAAATAAAAATATATAAAGGAGTAGGGTTATAATTTAACATTATAGGAAAAAAAATGAGAGAGGTAAAAAATAGATATAATTTTACCTTTAGGATTTTTAAAGGATGGATTTTATAGCTAATAAATGCAAGACCGATAATACCGAGTAAATCTATTATAGATACCCAAAAATTTTGATTTATAATTTGATTCGGAGTAAATCCGCATTCTCTTTTTAATATATCACCGCAATATATATACACGAAATAAAAACACGGTGGTCTAGCACACTGGATAAAGAAATACCAAATAGAAGTGGCGTTTGGAACTTTTTGATCTAGAATATCTTTATCAATGTCTTCAAGCATAATATTATTTTCTTGAAGTCTTAGTTTTAATTTGTTTCTTTTATTTGAAAATGCATCTGCTTCTTTTAAACTAGTCCTTGCAATAGTACCTACAAAAGCGATAGTTGCACCAACGAAAAAGGCTATACGCCAACTTGATTCATATTGATAAATATTTTGATTAGTAAAAATTGATGCAATACCTAGTGCTACCGTCGTGCCTACGGCAGAAAATACGGTTATAATTGCTACTAATGGATATTGTATAGGAGGAGATGAATTTTCGGTTAAATACAGCTCTGCACCTCGTGCTTCTGCAGTTGCCGACATACCTTGAATTATACGACATATATTAAGAACCCAAGAGGCTGTTATACCTATCTGTGCATATGTTGGCATGCTGCCTATAATCACACAAGTAATAGCCATTAATAGGGTAGTTAAAATAACTACAATCTTACGTCCAAAATGATCGCCTATATACCCAAATATTAATGCTCCTATAGGTCTTAGCAAATAGGTAGAACAGAAAGAAAAGGCAGTAAGCAACGAAAAAGTGAAAGGATCATATTCTGGAAAAAATAAATTATTTAAAAGCACCGCCATATGCACATAAAGCATAAGATCAAAATACTCTAGAAATGTACCTATAGAAAGTAATCCGACAGCTTGTTTTTGTTCTTTATTGAAACTTCTTTGTTCTATTTCGTAGCCTAACATATAACCTTTATTATAATTAGATTGTAAAATAAGCTTATACTTTTGTAGTTAAAAGTCAATCAAGAATTAAGAATTTTTAATAAATATTGTTACTAAATATCTAGGTTCCGTAAAGTTATCTAACCTGAAATTTTTAAATTATCTATTTTTCTCTAAAAGCTTTAAATGCAGTATCAGTAACGGGATCAAGTAAATATCTAAGTAGTGTTCTAGTACCGGTTACGATTTGTACCTCAGCTTGCATACCGGGGTGTAATTCAAGATTTTTAACTTTAGCAACTTTGTTAAATTCATCCATATCGATTTCAACTCTTGCAACATAATAATTATCTTGTTGTTGTCCCGGGTGCTGTCTTTCATCTTGTACTATATCGGGAGATATGCTTACTACTTTACCGGTAAATGTTGGAGTTGTTCTTGATTTAAATGCACTAAAACGTATTTTTGCAACTAATCCCTCATGTACTGAGTCAATATTTTTTTGAGATACCTTTGCTTCTATTATTAATGGGTCATTAATTGGCGAAATTTCCATAATAGTTTGTCCGTGACCTATAACACCGCCTATTGTATGATATTTTAAATTATTAACTATACCGTCAACAGGTGATCTGATTATCACACGATTAAGCGAATCCGTCAGGGAATTATATTTTTCTTTAAGAGATGCTGTTTGTACTTGAGCTTCACGAAGCTCTGTTAAAGTCCGTTCAGTGTATTTATTTTGTTGATTTATAATTTTAATTTGAGTTTCGGTAATAGCATGGCGTATTCCTGCTATTTCGGCTGCAGTTGTTGCAACATCGCTTTTTGAAGCGGCAACTTTTGCCTCTTGGTCTAATAAGGCTGCTTTTTGTACAAAGCCTTTTTCTTTTAACGTTCTTAAAGCTTTTAAACGGTCTTGATAAACTTCAGCAGTTTTGGAGGCGGCAACTTTTTTTGCTTCTAAACCTTCAATTTTTTTCTCAAGTTGAGCAATATTTTGATGTAATGCATCTTTCTCTGAGTTATATACTTCTTTTCTAGATCTAAATAAATTTTCCTGCGTATGAATTATTTTAGCTACTTCCGGTAAATTTATATCCTGCATTAGAAAATCAGAGAATTCGATTTGTTCTAAATTATCACGTTCGGCAATTAAACGATTTTCAGTTGCTAAAAAATTACGGTACTGACCAAGGATATTTTCATGTTCGCTTTTTATTCTAGTTTCTTCAAGTTCTATTAACTTATCGCCTTCTTTGACTTTATCACCTTGCTTAACGTAAATAGCATTGATTATTCCGCCTTCATGATGTTGAATCGTTTTTTTATTTGTGCTTGGCACTACGATACCGACAGCTACAGCACCGCTATCAAGCGGAGCAAGAGCTGACCATAATCCGCCTATTAATACTAAAAAGATAATAACATAAATACCGAAAAGTATAGGTAACCTTGCAGCTTGGGCTACGTTATTACGATCTTTATCGGTTTTCTTGGTAATAAAATTAACAAACCTATCAAGTTTTACTAATAAGAATTCTATAGCATGAGAGGTTTTCCTTAATGTAGTATTTATTAAAGCTTTACGTTTAGAACTTTGACCTTTAAGGTTTAACGCATCTTCTCTTAAGGATAATAATTGTTTTAATTGTTCCGGAGTAATTTGAGGTTTATTGTGTTTTAAGTCCTGCATAATATTTAATCATTATTATATTTAGTCAGCATTGTTTGTATTTTGCGTCATTGCGAGCGGGCATTGTTGCGTGGATACTGAAGGTCGTCATTGCGAGGAAAAACTGGTTCACGCAATAATGCCAATCAAACCATGATATGACATTTTAGTTGTTAATATGAATTGTACCGCTTTTTAAAGTTTTAAAGTGTTTTTGAATCTCTTCTTCCGTTCCGTAAACTGCAACGGCTCCATCCTGTAATATTAGAATTTTATCAACAACGGATAATACGGATGGTCTATGTGAAATTACAAGAACTGCTATTCCTTTAAGTTGTGCTTGTTTTAAGGCACTTGCAAGGGCAACTTCACCTGCCTCATCTAAATTAGCATTAGGCTCATCTAAAATGATGAGTTTTGGATTACCGTAAAAAGCTCTAGCAAGCCCGATACGTTGTCTTTGACCACCTGATAGATTAGAGCCTGCAGGACCGATATCAGAATCATAACCGTCAGGGAATCTTAATATCATTTCATGAGCTCCGGCTATTTTAGCTGCTTCAATAACTTTTTGTGGGTCGGCATTTTCTTCCATTCTAGCTATATTTTGTTTAATACTACCACTAAAAAGTTCTATTCCTTGAGGAAGATAGCCGACATGTCTACCGAAATCTTCTCTATTCCAACGATAAATTTCAGCACTATCTAAACGTACGGAACCTGATGATTCTTTCCATACCCCGACTATGATTTTAGCTAAAGTTGATTTTCCTGTAGCCGAAGGACCGATAATTGCTAACACTTCGCCCGGTTGTACTGCAAAACTAACACCTTTTAAGATATATTTCGGTACGGGAGGTTGAGGTAAATGTTTCGGTATAGGATGAGCATAATAAACATTTTCAACAGTAAGATGACCATCAACGTTCGGAATCGGCATCGCTTCGTCTCTAGAAGAATAAGTGTTAAATAAATTATTAATGTTTTTGTATGATTTAATAGCACCGCTCATACTTTTCCATAGGTCAATAGCATTATCGAAAGGAGCAAGAGCTCTACCGACTATGATAGAACTCATAATCATATTACCGGGAGTCATATCTGCACTGTGAGATTTTACAACAATGTAAGCACCGACTCCGGTAACAGCCATTTGCATTATGTTACGGATAAACCTTGAAAAGTTAGAAATAACACCGTTACGATAGCTAGCAACTGATTGCTTATCAAGTGCTGATATGTTAAATTTATGCCAATTTTTTGTAACATTTTTCATCATTCCCATTGCTTCAATTGCTTCTGCATTTCTGTTTGCAATATCGGCTTGTGTCATACCTTTTATCGAAAATTCGGTAGCTTCACCTAGCATCTTATTAGTAGCCGCTGCGTTAAAGAAAGCGGTTGAAACTATGATAATTGCACCAAAAACGGTAATAAGACCGATATATGGATGAATTGAAAAAATAACCACAATATAGATAAGGCTCCAAGGGGCATCGAATAAAGTATTAATTCCGGTACTTGTTAGGAATGTTTTGACGGCTTGAAAATCACGTAATAATTGGCTAGAACCCATATTTGCTCGTGTTGCAGCTGCAGAAATTGAAGAAGCAAAAATTACGGGAGCTACTGTTCTATCAAGCCATTCCCCTACCTTTATAAGTGTAAAAGAACGAGCAATTTGTAATAATCCATAAACAAAATAAATATATGCGATTATTATCGATAAAAATAATAATGTTTGTAGATTACCGCTTCCAAGGACTCTATCAAGCACTTGTAATGAGTAAAGAGGAGTAATTAACATTAGTAAGTTAATTATAAAAGCAAACCAAAAGACTATCCAAAAAGCTGTTCTACATTCGCCTAATGCTATTACTAGCGGGTTTTTTTTATTTAGATTATTATTTTTATTATCCATATTAGTTATATTATAAATAATTATTAATTAGTTCTTCAGCAATTTGGACACTGTTTAAAGCTGCTCCTTTACGTAAGTTATCACATGTGATCCATAGATTTATCGTGTTAGGTTTACTTATGTCATTTCTAATGCGGGAGACATATACGGCATCTTCGCCTACCACTTCAACGGGTGAGATATAAGCAAGGTCATTATTATTAGAAATTGTAATAATTCCATCTGCATCTTGTAATATTTCTTCGACTTCTTTGGCATCAATTTTATCGTTAAATTCTATATTAACCGATATAGAATGACCGATAAATACCGGTACTCGCACGGAAGTAACACTAGCTTTAAAGTGATTGCCTATAATTTTGTTTAGTTCAAAAGCAATTTTTGTTTCTTCACTTGTATAGCCGTCTTTATTTAAATCACCTATATGAGGAAATAGATTAAATGCAATCTGTTTTGGAAATTTCTTAGGATCATTCTCTCCAAAAACATATTTAGATTTTGTTTGGTCGTAGAGTTCGTCCATTCCTGCTTTACCCGCTCCTGATACTGATTGATAAGTAGATATCACTACTCTTTTAATCTTTATTTCATTATCTAGCGGTTTTAATGCTACTGCAAGCGGAATTACTATACAGTTAGGGTTAGCTATGATATTTTTAGTATTAAACTCTTTAAGTGTTGATAAATTAACCTCAGGTACAATTAGCGGCACTTGATTATCAACTCTAAAAAGTGAGGATTTGTCTATAACTATACAGTTACTAGCAGTAGCTTTTGGTATAAATTCTTTTGAAACTTCTGAACCTGCACAAAAAAAAGCAATATCGATATCGTCAAAATTTAAATTTTTTAAACTATTAATTTGTAGTATTTTTTCTCCAAAGCTTACTTCCCGCCCTAGAGAGCTATCTGAAGCTATAGCATGAATTTTATTAATGGGGAAATTACGCTCAGCTAGAATATTTAGAGTTTCACGCCCTACATTTCCTGTAGCTCCGATTACTGCAATATTGTATTTTTTAGTCATTTTTATTTATTAATCCGATGAGTTTTTCACCGCCGATAATATGGAAATGGAAATGAAAAATAGTTTGTCCCGATTTCTCGCCTTTATTAGTTATTAAACGATAACCGTCTTTATCTAAACCCGTTTCATTTGCTATATCAGAAATTTTAGCAAAAAAATGTTTTATTTCATCTATGGAAGCTTTAGAGATAAAATCGGCATAATCTATAATATTCATTTTTAGGCATTACTAATAATATGCACGGGTGCTATATCTTTGAATGCTAAAATTTGTTCGTCTTCATAAATTATTTCTGCCGGAAGATTTTTATCTATAATTTTTGCAAAAACATTTTCTTTGTTATATATCATTATTCCTGTTAAAAGCTTTATTGCATGGCTTGAGAAACGCACTCGATGTCATCCCCGTGAAAACGAGGATCCAAGAATGACATTAAGGACATTTTTCTATTCATCAAACGAGTATATTACGTTTTAGAAATTTTAATTCAGCTTCAATGCTAGAGTTGGCAATTATTATATCTTCTAGTCGGTAATTATTTCTTTTTAAATAATTTTCTCTAATATCTGAAGCAAAAAAGCTGAAGCCTAATATTTAAACTATCTTAAATATAAACTTTAACTCTTCGATAATAATCGCCGTAACGATTATATTCGCTATTACGGCAATAGCAACAACTAACCACATTTTATGGTATAATGCCCAAAATATACTTAAAAGAGCAGCTATCCATGAAAAGCCTTCTTCAATAACAATAAAATTATTATTTTTTTGTGTGGAGTTAATGTATATTGCGTATATATTCATTGTTTAAGTTTAAGCCTTGAAAATTCAAGGGACAATAATTAACTAAATTGGATTAGTCAAGTATACTCGATGAACTTCAAAAATTGGCTACGTCGTTCTACAAGAGCTGCGGTACTCACGTATTAAATATACGCTGCGTTCCTTGCCTTGTGAACTCCTTGCTCTTTTTGAAGTTGATCTTCGTATAATAATTCTGCATTTTACTTCAGAGTAAAATATTACGTTATAGTACTTAATTAACAACTTAATATCAATAAATTTTATATAATTTTATATTATGTCAGATAATTTAGCCTTACATGGCACAACAATACTTTGTTTAAAAAAGAACGAAGAAATAATTATAGCGGCAGACGGACAGGTGTCGCACGGCAATACGATATTAAAATCCGGTGCTAGGAAACTACGGACTATAGCAAACAATAAAATTATTGCCGGTTTTGCAGGTTCTACGGCTGATGGACTTGCTTTATTTGAAAAACTTGAAGCAAAAATAGAAAAATACTCACATAATCTACTTAGAAGTGCAGTTGAGCTTGCAAAAGATTGGCGTAGCGATAAATATTTGAGACGTTTGGAAGCAATGATGATTGTTGCCGATCGTAGTCATATATTAATTTTAACCGGTAACGGTGATGTCGTAGAGCCTGAAAATAATGTTGCAGCAATAGGTTCAGGCGGTTTATTTGCACTATCTGCCGCTCGTGCCCTAATGTCTTACGATAATAATCTCACTGCTGAAGAAATTGCTTTAAAATCTATGAATATAGCTGCAGATTTGTGTGTATTTTCTAATCATAATATTATAATGGAAAAAGTTGTATGAAAGCTACTAAAACTACTTATAAAAAAGACCCTATGGGGCTTCCCCCTTCTCAAATAGTTAATGAACTTAATAGGTTTATCGTAGGTCAAGAAAAGGCCAAAAAAGCCGTTGCTATTGCACTTAGAAATCGTTGTCGTCGTAAAAGAGTAGAAGGTAATTTACGTCATGAAATAGTACCAAAAAATATTTTAATGATCGGTTCAACCGGAGTCGGTAAAACGGAAATAGCAAGACGCCTTGCAAAGTTCACTAATTCTCCTTTCTATAAAATAGAAGCAACTAAATTTACCGAAGTCGGATATGTGGGGCGTGATGTAGAATCAATAATTCGTGATTTAGTCGAAATAGCCGTTAATACTGAAAAAACTTTAGCAAAAACAGAAGTAGATATTAATGCCCGTGAAAAAGCGATAGAGAGAATATTAGATAGTTTAGTAGGTAAAACTTCTACTAGTGAGACTAGAGAAAAGTTCAAAGAAAAAGTTTTAAACGGCGAACTTGATGATACGGAAATCGAAATTAGCGTAGCTGATACTACACCTGTCGGCGGTGGAAGTTTTGAAATACCGGGCATGCCGGGAGCATCTATGGGCGTTCTTAATCTTGGCGATATGATTGGACGAGCCCTTGGCAGCAGTAAGACTAAAACAAAAAAAATGCTAGTTAAAGATGCTATGGCTATTATTATACCTGAGGAATCAGAAAAATTAATAGACCAAGAAAAAATTATTCAGCAAGCTATAAGTTTAGCTGAAAATGACGGTATAGTTTTTATTGACGAAATTGATAAAATAGCTTCGACTGGTAGTTCCGGAGCAAAAAATGCCGAAATAAGTAGAGAGGGAGTGCAAAGAGATTTGCTACCTTTGATAGAGGGAACGACGGTTAATACTAAATATGGACCGGTTAAAACCGATCATATATTATTTATTGCTTCAGGTGCTTTCCATATTGCTAAACCTTCTGATTTATTACCGGAGTTACAAGGAAGGTTACCGATTAGAGTAGAATTAAATTCGCTTACCAAAGATGATATGATTAAAATATTGCTTGAGCCTGAAACTAGTTTAATAAAGCAATATTCGGCGTTAATAGGTACTGAAGACGTGCGTCTTGAATTTGCTGCTTCTGCTATTGAGAAGATAGCGGATTATGCGATCACCGTTAATTTAGAAGTCGAAGATATAGGGGCTAGAAGGCTGCATACTATACTTGAGAATTTGCTTGAGGATATAAGCTTTGAAGCTAGCGAAATGAAAGGCAAAAAAATAACTATCGATGATAAATTCGTAGAAAATCAATTATCAAAAATAATAACTAATCTTGACCTAGCTAAGTTTGTTCTATAGTATGCTTTTCCGATTAATAGTTGAGATAATTCCTATCATTCCGTGGCTTGACCACGGGATCTCATAAAGTAGTCTGTAGTAGTATATTTGATGAGATCCTGCAATCAAGTCGCAGGATGACAAAATGGCATTTTAAGAAAAATTTCATGATAATTCATATAGCAAGTCTAACGTTGAATGGAATTGATGTTATCGACGTTGACATGCAGGTACAAATATCACCGGGTATCCCTGCTTTTACTATAGTAGGGCTTGCCGATAAAACTATAGCTGAATCAAAAGAACGAGTTAAAGCAGCATTATCTTCTATAGGGCTTGCACTACCTACTAAAAAGATTTTAATAAATTTAGCTCCGGCAGATTTAGTAAAAGAAGGAAGCCATTTTGATCTTGCGATTGCCTGTTCGATACTTAACGCAATGAATATTTTACCGGAGCTTGAAATATCGGAATATTTGATAATAGGAGAGTTATCATTAGACGGTTCAATCTTACCGGTAAGCGGAGCTTTACCTGCAGCGATTGGGGCTTCTGCTAGAGGTAAAGGTCTTATTTGTTCAAGTAAAAACAGCTCGGAAGTTGCTTGGTCGGGTAATTAATATACTTGTTGCAGGTAATTTAATTGAACTAGTAAATCATTTTAAAGGTTCACAAGTTTTAACTCCTCCGGAAGCTAAATTGCAAGATGAGCTGATAAATTATCCCGATTTTAAAAATATAAAAGGTCAAAAAATTGCTAAACGAGCTTTAGAAATTGCAGCATCAGGTGGACATAATCTTTTAATGTTCAGCCCTCCCAGAACCGGTAAATCAAGGCTTGCTGCCTGTCTTCCCAGTATACTACCTAAAATGTCTACAAAAGAAATTTTAGAATGCAGCACGATTACAAGTATTGCAGGAAAATTTTTAGACGGTAAACTTACCAAAGCAAGGCCGTTCAGAACTCCGCATCATTCATGCTCACTTGCCGCTATGGTCGGCGGCGGTGTCGGAAAAAAAGTAAAGCCTGGGGAAATTACGCTAGCTCATAACGGAGTATTATTTTTAGATGAACTACCTGAATTTCCACAGCATGTTATTGATGCATTAAGACAGCCTATTGAAAACGGTGAAATACTAATCTCAAGATCAAACGCTCATATAAAATATCCGGCAAATTTCCAGTTAATAGCAGCTATGAATCCTTGTACATGCGGTTATTTAGGCGATCCTTATAAAGAATGTATGAAAGCTCCAAAATGTGCTAGCGACTATCAAATGAAAGTATCGGGACCTATTATGGATGGATTTGATTTGCATATAGAAGTCTCTAGTATTAATGTTTATAATTATGATCTTATTGATTATAGTTCTGAAGAAAATTCTAAGGATATAGCTGCAAGAGTCAAGAAAGTGCGTTTGATTCAAGAAAAGAGATATGAGGGTTATATAATATTAAAACAAATAATAGATTAGACAGGCAGTTATTAATAGATTACGCTATGCCTGCGGATGAAGGAAGAGATTTACTGAATGAAGCGGCAAATAAATTTCGTTTATCAATGCGTGCTTATAATCGAATATTAAGGGTAGCACGTACGATTGCCGATCTTGAGAATACGGATAAGGTCTTGAAAATGCATATTGCAGAAGCTTTGAGCTATCGTAAAATGGAATTTAATAATATTTAATTAGATAGGAAAATATGAGTACTATAATAAGTTTTGATTACGCTATAAAATATTTGCTTAAGGACAAAGGTGATTACGAGATAGTTGAAGGGTTTATCTCGGCAATACTCAAAGATGCTGGTTTATAGTTCTATTAAAATAAAAGCCTTATTAGAAAGTGGCAGTAATAAAGAAAATGATAGCTTAAAATCTAGCATAGCAGATGTAATTGTGGAAGATGAAGAAGGGCATAAATATATAGTGGAAATAGATAAATCCTATACAAATCTTTTTATGCATAAAGCTTGCTTTAATAGTAACAGATTAATAGTAGATAGTATTTCAAAAAATGATGATTACTCCACAATTAAAAAAATATTTCATATTAATTTATTATATTTTCCTTTTGCTGATATGAAAGCACCTTTATATCACGGTAAGACTATTTTTAGAGAAGTTGATAAAAAACACCCTATGAAATTTTCTTTGGGAGATATGAGAGGTAAAATATTTGATTTATGTAATGTATTTCCAGAATATTTTGTAATATCAGTACCATTATTTAATGATGTTATAAGAGATGAATTGGATGAATGGCTATATGTAGTAAAACATTCTGAGTTAAGAAAGACTTTAAATCACCATATATGACAAAGGTCGCAAATCGACTTAATATACTTAAGATGACTCTTAAAGAGCAGATAGTTTATTGTGCACACATGAATAAGAGCTTTAAAGAGCGTGATTATATAGTTTCTGCTGAAGAAAAAGGTAGAGAACCAGGTATGGCAAAAGGAATAGAAGAGGGGAGAAAAAAAGGTAGACAAGAAGGTGAAGTTACAAAAAGTATAAAATAGCAAAAAAGATGTTAATGAAAAAACACTCGATAGAAGAAATACATGAGATTACTGAATTATCTATAAAAGAAATAGAGCGATTAAAAGCAGAAATTGAGAACCTTAAAAAATAACTATCTTTAATGACAAAAATTTACTTTATAGCCGGTGAGGTGTCAGGAGACTTTGTAGGTGGTCGTATAATTCAGCATTTAAGAAACAATACAGGAGTAAAGTTTGTTGGTGTTGGCGGCAAATATATGGAGGAAGCCGGTAGCTTTAAAAGCTTATTTCCTATTACTTCCATAAATTTAATGGGTTTTGTAGAAATTTTACCTCATATTTTTAAGCTTAAAAAATTAATTGATAAAACTGTAGAGGATATAATAAATAGTAAAGCTGATTTATTAATTACCATAGATTCACCAGGGTTTACTTATCGTGTGGCAAAGCGGGTAAGAAAACTTTTACCAAAGCTGAAAATGATTCATATCGTTGCACCGTCAGTTTGGGCATATAAAGAGGGTAGGGCAGTAAAATACGCTAAAATTTATGATTGTTTATTTGCTTTACTACCGTTTGAACCTCCATATTTTACTAAAGTCGGTCTTGATTGTAGATATATAGGTCATCCGATTATGGAGCAAGAGTTTTATAGTGATAAAATAGCTTTACGTGCAGAGTTTAAAATAGATGAGAATGAGAGAGTTTTATGTGTTACTCTTGGTAGTAGAAAGGGTGAGATTCTAAGGCATTTATCGGTTTTTGTTTCTTCTATTGAAGAAATATTCAAGAGTTGTAATAATCTTAAAGTTATATTTACTCTTGCAAATCCTGCTCATGAGGCAATAATAAAACCGTTTTTAGAAGATGTTAAGTTTAATTATTTATTTTCAAGTGAGAGACTTAAAACTTATGCTGTTGCGGATGTAGCTCTAGCAAAATCCGGTACTAATACTTTAGAGATAGCAGCTTCCAGTACTCCTATGATTGTAGCATATAAGATTAATATTTTAAGTTTTCTTATCATTAGGCTATTGATAAAAATAAAATATGTTACGTTAATAAATATTATAGCTGATAAAGAAATAATTCCGGAATTTATCCAATTTAATTGCCGAGCTAATCTTATTAGTAATAAGCTTCAAGAGTTATTATTTAATTCTAAAAAAGCTTATGAGCAGGTAATAGAAAGCCAAAAAATTTTGCAGCAATTAGGATTTAAGTCAAACCGATTACAGCTAAATTCAGAAAGCTTTAGACACGATGAATTTAAAGGCAAGCTAGCTAGGCATACAAAAGTACGTGAGCATAGGTTTAGTTTGGAAAATTCGCTTGTATCAAGTGATCGAGATGACGCTGTACCTTCTTATATAGCTGCAGAAATTATTAAACAGGAGTTCTTAGAACCTAAAATAAAGTTGTTAAAAGAGAAAGATTAGTACTTGAACCGGTGATCCATAACGTTTTCTGAATTATAATAAACATTAATATTAATATAATAACAAAATATATTTCCATGTTTTTTCTTATAGTATTAATTTTTTTCATTAAAATTTCTAAATCATTGGAAATTTTTTTGTATTCCTCATTGTTATCAGAACGCATTGTTGTCAAGAAACCGGATAAGTTTCCTAACTTATTTTGTAAAGCTTTTAACCTTTTAGTATGTTCTTCGTGTTTTAGATCGGTATTGTGATCGTGTATCATAATATATAATATCCATTATAAGATCAGTATTAACGCCGGTATAGTAATATGAACTATGAATAAAGATTTATATTTTTTGTTTGTAATAAAAATTCCAGCTTTTCATTTCACAGGAGTATACTATTGTTATAGTAAATTGGTTTGCGTTATTAATTTGTTGCTCATTAATCATCTAGTTTTAATATTTTAATTACCAAATATTAAAACTATTGATTTATTTAGCAAAAACTATATAATTTAAATTTAGCAAATATTTCACTTCAACCAAACTTTAAGTTAGTTTTACTATATGTTATTTCCAATGTCAAGAAAAAAACCATATTTCATGGTAATTTTTTATCAATATTTCTAAGCCTTATAAAAATAATAGTTATTATGTTAAAAAACATATTAAAAACTAAACTTTTTTTAGTTATAGTATCTCTAACTATATTTATTACTTTGCTAAATTTTAGTATATTTTATATTTTTGTGCCGGGTAATCTTACTCAAAATAAAACGATAATTATTGAACCTAAATTATCCGTAAATCAAATAGTTACAAAACTTTATTCTAATGAAGTAATCAAATATCCGAGAATTTTTAAGGTAATTGCTAAAATTTATTCTATAAAAAGACCTCTTCAAAGCGGTGAATATGTGTTTACCCGTAATATATCGCCTCTGCAAACTTTAAGAATATTAGCAAGCGGTAAATCTATAATACACAAGATAATTGTACCGGAAGGTACGGTAGTTAGTAAGGTTATAAAGAAAATTAATGAAGAAAGTCGTTTACTAGGAGAGATAAAAGGGATAATACCGGAAGGTTTTTTAATGCCTTCCACGTATTTTTTTTCTTATGGAGATCAAAAAGAGCAGATAATCGATCAAATGAGAAATTTAATGTCTGCTAATTTAGATAAGGTAATGCAAAATCTTTCACCGGATTCTCCGTTAAAAACTAGACTTGAGATATTAACGCTAGCTTCGATAATTGAAAAAGAGGCTGGCTCAAATGCAGAAAAGCCTATTATAGCAGCAGTATTCATTAATCGTTTAAAGAAAAATATGAAGCTACAAGCCGATCCAACTACTATATATGCTTTGACTGAGGGTAAATTTAAATTAGCAAGAGCTTTAACAAAAAAAGATTTATTGCAAGAACTACCCTATAATACTTATTATATAAAAGGTTTACCACCCGGTCCGATTTCTTGTCCGTCGTTAAAATCTTTAGAAGCAGTGGTAAAACCTGCTAAAACGGATGCATTATTTTTTGTAGTTGACGGTAAAGGCGGGCATAATTTTTCTAACAATCTTAATGATCATAATAGATTTGTTGAAACTTATCGAAAAAGTTTGATTAAAATAGCTGAGCCGGAAATTGATCCTGAAAAATAAAAAGAAAATTATGAATAATACTGAATTTAGTAAAATAGCCGAAATAACAATTGCATATATAGCAGAAAAGATAGAAGAGCAAGATAAAGAAGCAAGTATAGACGTAGATTTACAAGGCGATATATTAAATCTTGATACTGATAAAGGTATATATGTAATAAATAAACAAAGTGCCGCCAAAGAAATTTGGTTGTCGTCGCCGGTTAGCGGTCCTTATCATTTTTTTTATGAACAAGGAAAATGGAAAAATGGAGCAGGATTTGAGTTGATGGCTATTTTAACTGAAGAACTTAATATTAAATTTGATAATATATGAAAGATTTTGAAACTATCGATAATGCTAAAAAAGTTTATGATTTAATAATAAAAAATGCACCTGCCGATGCATCTATATTCCTTGATGTTGACGATACCCTTATAACTCCTAAATCAAAAACTTTTAAGAAGCCACCTTATAATCAAATGATTGATAGAATTAAGGAAAATAAAAGTAATTATGACAATTATGAAGAAATTGTCAGTAATTAGCGGCTGCAGCGAAAAGTAATATTAATTGATGAAGAGTGGGTAGAAGTTGTAAACAAACTCAAGGCAAAGTTTCCTGTTTATGCTCTTACACAAATGAATACGGGAGAGTTCGGCAGTATTCCTTCGATGCAAGATTGGAGGTATAAAGAATTAAAAGAGCTAGGTATAGAGTTTTTGGATAATGAAAAATTAGCAATTTATAATTCAGGATAAAATGATGATGCTATTTTTTATACAGGTATATTCATAACTGGTAATCACTCAAAAAGCGGTACTTTATCAAAATTTTCTAAAGATTTAAATTTAAAAGATTATTTTATTGTATTTGTTGATGATCGGGAAAAACATGTGGAAGATATAGGGAATTATTGTAAAAATAATAATATAGGTTTTTTAGGTATTTTATTTGACGGGCTTAAAAATCTAAAAGGTGTCCCTGATCCAAAACTTGCCGAATTTCAAGAATCATATTTAATAGAAAACGCTAAATGACTTGAAGATGAAGAAGCTTATGAATTGCAAGGTGTATGTCATTCCCACGAGGTATTGTTGCATAGATAGGTTTTTTCCGTCATTGCGAGGAAATTACGTAAGTAATTGACGAAGCAATCCAGTCAAAAATTCTGATTTACAGAATTTTTTTATTATTTTTTCTAGATTGCCACGCAGCCTACGGCTGCTCGCAATGACGACTCGGTATCCACGCGGGAATGACGTTGAGAGTTGCATAACAATCTAAATAATCTCTAAAATCCCTGAGTTTTGAAAATGTACTTTCTAAAAATTTTTTTGATAATACTTGTAATTCTAATTCCAAATCTAGTATTAGCAAACACTTATCGGCAGATAAATTACAAAATAATCCCCTTATCTAATACTCCTGTTTCTGCTATCAAGATTGAAATCGAAATAATCGGGGATATGGATGGAGAGGTTGTTTTAGATTTACCCTATGCTTGGGCAAGCGGTTCATACTATCAGCAAATTAAAAATGTTAAGCTAGAATATCCTATCGGCAAGTTGCAGTTTAGACATCAGGACTCGAATGAAGCTATTTTTAATACGGGAAAAAATCAATATTATCCGTTTAAGCTACAAAATATATCAAAAAGCCGGTAATCCTTGTGATATCCATGAAACAATAATGAGACAAAATTTAATTCATTCACCGGGTTATGGGCTTTTTGCTACTCCCGGTGATCTAAATGGAAATGACATAGTAGAGTTTAATATTGAATGGAATAATATTGCTGATAGCTGGAAAACAATATCAGATTATGGTCTTGGTAAAAGCGTGAAATTTAAAGCTACGCCGATTGAATTATATAGTGCAATTTATGCAGCGGGTGATTTACGTGTTTACAAAATTGTTGATCAAAAAAATCCTGTATATCTTTCGTTATATGGTCAGTTTGATCTTAAAGATCAAGAAATATCTTCTTATATAAATAAAATTATTAAGGGACAAAGAGCATTTTTCCATGATAATGATTTTCCGTATTATCTAATAAGCTTAATCGAAGGCGATCAACCTAGACATATGGGTGGAACAGTTTTAACTCATAGTTTTACCGCGTTTATTCCTCAAGGTTTGGACAAACAGGATTATATAACGTTATTTGCTCATGAACATCTGCATAATTGGATAGGGAAGAAAATACGTAATAACTTAGAAGGATTAAATTATTAGTGGAGTGAGGGGTTTACCGATTATTATGCACGTGTTTTAGCTTTGCGTTCTACAGTTATAACACTTGAAGAATTTATAGAAGAATTTAACCAATTCTTTAAAGATTATTATTTATCATCTGTAATAAACGAGCCTAATAATTTAATCAAAACAGATTATTGGAAAGATTATGCAGTACAAAGATTGCCATATTATCGTGGGTTTGTTTTTGCACTTTATTTGGACAGCCTCATTAAAGAGAATAATAAGAGTAAATCGCTGGATAATGTTATGCTTGATTTATTTAAAACCTCAAAAGAACAAGAATTTTCAAGCGATTATTTTAAAAAAATAGTTAAAAATTATGTTCCAAAAGGGATAGATAAAGAGATAAACGAATATACAGAACAAGGTAAAACTATAGATTTCGCTGATGTTGCTAAAGTTCTGCCGATCGAGAAAATAAAAATGGGGGCATATGATCGTGGTTTTGATAGAGATGCTTTAATAAATAATTATACAATAAAAAATATTGACGAAAATAGTAATGCTTATAAAGCTGGACTTAGAAACAGGGACATAGTTATAAAATATGATTTTCCTAAATGGGGTTCTCCTGATCAGATAGTTACAATCAAAACAACTAGAGGCGAGTTTAAATTTAGACCTGAAAGTGCTAATAAAAAAGATATATACAGGTTCAAGCCTAATTCGTCTGAAGAAGATAAGCTAAAAATCAAAAAGTTTTTTAGTTTTTAAATCTTTTACAATAAAATAATTAACAATTAATAATAGAATTATATCGAAAATATCTCTTTTCTTTCCTTTATTTTTATGTATTATCCAAAAAATAAAATATAAACTAGACATCTTTCCAAACTCGCTTATAGAGAGGAATTTGTAGAAGACACTTCACCTCGAACCGCAGTATACATACTAGTACGTGAGGATTTGAGTACCGGATCGACGTATAAATTAACCTCTAGAAGTAGAGTTGCGAAAGATGTCCACTAAAGAAAGAGGTGTACAATGAATTCTCTATTAAAAGTATTACATCCGAATAGAGTTGTAGAAGATTTAAATACAAATTCTTATGCTCTAGATATTGTTAAAATAATTATGGGAGTAGCGGCTATTTTTGCTTCGTCCCAAATAAGCATTCCTATAAAACCGGTAGCAATTACGATGCATAGCGTAATACTTTATATTATCGCTTTTACTTATAGTCCACGTCTTAGTTTTCTAACTATACTAACTTTCATTTTTGTAGGTATAATGGGTTTGCCGGTATTCTGTAAATTTTCTAGCGGGATAAATTATTTTTTAGGAGCAGCAGGGGGCTATTATCTCGGCTTCTTAATCGGAACTCCTGTTATGAGTGCTTTAAAGGATAAGCTAGCTGAGAATTTTGTAAATGTTACTATAATTTGTATTATCGGTCATACTATATTGTATCTATTCGGCGTTAGCTGGCTTGCAAGTATGATAGGCTTAAAACAAGCAATTTATAGCGGATTTATAATTTTTATTCCCAGCGGTCTTGCTAAACTTTTTGTTTTCTCTTCTTTATTTTCTTACGTTAAGAATAAAGGCTCTATGTACAAAAATTTAAAATAATATATTTTCAAATAATTTAAATTTTGTACACAGAACCTAAAAAGAAAATAATTTTTAGAAATGAAAAAATGGACTTTTGACGAGGCTAAAGAGCTCTTTAGCCTTTCGTTTATGGAGCTGATCTATCAAGCTCAAACAAGTGCATCGTACTAATTTTGATCCGAATAAAGTTCAAATCAGTAGCCTCTTAAGCATTAAAACAGGGAGTTGTCCTGAAAATTGTAAATTCTGCCCTCAATCTGCACACTATAAAACTGATGTAAAAAAAGAGCCTTTAATGCAAATTGAAGAAGTAATTACGGCAGCAAAACGTGCTAAAGCAGCAGGTAGTACTCGCTTTTGTATGGGAGCTGCATGGCGTGGTCCACGTGATGAGGACTTAAAGCTGGTTTGTGAGAGATGATATTAAGGAGGTCAAAAAATTAGGCTTAGAAACCTGCGTTATGCTTGGTTTATTAAAAGAGCATCAAGCAATTATTTTAAAAGAAGCAGGGCTTGATTTTTATAATCATAATATTGATATTTCAAAAGAGTTTTACGATAAAACTATTATCACCCGTACTTTTCAGGATAGGCTAGATACTTTGCACTATGTTCGTGCTTCCGGTATGAAAGTATGCTGCGGCGGTATTTTAGGAATGGGAGAAACTAATGACTATCGTATTAATATGATCTTGACTCTTGCAAATGCTGAATCGGTAACTATCAATAAGCTAATAAAAATTCCAGGTACTCCGCTAGAAAATGTACACGAAATTGATCCTTTTGATTTTATTCGAGTAATAGCTTTGGCAAGAATAATGATTCCAAAATCGTATATTCGTTTATCGGCAGGTAGGGAACAAATGTCTGATGAATTACAAGCTTTATGTATTATGGCAGGCGTTAATTCAATATTCTACGGAGAAAAGCTTTTAACTTCAGCTAATCCAATGCCTAAAAAAGATAATGAGTTATTTGAGAGGCTATCTATAAAGTAATTTTAACGCTAATTAAATTCTTTGTTGCTGCAAATTATAAGTTTTTTTTGAAATAGGAACAGCATCCTTTCAAAAACTTATTAATTTTCGCTATAAACTCTCTTTAATTATCAATTAAAATTACCTTACAGATAGCCTCTCAGAAATTGGGAATTACACACTAATTTACCTTTATTAATTTATTAATAATATCCATTGACATGATCTAATATTTAAGTTATAATTGCGTCACGATTTAATTTTAAGGGGAAAAATCATGACAAAAAACTATACGGGGCCACAAACCTCAAAAAAAACATCTAGTTACTTTGATAGTGCTATAATTCATTTTCAAAATGCTACCAAAGCTGCGACAGATTTCACAATGTATGGTATGCTACCTTAGCAACAGAACATGCTATTAATATATTAGAGAACGGTGCGAGTGCTGTATGCTCCGTTCAAGATTTTATTTCTAATGTGAATAACGCTAATTATTCTTTTGTATCCACATTTGCTCAAGCAACCGTAGCAAGCCTTGCAACTTTTGCTTATTACAATCCTCCGGTTCTTATTGGTGCTTTTACCTTAGGAGCAATTTTAATTTCGCCATCCGATTCTATCGAATGTGTAAAAAATACAGTAAAAGCAGGACTAACTGCAGGATATATAGCTTATGAAACTGTGGAAGATTTAGTAGCAGGAACAGCGGGTGTAGTTTCTCTTATTGCTGATAATATCTATAGCGATACTGCAGAACTTGCCGGTGCTATTATTAATACCAATATGATAGAGTATTATAGCTAAAGTATTGTTATATTCAATCGTCATTGCGAGGAGTTGCGTTAGCAACGACGCGGCAATCTCATAAGATAATATAAAAAAACTCCTGAGATTGCCACGCCAGCATAAATGCTGGTTCACAATGACGGGTCTTTTATAAACTGTCCGGTATGAGTCCTTTCACTGGAATGACGTTAATCGTTTTACTATCTCTTTCCGATCAATCAAAGGTAAAACTCCTGCGATTTCTGGTCCTGATTCTCTGCCGGTTAAAGCAAGGCGAAGAGGTAAAAATAATTCCTTACTTTTCCTACCTGTTATATTTGTTATTTCTTTAATCCAAATGCTCCAGCTATCTTTAGTGATTTTACCTTTCGGTAATAATTCTGCTGCTTGCTTTAAATATTCCTTATCTAAATTTAGATTTTGAACATTTGGAGTTTGATGACAAATTTCCCACCAGTCTTTTACATCACGTAATTTTTGTAAGTTAGGTCTTACCGATAACCAAAAATTTTCCTCAATATACTCGGCATCTATTTCTTTAAGGCGTTCTTTTACTTCATCAAAATCTAAATTTATAAGTAATTTATGATTTAGTCTTTCTAAATCTTCCGGCTGATAGATAGTTGGACTTTTAGAGAAACTACTTATCTCAAATTGATTTGCTAACTTCTCCATTGATTTATAAGGCAAGATTTGTGCCGATGAACCAAGTAAACTAAAAAAGCTAGCAATTGCCATAGCTTCGAGCCCGATTGCTTTTCTAAGAGTTGCGATCTCAAACCCTCCCACTCGTTTAGAAATTTTCTCGTCTTTATTGATTATTAAACTCAAATGCCCAAAAACCGGCGGAATCTTATTTAATGCTTCAAACATCTGAATTTGAATAGCGGTATTGCTCACGTGATCTTCACCCCTAATAATATGAGTAATATCATAATCAATATCGTCAATAACTGAGCATAACATATAGGTCATACTACCGTCTGCTCTTATCACTATTGGATCGCTTAAAGTCTTGCCATTATATTTAACTTCGCCTTTGATCATATCATGCCAGCTAATCGGTTCATGATTTATCAAAAATCTATAATGCGGTTTTCTTCCTTGTTCTATATATTTTTGTGTTTGCACTGAAGTTAGATTTAAACTAACACGGTCATAAATCGGTGGTAATCCCTTAGATAGTTGAAATTTACGCTTTAATTCTAGCTCTTCAGGAGTCTCATAGCAGGCATATAATCTTTTTTTGTTTAGTAATAGATTTTTGATTTCATCATATCTACTTAAACGGCTTAATTGGTTAAATGTTTGATCCCAATTAATATTTAAAAATTTTAGATCTTCCTCGATAACATCTTTATATTCCTGTTTACTACGCTCTAAATCCGTATCGTCAAATCTTAAAATAAACTGTCCGTTATGCTTCTTGGCATATAGCCAGTTAAGCAATGCTGCCCTGATATTACCAACATGTAACATACCGGTCGGTGACGGAGCAAATCGTGTTATAACTTTTGTCATTTTTACTTATTTTTTTAGTTAAAAGCAAGATCGATGTCATTCCTGCGAAAGCAGGAATCCATAGAGCTATTCAATTAAATCTTTCCATTCAGGATTAGTTTTTTCTATTAGTTCTGTTTTCTAACTACGCTTCCATTTTTTTAAGTTTTTTTCTCTTGTAAGTGCTTCTTGAATGTCAGTAAATTCTTCTGTATAAACAAGTTTTGTAATATTATACTTTAAGGTAAAACCTTTTATTATTTTTTGTTTATGTTCATAAACACGACGTATTATAATTGTTAGTAATACCAACATATAAAGTGCCATTCTTGTTAGAGCATAATATATATACCCAATACATTTTTGTTTTTTAGTTTTATTTTATGGATTCCTGCTTTCGCAGGAATGACATCCTCTTACGCTTATTTCTTCTCTAACTTCGCCTTATTGTCTTCAATTAGCTGCATTGCATCATCTAAGCTTAAATTTAGAAAATCATATTTTTTAGGTATTGAAATAAATTTCCCTGTATATTTTATGTAAGGACCGAATTTACCGTATCCTATCATAATTTCCTCGCTGCTATCTTTATGAATACCGATTTTAAGCGGTAAGCTTAGAAGCTTTAATGCTATATCAAGTGTGATGTCGCTTTGGTTCAAGCTAGCAGGTATGGGGCTACGTTTCGGCTTTACTTTGCCTTCTTGTTCGCCGTGTTGAATATAAGGTCCGTAAGGTCCTTTTTTCAGATATATTTCTATCCCGTCTTTATCCGTACCTAAAACTTTATTCTCATTAGGAGTAGCGGAAGGCTCGCCTTCATTCTCGTTATTATCGTTACCGCTCACAATAGATTTTCTAAAAGTACATTCAGGGTAATTGCTACATGCTAAAAACGCCCCGAACTTACCAAGCTTTAAGCTAAGCTCGCCTGTTTTACATGATGGACAAATTTTAGATTCTTTATTCTCACCGAACAAGTGATAATCAAGAGCTTTCTGTACATAGCTAATAATCTCGGTTATTTTTTGCTCGTTCACCGATTCAATATTATGGTTAAAACCGCTCCAAAAATTATTTAAGGCAGCCTTCCACTCAAGTTTGCCGGCTGCTATTTCGTCTAATTCATTTTCAAGTCCTGCAGTAAAATCATATTCAACATATTTTTTGAAAAAACCAACTAAAAATACCGTTACCAAACGTCCAAGCTCTTCAGGTATAAATCGTTTTTTCTCAAGAGAAACATATTTTCGATCTTGTAAAACCGATAAAATACTAGCATAGGTTGAAGGACGACCAAGCCCAAACTCTTCAAGTTTTTTCACTAAACTTGCTTCCGAATATCTTGGAGGCGGTTCGGTAAAATGCTGATTCGGAATAACTTCTTTAGTTTTAAGCTGTTCTTGCTCTTTTAAAGGCGGTAGCATCTTATTTTCTTCTTCAGCCTCATCGTCTACACTTTCACGATAAACCTTATAAAATCCGTCAAATGCTATAGTCGATCCGTTTGCTTTTGCCAAATATTCTTTATTGTCTGAAGCTAAATTTGCAACTACCAAATTCATTATCACATTTTCCATTTGGCAGGCTATAGTTCTTTTCCAAATTAGTTCATAGAGTTTATAATAATCCTTTTCTAGCTTTTCTTTTAAGCTATCTGGAGTATAAGTGATATTTGTCGGTCTTATTGCTTCATGAGCTTCTTGAGCATTTTTTACTTTGGATTTATAAATTCTAGGGTTAGTCGGTAAATATTTATCGCCGTAACTTTTATCGATTAACTTGCGTATATCTGCTATTGCATCATTTGATAATGTAACGCCGTCGGTTCTCATATAGGTAATAAGCCCTATAGTTTCCTTACCTATATCAACGCCCTCATAAAGTTTTTGTGCTATTTGTATGGTTTTTTTAGCACTAAAACCTAATTTTCTTGCTGCTTCTTGTTGCAGTGATGAAGTAATAAAAGGAGGTTGAGGTTGACGTTTTTGTTGTTTCTTTTCTATCCTATCAACATGAAATTTTTGTGATTTTAATTTTTCGGTTAAATCTTTGGCATCTTTTTCATTAATAATTGAGAATTTTTCTAACTTCTGATCGTTTATATGAGTCAATTTAGCAGTAAATAGTTCGTTATTATTATTTTGCATTTTAAGGCTAATATCCCAATATTCTTCTGACTTAAAACGCTCTATTTCATCTTCTCGCTCACATATTAATCGCAGAGCCACGGACTGCACACGTCCCGCCGATTTACATCCCGGTAACTTACGCCATAAAAGAGGTGAAAGGGTAAAGCCGACTAAATAGTCTAAAGCTCTTCTTGCTTGTTGGGCATTGACTAAGTTAGTGTCAAGTTTTCTAGGGTTCTCAACGGCATGAATAATTGCTTTTTTAGTGATCTCATTAAAGGCTACCCTTTTGAAAAAATTATCGGATTTAACCTTATTTTTTTCTTTTATTACCTCTGCAACATGCCATGAGATAGATTCACCCTCACGATCAGGATCGGTTGCAAGATATACTGCATCAGCTTTTTTAGCATCTTTAACTATGGCATCTACATATTTACCGGCTTTATCGGAAATATCATATTTCATTGCAAAATTTTCATCAGGTAACACAGAGCCTTTTTTAGAAGGTAAATCTCTGATATGACCGAATGATGCAATGACCTTAAACTCATCACCTAAATATTTATTTATTGTTTTTGCCTTTGCCGGCGATTCTACTATTACTAATTTCATCTATGATTATTTTTTGTTATATAATTTGATTATAAAAATAATTACTCTATATTGTTTGCATAACTCTTGACTATGTCATTCCTGTGAAAGCAGGAATCCAGTCACTAACAAGTATAAACACACTAAGTTTTTAAAATTAAAAGCTCAAATAATTTCGCTTTTTTCTAGATTTCCCCCTACGCGGGAATGACATAAAGCATTAGGGATAAACTAATGATATTTTATTACCGGCGTGATGCAGTGCTTTGCCGGCGAGTTCTAATTCTAATATTACCGTATATATAATAGGAAGCGGTAATTCTGTTTCTTTTTGTAAATATTCAAAATCTATAGGTACTGCCGATAATAATTCCAATATAGCAGTACGCTCCTTTTGTGACGGTTCTTTAACATATCTCGTATTTAGTGTTCCTAGCTCAACAAAATCCTTAAATAATCCATCATCTTTTTTCATAAATTCTTCATATTGTGGTAAATTAGCTACAATATCATCTACTGACTCCACTAAATATGCTCCCTCTCTAATCAATTTATTTGTACCTTGACATCTTGGATCTAAAGGAAAGCCGGGAACGGCAAATATTTCCCTATTTTGTTCAAGTGCAAATTTTGCAGTTATTAATGAACCGGATTTTAAGCTTGCTTCTACTACCACTACTCCTAAGGCTAGTCCCGATATTATCCTATTACGCTGTGGAAAATGTTTTTCAAGCGGTGTAGAGCCGATAGGTAACTCAGCTAATATTAAACCTTCTTCTGCTAAATTTTCAAATAGTTTTTTATTTTCCGGTGGATATACATGATCAATACCGCCTGCAATAACTCCGATAGTTTGAGAAATTGCTGCTTGATGTACACTGCTATCTATTCCTCGTGCTAAACCTGAAACGGTTATATAACCTTCTTTTACTAAATCATTTGTAATTTTATGCGCAAAGCTTCTTCCGTTTGCAGAAGCGTTTCTTGCACCTACTATTGCAACGCATTTATTATGATTTAATAACTCTATATTACCTTTATAGCTTAATATTGGTGGTGGATCATAAATTTCAAGTAACAATTTTGAATATTCCGGAGATTTATATGTGCTGATCTTAGCATTGTCTTTTTCGAGAAGCTCTAACTCTTTTTCAGCATCACTTTTACTAAAAATTTTAATTGGTTTTGACTTGCCGCCTCGCAATGAAAAATCCGGAGCGTTATCTATTGCAGTTGCTGCATCACCGAATAATTTAATTAAACTAAAGAAAGTTTTAGGACCGATATTTTCACTCCTAATAAGACGTAAAATATTAATTGTTTCAAGACTATAAGAAGTTTTAGAATTAGAGACAGAAAATAATTCTTTTAGCATTATTTAGGGTTATTTGATATGGGTTAGGGTTTTTCTTACATAAGTGGAGTGTTATTGCTAGGTAGACGAAGTTTAATTTAAAAAAGAGCAAGGCGTTTCATATTTTTTGACCGCAGCATAGATAACCTATGGAGGATCAAAAAATATATGAAACAACGACGCCAATTTTTCAAATTAAACGAGTATACTATAATTTCTCGGCATGTGAGCTTAAATAATGTGCTATACCCTCATGTGATGGGGTAATTGCTTCCTCACCTTTATGCCAGCCGGCAGGACAAACTTCGCCGTGCTTTTGATGATGAGTTAAAGCATCGATTACTTTTAATATATAATTAATATCACGACCTATAGGTAAGTCGTTAACTAGCATGTGACGTACTATGAAATCCTTATCAATTAAAAAAGTTCCACGCAAAGCAACACCGTCTTCATTAAGTACATTATATTTTGAAGAAATATCCTTTTTTATATCGGAAACCATTGGGAATTGTACTTGTCCAAGTCCGCCTTTATTATGCGGAGTATTTTTCCAAGCTAAATGGCTAAAATGAGAATCAACGCTAACAGCTACTACTTTAGTACGTCTTTCAGTAAATTCACCAAGCTTATTATGAAATGCTATAATTTCCGATGGACAAACAAAAGTAAAATCTAGGGGATAAAAAAATAACACTATATTATCCCCTGCAGCATAATCGCTAAGTTTAAACTCATCGTCTATATTATTATTAGGCATAATAGCTTTAGCTGTAAAATCCGGAGCAGTTTTGCCGACAAATACTGACATATTCATAACCTTTTATTAATTAATAATCTGATATGATATATAAAACTAATTATTATTACAATAATAAATCTTTATAAATTGCTACTTATCTATTTTTTTTTCCGAAGAAGCTTTTAATTGGTTAAATATAGTTAACGCTCCGGTTACAAAACTACTCGGTTCTGAAAGGTTTGCAGGTAAAATTACGGTATTGGTATCTTTAGCCAAATTACCGAACGCACTAATATATTGTTCGGCTATTTTAAGAGCTACTGCATCACTTCCTCCCGTTTTTTGTACGGCAGCTGCGACAATCTCAATACTATTTGCCGTAGCGGTAGCGACTAAACCGATTGCCTCAGCTTCACCTTTTGCTCTATTAACTTGATCGGTATAAGAAGCTTCTGAATTCAGTACGATTTGTGCTTTTTCACCTTCTGCATGATTAATTTTTGCTTGTCTATTACCTTCTGATTCTAGAATTTGAGCTCTTTTTTGACGCTCCGCCGCTACCTGCAATTCCATAGCTTTAAGTATAGTTTGCGGAGGTTGAATATCTTTAATTTCATAACGCATACATTGTATGCCCCAATTTATAGCAGCCTGATTAATAGCTGCTACAATTGCTACATTTAAAGTTTCGCGTTCTTCAAAAGTTCTATCTAAAGGGAGTTTACCGATTTCCGAACGCATAGTAGTTTGAGCAAGCTGTGTTATGGCATAGTAAGGATTATTAACTCCATAAGATGCTGCCATTGGATCAATGATCTTAACATATAAAACACCATCAATAGATAATGTTACGTTATCGTTTGAAATAGCTGTTTGAGCGGTAACATCTATGGCTTCTTCTTTTAAAGTATGTTTGTATGCTACTCTTTGAATGACAGGGATTAGTAAATTTAAACCAGGCTGCAGTACCTTATCGAATTTTCCGAGTTTTTCTACTACCCATGCTTGTTGTTGTGGTACAACTTTAACCATTTGTATTATAACTAAAATCGCTATAATACTGAAAATTAATAATGCATATTCCATAATTCAATACCTTTTTTTATTTCCACTCTATATTATTTTTAATTATAAAAAAAGGATTTAAGTTAAACGGTACTTAAATTATATATTTTTTTATCAATAAAATGGGTTTTAATTACTTTGAGTAAAGAAAGAATGCTTGAATATTCTTCAAGTTGTTCATTTACATTTTTTATCTCATTTAAGCACTATTAAAATCTTTCTGTAATAAATAAGTTTCAGCAGCTTTATTTTGTTCTAGTGTTTTAAGTAAAATATTTTGTAAAAATCTATAATAATAGTCGTCTAGTTTAGGTATATCAGATATAATGGTAAATCATATAATTATTGAGATCTTAATTTATATATAAATTTTTTAATAATTCAATAATTTTTAACTAGATTTACATATACTTAAGTCTTTATCTATTATGTCGGAATCTATATTTAAACAGTCAAGGATTGAATGAAATACATAATCATGGCTAATCTCGGTATTAGCATAATTTTTAATTGAAGATACTGATTCAGGATATTTGGCTTGAAAATCATCTGATACCCAAACTATAAGAGGTACGGTTATTTGTTCTGCAAGTAGTGGACCACCGTGACCGTAATAACCATTTTCTCCTAGTGATTCGCCGTGATCGGATACATATAATAAAAATGCATTTTTATCTTTAAGCAAATCTATTAAATTAGATAAAAAAAAATCGGTATATAAAATAGAGTTATCATAACTGTTAACTAAAGCAAGCTTATCGCAATCACTTGCATCCCCCTTAACCTTAATAGGGCAGGTAGGGGTGAAATGTTCAAACTCTTTTGGATATCTCGCATTATAGTTCCAATGGCTGCCGGAAGTGTGAACTACTAAAAATTGTTTCTTTGAGTTTGTTATTATTTCTTTTATAAAAGGCAATATTTTTTCATCATGATCATTTAAAGAGAATAGGGCAGAGCCGCCCGGTACTATAGTAAAATTAACGTCATTATATATATTACTGAGGTCAAAATTTGCAAAACTCCTCATTAAAGTTTGAGTACCAATCCAGGTAGTATTAAAGCCAAGATTTGTTAAAATTGATAAAAAGCTGTTCTCTTGTCTACTATTTTCAATGTGACTTGCAGGATAACGCGAAAGTAAAGACGGTACGGAAAGATAGGTAAGGTTAGAAGAAGATTGAGCTTTGAAAGAAATTAGGTTTTGAGCAGTCTTTAAGTAAGGAGTCGTATCTCTTTCATAACCGTTAATACCGAAATGATCAAATCTTGCTGATTCTCCTATAACTAAAACGCCTATAATATCGGCGTCAGAGTTATCTATAAAATTATATTGTTTGCTAATATCTATACATGCATAATTTTTATCACCGAAATTTCCAGCAAAATTAAGGTAGCTATTATGTAAATACTGAATGGGAAAATAATTTTTTAGTATCTTAAATGAAGGAGTAATAATATTATATACAAAAATAAGTAAGCAAGCGGCAGATAATAGTTTTATTACAAATGATTTAGAATTTTCGGCGGCAAAAGATTTGAGAGTATAACAACAGGTAAAAAGGCAAAAAATTATCCATATTATTAACTTAATGCTGGTTAATTCATAAACTTCGTTTAAATCCGTTGAGAAAAAACTACCTATTACTTGTTTAGTAGGATTGATTTTGAAGAAATAAATGTAATAACTAGCAATAGCGGATGTTATAAATAAAAACCCCACGCCGATTTTTAATACTAATCTATGTACGCTAAGACCGAAAAATGTTATAAAAGAAAATATATAAATATAACAAAAATCTTTTGATAACTCTAATATCCCTCTAAAGATCGTTGCTTTATAATAATCAAATTTATAAATCAATATTGCGGTATTAAATAATAAATAATAAATAAAGGCTAAAATCGCCGATAATTTAATTAATTTGATATCTATGTGTTTTTGGATATTTTTTAGCATATATAATAATTAATAAAGTAATTTTTATAACTATCATGATCATAAAAAATCTTCAAGAATTTTATCGGCTTTTAATACCAAATGCTCCGCTTATCGCTATTGACTACGGAAGCAAAAAATTAGGAATCGCATTATCTAATCAAGAACGTAGTATTGCTATGCCCTTAAATACTATAACCGAGATAAATAAAAAGATTGTTATTACTTCCTTGCTTAATATCATTGAAAAATATAAAGTTTGCGGTGTTGTAATAGGTCTACCGATTGATATGAGCGGAGCAGTAACGGAGCAAACAAATATAGTGATGAAATTTGCAGAAGAGTTAACAAAATCTATAAACTTGCCTATATACTTACAAGATGAAAGACTAACTACAAAAGCTGCAAATAATTTTCTTAAATCATTCGGCGTTAAAAGAAAAGACCGTAATAATAATGATGATGCCGTAGCTGCTAGTATGATCCTTGAAACTGTGCTTGATTCTATAAAAAATATTTAATTAGGAAAGAATTTATGACAAATAAATTATCTCCTATTTCACCGGGACAAATTCTTTTAGAAGAATTTATGGAGCCTATGGGGATTAGTCAAAGCAAGCTTGCTCGTGATATTGATGTACCTGTTACTAGGATTAATAATATAATTAAGCATCATCGTTCAATTACTGCTGATACAGCACTCCGTTTAGGTAAATATTTTAATGTTAATCCTCGTTGGTGGAATGAATATGCAAAACCAATATGATTTAGAGCTTGCAGAAGATGAAGATTGGAAAGTTAAAGAAAGTAGAATAAGAACTTTTTCTATGGCAAGTTAATTATTTCTATGACAATAAGGTCTTTTGTAAGAGTCGGGTAAAACAAAATCACCTTTTTAAAGTAATGCCTTTCTAGCTTTGCAAAAACCTTATTGTAAAGATATATTATTTATGATAGAAACGATGCAAAATAAATAAGATATACCATGAAAATATTAATTTTAGGTGTTACCGGTATGCTAGGTAATAGCATATGCAGGTTTTTAAGTAGTGATAAAAAATTTGACATTTTTGCGACAGCCCGAAATAATTCCGCTCGTTCTTATTTTTCTAAGGATTTATCCGATAAATTAATTACAAATGTAGATGTTGAGAACCATGATTCATTAGTTGAGGTATTTAATAAAACAAAACCCGATATAGTAATAAATTGTATAGGGCTTGTAAAACAACTAACTGATGCAAACGATCCATTAAAAGCATTACCGATAAATAGTTTGTTACCGCATAGATTAGCTAATTTATGTAAACTAACTAATTCAAGGTTAATCCATATTAGTACGGATTGTGTATTTTCAGGAAAAAAAGGTAATTATAAGGAAAGCGATTTTCCTGATTGCTATGATCTTTACGGTCGTTCAAAATTTCTTGGCGAAGTAGATTATCCGCATGCTATTACACTACGTACTTCCATTATAGGTCATGAGCTAGCAGGCAATAGAAGCTTAATCAATTGGTTTTTAAGTGCAGAAGGACACGTGAAAGGTTTTGAAAAAGCTATTTATTCAGGATTTCCGACAGTAGAGCTTGCAAGAATAATAAGGGATTTTGTATTACCAAATAAAGAGTTGCATGGGCTTTATCATATTGCATCAAAACCGATTAATAAGTTAGAATTATTAAAATTAGTAGCGGAAATATATAATAAAGAAATCGATATTATTCCGTCAGATGAGCTTGTAATAGATCGCTCACTAGATGCTACTAGTTTTAACGAGGTAACGGGATATGCTCCGCCTGAATGGCGTGAGCTTGTAAAGCGTATGTGTGAGTTTGGGTGATACTTGTCACCCCGTGACTTGATCACGGGATGACAGTTAATTTCAAAAATAGGTATTTATATATAATGTTTGTAGATAAAACTTTAATGATTACAGGAGGCACCGGTTCGTTTGGTAATGCGGTGCTTTCTCGTTTTCTTAAATCCGATATTATTAACGATATTAAAGAAATTAGAATTTTCAGTAGAGATGAAAAAAAGCAAGAGGATATGCGTATTGCTTTAAATAATCCGAAACTTAAATTCTATATCGGAGACGTACGCAATTATAAAAGTATTGATGAGGCAATGCACGGTGTAGATTATGTATTTCATGCCGCTGCTTTAAAGCAAGTTCCGACTTGCGAATTTTATCCTATGGAATCAATCAATACTAATGTGTTAGGTGCCGAAAATGTTTTAAGTGCAGCCATTAATAATAAAGTTGCAAAAGTTATAGTACTTAGTACTGATAAGGCTGTATATCCAATTAATGCAATGGGATTATCTAAAGCGTTAATGGAAAAGTTAGCAGTAGCAAAAGCTCGTATGCGTAGCCAGGGTGAGACCGTGCTTTGTGTCACTAGATACGGTAATGTTATGGCTTCCCGTGGTTCGGTAATTCCTCTTTTTATCAATCAAATTAAGCAGGATAAAGACCTTACCATCACTGAACCTTCAATGACACGTTTTTTAATGTCGCTTATAGATTCCGTAGATTTAGTTTTATATGCGTTTGAGCATGGACGTCAAGGCGATATTTTTGTACAAAAAGCTCCGGCAAGTACAATTGAGGTACTTGCAAAAGCGTTACAAGAAATATTCGGTAGCAAAAATGAAATACGCTTTATCGGTACACGTCATGGAGAGAAACATTATGAATCGTTAGTATCATCTGAAGAAATGGCAAAAGCTGATGATTTAGGGGATTATTACCGTATTCCTATGGACGGGCGCGATCTTAATTATGCAAAATATTTTGTTGAAGGTGAAAAGAAAGTAGCACTTTTAGAGGATTACAATTCTCATAATACAAAACGTTTAAATTTGGAAGAAGTAAAAGAGCTGCTACTAAATCTTGATTATGTACAAGAGGAGCTAAACAATGCTTAAGGTAGTGACGATTGTCGGCACTCGTCCTGAACTTATTAAACTATGCTGCGTGATTTCCGAGTTTGATAAATATACTAATCACATCCTAGTTCATACCGGTCAAAATTATGCATATGAATTAAATCAGGTTTTTTTTGATGATATGGGAATTAGAAAACCCGATTATTTCTTAGAAGTAGCAGCAGACAATACTGCAAAATCTATCGGGCTTATTATCGAAAAAGTTGATGCAGTACTTGAGAAAGAAAAGCCCGATGCTGTTTTATTTTATGGTGATACTAACTCTTGCTTATCGGCCATTGCCGCTAAACGCCGTAAAATTCCGATTTTTCATATGGAAGCAGGGAATCGTTGTTTTGATCAGCGTGTACCTGAAGAAATAAACCGTAAAATCATTGATCATATTAGCGACGTTAACATTACGTTAACCGAGTATGCAAGACGTTATTTAATTTTTGAAGGTTTGCCTCCTGAGCTTATTTTTAAATCAGGTTCGCATATGCCTGAAGTTCTTGACCGCTTTATGCCTAAAATATTAAAGTCGGATATTTTGGATAAATTGTCACTTACACCAAAACAATATTTCTTAATTAGTTCACATCGTGAAGAAAATGTCGACGTCAAAAATAATCTGAAAGAATTATTAAGTAGTTTACAAACGCTTATTAAAGAATATAATTTCCCCGTAATCTTCTCAACACACCCAAGGACTAAAAAAAGGCTTGAAGATTTGGAAGGGTTTAAGGAACTTGATGATAAAATAAGGTTTTTACCGGCTTTTGGCTTTACTGATTACGTTAAGCTTCAGATGAATGCATTTTGTATTTTATCCGATAGCGGTACTATTACCGAAGAAGCATCGATACTTAATTTACCTGCTTTAAATATTAGAGAAGCACATGAGCGTCCTGAAGGTATGGACGCCGGTACGCTTATTATGTCGGGTTTTAAGGCTGAGCGGGTACTGCAATCGGTGAAAGCTATTACGGAAGAACGCGAGAATAATAAAAATATGCAAGATATTGTACCGGATTATGCTGAAGCAGGTCTTGTATCAAAGAAAATATTACGTATAGTTTTAAGTTATGTGGATTATGTTAACCGTACAGTATGGTTTAAAAAGTAATCCTATTCATTATTACCATATCAAAAACATGAAATTCTTTAAATTAATAAAACTTAACACTTTATTTTTAAGTGTTTTTTTACTAATAACTCTTATATCTTCTTTTTGCTATTCCAAAGAAAATTCTTATAAAAGAATAGTTTTCCTTGTTAGTACAGAGACATTCGGCGGCAAAGGCGTATACGCAATGTATAATGAGATGAAAAAAATAGGTCATGATGTCAAAATTGTAATAGTACCTCATCCTCATCCTAATATTCAAGGAGGAATAGATACCAGGTTTATTAGTAAATTTGATATACAAGATGTGATATATCCATGTGGTAAGTATGCTTCTTATTCAAATGTTAATACAAAATGTGAAATTTCTGAACTAAAAAATTATCAGCCGGATTTTATCTTTACGCAAAACCCTTACGAAAATTTCCAAGGCTATATATCAGAACCTTTTACGGCTGTTAATTTGTATAAGAGCTTTAGAGAAACTAAAACAAAAATTATGTATGTAGTTTATGGTCCGCATATCTTTCATCAAAAAAATATTGATGATGATAAGTTATCAAGTTTCATAGAGACGGTATTTGTTGACTCAGAAAGTACAAAAGATATCTTTATTAGTAATTATAAATTTTCTAAGGATAGAGTGATTGTTTCAGGTTATCAACCATACTATGAAGTAAGAAATTATAATATTAAAGAAAAACCAAACTCGGAAACCATTTTATGGCTTCCTAGATGGGAATTATCATTTAAAAATAGAGATTTATATGAAGGAGGTTCTACTTTCTTAAATTATCACTATTTTTTCTATAATTATGCATTACAACATCCTAATATTCATTTTATTATAAGACCACATGTTACACTATTTACCTATGCGGTCGGTAAAAATTACTTAAGCCAAAGTGATATGGATAATATATTAAGTAGATTTAATTCTTTAAGGAATGTTACTGTTTCTGCACATGCATTCAGGTCGTTACTGGATGATATAATGGTGTCAGATATTGTAATAAGTGACGGTACTTCATCTCTTGCTGAAGTAGTAGTTGCCGATAAGCCTATAATTTACTTAAGTAATGGTTGGAATAATGAATTTAATAGCAATGCTCTATCTAAAGAATTAAAAAAATATATGTATTTTGCTTATGAGCCGCAAGATATTATTAACTATATAGAATTTATTAAGCAAAATCATTATTTACCTTATCATGAAAATAGTAGCGGCAGAAATCAATTTAAAAAGATGCTTGATCCTGTAGAAAACCCTGCTGCATTTATCGCCGAATATTTATTAAAGTTATAATAGTTTAAATAATTTATGTTAGAAGAAATTTATAATGACGGAGAAAGATTAATGCCTGGGGAAACTCATGATATTTTAGAGGTAATTCGTCATAAAAGTAGCTATAAGATTTTTAAAAAAATTATAGAAGCCGATATACTTAATAGCCCATTAATGCTAAATCAAAAAATAAAAATTTTAGATATAAGTTGTGGAACAGGACACGGAACTTTCATGCTTAGCGATATATTAGGAGTAGAAATTACAGCAATAGATATCAGTAAAGAATCTATAATTTATGCTGAACAAAAATTATGGAGCATCTAATATAAAATATATTAAATCTGATTTAGTTAGTTTTATTAAAAAGGCAGAAGAATATGATTATATTGTATCACGACATGCACTTGAGCATATTGAAGATGGGTTAAATCTGGCACTTAATCTTAAATATAAAAAACGATTAATAGTAAATGTACCTTTTAATGAACTGGAAGGGAATATACATCATTTAGTTAATTAGATTACTGAAAAAGACTTTGAATCATATCAGAACAAAGAATTTTTCTATGAAGGAGTAGATGGTGTAACTAACGACACACATTCTGAAAAAAATCCTCCTAATTCTATAATCTGTATACCCAGTAACTCAGATTTAAAGCCTATAAAACAATTATTTAACTATCCAAGCTGAGCTTGGAACCCGGAATTTTTAGAAAAGTTAGGTTTGTAATTCCAAGATATATTAAAACAATTGCTGCAAACTAGGGATGCATTTAAAAATAGCGAAGAGAAAAACTAAACTATGAAAGTAAATTAAATAATACTGTAACAGAGCTAAATAATGCTTTAGAAGAAATAAAAATTCTTAAAAATAAACTAATTATTAGTGAAGAAGAAAAATCTATTTTTCTAAAACTCTATAGAAAATTTAAACAATAAAACTAACATTTTATAAATTATTTTTAAAAGTTATGACAACTAGAAAAGATAAACCTCTAAATATTTATCATACTTTAGTTTCCATTGTTATACCTGTCTATAATGGAGCTAATTATATGAAAGAAGCTATAAATAGTGCTTTAGCACAAACTTATAAAAATATTGAAATTATTGTTGTTAATGATGGTTCAAAAGATAATGGAGAGACAGAACGTGTAGCATTATCATATGGTGATAAAATACGCTATTTTCATAAAGAAAACGGAGGCTGCGGTTCGGCTTTAAATTACGGTATAAAAAACATGAAAGGGGAATATTTTTCATGGCTTAGCCATGATGATATATATTATCCTAATAAAATCGAGCATCAAGTTAACATATTAAATAAATTAGATAATAAAGATACTATCATTTACGGTGGTTATGAATTAATTGATGAAAAAGGAAACTCTCTACGTTATATTAAACCGGATAGTGTGCTACCTATAAATAAACTTAATATTTCTTTATTACCTTTATTACGAGGATTAATACATGGTTGTTCGTTATTAATTCCTGTTAAATATTTTCATGAAGTCGGTATATTTAATGAAACTTTACCGACAACGCAAGATTATGATTTATGGTTTAAAATTTTCCGTGTTGCTCCTATTCATTTTGACGAGTCTATCCTAATTAAATCTCGTTTTCATTCAGAGCAAGGTAGTAAAAAAATATCAAATCATAATGAAGAATGTAATGTATTATGGTCATCGTTTCTTCATGAGTTAACAGAAGATGAAATGATTAGAATGGAAGGTTCTTCTTATTTATTTTTAACTCGTACAGCTAATTTTTTATCAAATAATACTCCATATAAAAAAGCTTGTGATTTAGCAAGTACTATGGCTAAGCAAGTACTACATGATACTAAAGTTAGTGTTATTATACCGGTATATAATAGAATAAATTGGGCAATTGAAGCTATAGAAAGTGTACTTATTCAAACACACAAAAATTTTGAGATACTTATAATAGATGATGGATCGACTGATGATATATCAGAATTAACTTCAATATGCAAAAAAGATAAAAGAATAAAATATTTTCGTAAAAAAAATGAAGGACCTGCTGCTGCACGTAACTTAGGTATTAAAAATGCTATAGGAAAATATATTGCTTTCCTTGATTCGGACGATTTATTTTATAGGGATAAAATAGAAATCCAATTAAAGTTTATGGAAGAAAATAATTTTATATTTTCTCATACTTCATATCAAAAAATAAATGAAAAAGGAAAATATATAGAATCTATTCATTCCGGGTTTTTTAGTGGAAATATTTTTCCTCAAGTCATACAAACTTGTCCAATAGCAATGCCGACAGTTATGGGAACTTTGACATTATTCCAAGAAAATTTATTTCCTGAAAATATAAGAAGCGGTGAAGATTGTTGTTTATGGATATCTATTGCTAGTAAAAACTCAATAGGCGGTATAGACAAAGAATTGTCTAAAATACGAATTAGCAGTGGTACTAATACGTTTATGGACCCAAATAAATATTCAGTAGGTTTAATAAATATTACTTCTTATGTTCTTAATGATTCTTATTTAAGTAAATTTAGTCCATTTACTATTAATTTGTTATTAGCAGCTGTTACACAATTAAGATTACTAGAAAATAAAAATGAAGACTATAAAAAAAGCAATATTTCTTTTTTCAAAAATAACTATGTAATTCAAAAAATACGAACCTATTGCTTTGTGACAAAAATTTTGATTTTATTAACTATTACTTCTATAAGGCAAGAAGGAATACGTGCAACAATCTCTAGAATACAGAGGTGGCTTAGAAAGCATATATAAATAACTATTCCTCAATTATTTTCACTTTTGAGCCATCGCCGATTTTAGTCATACCTTCCGTAACAACTAAGTCACCTTTAATATCGTCAGAGGTAATTTCAATTAAACCTTCTGTACGTGTACCGATTTTTACGTATAATTGTTTTACTGTATCACCGTCTACTTTATAAATAAAATTACCTTGATTATTTCGTTGAATACAGCTTTCGGGAACGGTTAGATTTTTATGTGGATTAATTATAAGCATAACATCTACAAAGCTATTATGTAAGATTTTTGTACCCATAGATAAAATAATTTTAGCTGTTAAAGTACCGTTATCTGATAAGTAATGCGACACTGCCCCGATTGTGCTTTTAATTTTTCCTGCAATTAAAACTTCAGGCTCGACTCCAACTTTTCCGCTTAAAGACTCCGACAATTCAATAAAAATACTTTGTGAGTTTTCTATTCCGGTAATGCTAAAAAGATAGTCGCCTATTTTACTTCATCGCCGACCATAGACTTAATTACACCTATTTTACCGGAGTAGGGTGCAGTAATTATCATGTCGTTATATGTTTTTAGAGCTTTGGAATAATTAAATTTTGCATCTTCAAGTTCGCTTTTTGATCTTTTATATTCCTCGTTGCTTACAAATTTTTTAGCAAATAAAGCTTCTTTTCTATTATAATCTTCTTTGTATTGTATTTAATAAAGCTGCTGAGATTTAGTGGTTTCTGCTATGTTTTTATCTATAACTCGTAATAATATCCTTTTTTTACTATTTCTCCTTGATGTGCCGAGACTTTTTCAACTATTCCGGTGGCATTAGCATAATAATCACGGCTATTATCATTCTGGCATTGTCCTACAATATTAAATATGTCGTAAAGCTCGGCAAATTTGTACTTTAGTTGCTTTTATACCGATAATATTTGTGATTACTTCTTTATTTGCTATTGCAGATAATGAAATTAGTAAAATAAGTAAATTAATAAACTTTATAAACATGGAATTACTTTTTTAGTGTTTTAAGCTCCGTATCTGTTAACCATTTATATTCTTTCTCTAGAATTTCAAATCTAATTTTTTCTAATTGTTCATCAAGATCAGGTTCAGGAACGATAGCAGAACCCATAAATTCAAATCCTTGATAGTTAATTTTTAGTTCTTTACAAGTTTTTTGTAATGATAGTAAATTTTCTTCTATATCATCAATAAATATTATTGATTGCGGATAATAATTTGTTTTGCGTAATACATATTCAAGTACGCTTCCTTTATCATATTCCGCAGTGTAAATTATACCGTCTTTTAATGTAGGTTTACCATAGCCGATATTAAAATCCTCGATTATTATTTCATCTTCTAAAGGTGAAAATTCTTGAAAATTTACCTTTAATTCAGCAAGTTCACGAATTCTCCACTCGATCATATCTTCAATTACGCCGAATTTATCGGTAGGAAGTTTAGTAAGCCCCATTGCCGGAATATTTTTTTCTTTAAGTAGAGCAAATATTTTTAAAATATCTAAATTAACGAACCTAGATTTTTTTCCTTTAAGAATAACGCTAAGTAATAATTCACATTCTTTTCTAGTAAGTCTTTTTTCAATGTCCTTCATTAATGCTTTTCTATAATCATGTGTTAACCTAGATTCATCACTATCCATTACAATTACTTCATCTATATCAAAAAGCACTAAGCTAGTATTATCGGCTTGTTTTACCGTTTCTATAACTTCTTTAAAATCATGAACTTTATTTATTTTGCTATACATATTTGTTTTTTTATTTAATATTACTTATCACTTCTTCTAAGGAATTTGTCATTACCTTTAAATCTTCTTCTCTAGATAAATTATGGTGACCGTCTTTAATTAGCTTCATTACTATTTGTTTACTCGTTATTTTTTCTAATAATTTTACTGAAACATTATAAGGCACACCTTCATCTAACATTCCATGGATTATATGCAGCGGTATATTTATATCAATCTGTTTTTTTATTAATAATAAATGTTTTTTTGCATCTTCTATCAGTTTATAGCTAATAGGATATTTATGCTCGCAATTTTTACCGCTTACTTCTAGTATTCCCTCTTTTTGCATCTTATTTTGATCATTTAGCGATATATTTTGCCAAATATATTCGGTAAAATCTGGAGCAGGGGCTACACACACAAGCCCTTTTATTTTATCAGGAAATCTTAAAGCCGCAAGAAGTGCTAGCCATCCTCCCATGCTCGAACCTACTAATATCGCCTCCGTATCAATTAATTTGTCTAAAATTAGTGATACTCCTTCTAACCAATCACTAATTGTTTGATCCTCAAATTGTCCCGATGCGTTTCCATGACCGAAATTATCAAAAACAATAAAATTATAATTGTTTTTTTTACAATAATCTATTAAATGGATAGCCTTAGTTGATTGCATACTAGACATCAAGCTGTGTAAAAAAATTACAAATGGAATATTTGTATTAATTATTCTATAATTATCATAGACAATAAATTTGTCTTGTGTTTTATTATAAAGCTTGTACATTTTAAATAATTATTTTAATAGATTGAGATTTAATGCCTTCATTAAAGTCAAGTAAACGATACAATAAATATACTATTTTGCAAGTAGTTCCTGCTCTAGTTTCGGGAGGGGTTGAAAGAGGTACTATAGAAGTTGCAAAATATCTTAAAATTCTCGGTCATACTCCTATCATAATTTCAGCAGGCGGTACTTTAGTTAAAGAGTTAGATAAGGAAGATATATTGCATATTGAAATGAATAGTAGCAGTAAAAATCCTTTTGTAATTCTGAATAATGCAAAATTGATAGCAGAAATAATCAAAAAATATAATGTTGATATAGTTCATACAAGATCAAGGGCACCGGCATGGAGTTCATATCTAGCAACAAAATGGACGAATGCTAAATTTCTAACTACTTTTCATGGGGTTTATAATATTCCAAATAGTTTTAAAAAATGTTATAATAGCATAATGCTAAAAGGCGAGAAAGTTATTGCCGTGTCTAATTTTATAAAACAACACTTGCTCGAAAACTATAAAATTGATGAAGATAAAATAGTAGTAATTGAACGTGGAGTGAATTGTGATTATTTTGATCCGGCAAATTTAACGCCCGAAAAACTTAAAAAATGTCGTAATAAATATGATGCACCGAGTAACGTGCCGATAATATTAATGCCTTCTAGAATGACAAGCTGGAAAGGGCATCTTGTTTTAGTAGAAGCATTAAGTAAGTTAAAACATAGAGATTTTTATTGTTTAATGGTCGGTGATATATCTAGACATCCCAATTTTACTAATAGAGTAAAAGAGCTTATAGCTACTCTAAAACTTCAAAATAAAATTCAAATTTTCGGTAATGATTCGGATATAATAAACCTATACGGGATTTCCGATATTATCGTTTCTGCCTCAATCGAGCCTGAAGCTTTCGGTCGTACTATTATAGAAGGGCAAGCGATGGAGAAGCTTGTTATTGCAACTAATATTGGCGGTGCAGTAGAAACAATAAATAATAATATAACCAGTTTCCACGTAGAACCAAATAATGCCGAAGCGTTAGCACAGAAAATCGATTATTGTTTCTCGATTTTAGGCACTGATACTGCTAAGAAAATCCAAGAAGCAGCAAGACATACGGTAATTAATAATTTCTCTCTTGATCTGATGCTAAGAAAAAACCTTGAAGTCTATAAAGAAATCTTAAAAAACTCCCATAATTGAACACCTAGATTTAGTATATACTCATGATAAATGAAAAGTAGTCAAGTATATAGGGTTGAATAGAATAGCTATTCTCCTAATAATTTTATTTCAGCATACAAATCTTCAAGATTTATATACTGATCATAAAAATTATTATAGTCATGAGATTTACCGTCATGATGCACTACAAGCATTAAAGTTTCCAGTAAAAATTCTTTTAAAGCTTGTTGTGCATTTTCTATAGATATTTTATTAAGATTGGCAAACACCTCGTCTAAAATTAATATTTTAGGGTTTGAAATTATAGCTTTAATGATTCCAATTTTTTTCTTTTGACTGCCACTTGGTGCATTTATTACATCATAATTTTTATCACTTAAGTGCGTAATTAATGTACCTAGATCTAATTTTATAAATAGTGTGTTAATTTTTTCTTCTAATGATTATTTATTACTTTTAATGATTGATTGATCAAGGCCTGAGGTTATTACTTCAAATAAAGTAGATTGAGCCGGTATGTAACTATTCTGATCAATAAATATTATTTTTGGATTTTGATAATGGGTAGGTATGGAAATTTCACCAACGCTATGGCATGGATCAGCAATACAATTTACTAAACTCTTTAAAAAAGTAGTTTTGCCTTTTCCTGAGGAAGCTGAAAGAAGATAATGTGCTCCTAATGTTAATACTAATTTTTCAAAACTCAAAATAGTTTTTTCTTCTATAATTAGGTTATAATCAGAAATTACAAGTTCATCATTTGTATCATTAGTAGACCATGTTATTCCTTTTTTATCCTCAGAAGAAATTGCCTCTATTAATTTTGTAATTCTCGCTTGTGATATAACTGCTCCACTAAAGATTATTTTTAATGAGGAACTTGTTAAGAATGGTTTTAAGGTTTCAAGCCAAGGATTAAGTAGTAGAGCTTGCTCAAGTGTAATTTCTCCATTTTTTACTTTATAAATATAGTAAAGTGATTTTATGAATTTATCTGAGATATCTAGTATAGTGGTTATAGTATTTTTTATGCTATCTAAAAACAGCATTTTCTTTGATACTTCTTTTTTAGCTTTAAGTTGTTTGGCATATTGATTTTATACAAATTGAGCAGATCAGTTAACAAGATATTTGAAGTATTAGATGATATATTTCTTACTATAGAAGCTTTATTTTCGTTAATTTTCTCCGCTTCTTTCCTGTAAGAAATATCTAGTTGATATAATATATTTAAAAATCCTTGCTTAATATTTTCAAACTCATTAAATATAATAGCTCCTGGAACTAAATTCATTATATCTTGCAATGCAATAAGCTGTATAATTTTTTGAGTAGTTAAATTCCCTAATTGTAAAATTCCAATAGTGAAAGTATTATTAAGATCATTAAATAAATTATTAGTAATAGCTGCTATATCCTTTAATCCTAAGATTTTACTTTTATATTCCTCGTTTAGTAACAGTTCCAAAGCTTTTTGTTCAATTAAATCTTGAGTATTTTGTGTTAAAGAAGTTTTATATGATTGGAATAGTGTGCTTATTATATTTTTTCCACACTATAAAATACTGATTTTTGCTCCTTGAAAAACAAGAGGTCCTATAGCAGCAGTAGGGTCCTGTATGAGTAAGGTTAATGCAATTATAATATGTATTGCCATCATTTCCGGTGTAGTTAATAAAACTACTATTTAATGCATGCTTCAATTAAATCTAAAACATTTGTTATAACCATATTTCTAATAATCCAATTATTAGAAATATGGTAAAATCCTTGGATTACATCTTTAATTTCATTTTTTGAATCATTTTTAAAATTGTTAGAAAGTATATTAGGATCAATTACCCTAATATTAGGGGTTAAGTTTGTCTGAATTTCTTTTAAATTTTCCTGATAATTTAAGAAATCAGTCCCATAATATGCTAAGCTCAATATTGCAGCTGTAGAAGTTAAATAAATTGGTACTGAATAATTAGGAAAAGCTGTGATGAGATTTATAGTAATAGGGTAGATTAAACTTCCTTTAAATGTGGCAGAAGTAAGATAATGTTTCTGAAAATACCCTGCAGTTATTAAGATTTCATCAGCAAGAGTTGCCGAAACAAAAAGACTGCTTCTCTCCTTTTATCCCATTTACAATAAAACCAGTTATACCGCTAATTATTAAATGCGTTCCATATGCTAACTTCTTGGAAAAGGTAGAAGCAACATTATTTTTATTAAAATTTACCTTATTAGATGAAATTATAGATATTATATCGTCTATATTATAGCCTAAGTTAGAAAAAGATTTTATTACCGGATTTTTACGAAATAAAAAAGAGAATGCCATAATTGTTAATTTTTATTAAAAATAATGACATTATATGTGCTTAAAAATAATAAGCAAGTAGAAACAATTATTATACATGGGGCATTGTTTATTAAAAATAGATATCGTCATTGTGAGCAGGCGTTGTTGCGTGGATACCGATGTCATTCCCGCTTTCGCGGGAATGACAATAAAGAGCATTTACTGATCCACGCAACAATGCCTTGCGAGCGACTGAAAAGAGCGTGGCAATCCATAAAAATAATAAAAAAATGCTAATCTTTAGCATTTTTATACTTCCTTGCTTCGTCAAAACTTACAGTTTTTCCTTAGCTCAGAAGTTAAATTCTTAACTAATCTATCTTTAACAAACATTGCCGAATTAGGTGATAAGTCGCATTATAGTATAAAGAAAAAATGTAGGTGTAGGGAAGAAAATAAAAAGGCAGATAAATAAAGCCTGCCTTTTTGTAATTATTAACGAGAATATAACTCGATTACTAAATGAACTTCTGCTTCAAAAGGATATGGAATATCAGAAAGAGCAGGAATTCTTAAATATTTACCGGTTAATGAAGGTACATCAAATGATAAATAGCCTGGTGTTGTTTGACCTTGTTTTGAAACGGATTCTTGGATAAGCGGTATTTGTTTTACGGATTCTTTAACTTCTATAACATCACCTTCCTTTAGTCGTATGCTTGCTATATCGGCTTTCTTACCGTTTAATTTAATATGTCCGTGTGAAACTAACTGTCTTGCAGCAAAAATAGTTGGAGCTATATTCATTCTATAAACTACCGTATCAAGTCTACTTTCAAGTAACCCAATAAAGTTTTCACCGGTATTACCTTTCATTTTTTGAGCAAGTGCAAAAATATTTCTAAATTGTTTTTCAGTGACGCGACCGTAGTGGCATTTTAACCTTTGCTTAGCTTTTAAATGTAAACCGTAATCTGAAGTTTTAATCATGGTATTGTGCCCATGTTGCCCGGGACGATAATTCCGTGTATTGAAAGCATCCTTGCTATCACCCCATAGACTTACCCCAAGTCTTCTACTAGCTTTATATTTAGAACGAACAATTTTTGTCACTGATAATATCCTTAACTTTTATTTGAATTACAGCGTCATTCAGAAAGTTTGATACAAGCGAATTTTCTGACATTCGCCCTTGCTCACGTACTTTTTGTACGCTCCGTAGGCTCAGTCGACAATTCATCTTGTCTAAAGCTTTCCGAATCTAGCTTTGTAAGAAAATATATACATTTCTTATATCAAAGTCAATCATTGATTTTTAACCTAAAACTTTTTATACTTAAATAAAAAAATCGTATGAGTTCTTCGGTAAAATCAATAAATTTAGGTAAAATAAATTACTCTCAGAGTACAGTTAAAGACTATATATTATTAATGAAACCACGTGTGATGTCGCTTGTGATTTTTACGGGTTTTGTAGGTATGTGGATTGCTCCTTATTCCGTGCATCCTTTTATTGCTGTTATTGCTGTTGCTTGTATAGCTCTTGGGGCAGGTAGTGCTGGGGCAATTAATATGTGGTACGATAGAGACATCGATAGCTTAATGAAACGTACTCAAAAAAGACCTATCGTCAGAGGTGCTATAGAACCTGATGAGGCTTTATCTTTTGGTTTAATAACGGGATTTTTTGCAGTATTTTTTATGGCTTTATGTGTTAATCTACTTGCATCCTTTTTACTGCTATTCACTATTTTTTATTATATCTGTATTTATACTATTTGGTTAAAGCGTCGTTCTATACAAAATATCGTTATTGGCGGAGTATCGGGAGCATTGCCTCCTGTGATAGGTTATGCAGCGGTAAGCAATACTATATCTCTAGAGTCGATTATATTATTTTTGATTATCTTTATTTGGACACCGCCGCATTCATGGGCTCTTGCTTTATTCTGTAACGAAGATTATAAAAACTGTAAAGTACCGATGATGCCTGCCGTAAAAGGGACTTTATATACTAAAAAACAAATTCTAATTTACAGCATTCTTTTATTTATTGTTTCGCTAATGCCTTTTTTTATCGAAATGAATAATTTTATATATTTAATAATTTCTGGTATTCTTGGGTTAGTATTTCTATATTATGCCGGTTCCTTATTCTATGATACTCCTGATAACAAACAAGCTAAACGATTTTTTGCCTATTCGATATTTTACTTGTTTTTTATATTTTTACTTTTGTACTCAACTAACACTATATCCCCTATTAGCTGAGAGATAATAGTGTTGAGTTACTTTTATGGGAGATAAAATTGAAACCCAACGTGAAGAAACATATCATAAGTTTATTTTCATGCAAGTGATTTTTTATTTATAACTGTAATTTTCAAATTTTATGCTTTTGTTTCGTAATTTTGATAAGTAGGAAGAGTTAGAAGATATATCGGATTTGATTCCTGGGATCAACCTGTCATGCAACACACACTCCATCGTTGGATAAAATTACTCTTAATACCGGCTTTATAACGTACAGCCTTGCCTCCGTATTCACTTACTTTATTTTCCTATATATTTGGTTGCCAAATTAAAGCTTCACTCTCCAATCTATTTGAGGCAATATTTCTTTCATGCTGCTTATCGTTATGCATTAAAAATATTCACCGCTTTTATTCTCTCGATAATTGTACTCGTCTTTGGCTCTAATATCTCACTCATCCTTACCAGCATCAAACTAAATCTAATCCTTATTTTGCTTTCAGGATTAAAATTAAGTAATTTAGGATTGACATATTTAGTAGCAAAAGTTGCTTTAGCATGTGGATGTTCTTTAGAGACATTAAATATCTTTAACTAATTAATGTGTTTCCAATGCAAACTTACATCGGTAGAACAACCTATATCATATGTCCAATATTTAGAATCTGTTTGATTGGAAATTTTAGTCGGCAAACTTGCTATGTGTTTATCCAATATGTCAAGTATTTGATCTATATTTTCATTTATATATAATATCTCATAGTTATGACGCATAACATAACAATAACTATTTCTGCAACCTCCGGCACAGCCATATATGAAGTTAGGTGTTATGTAATCAGCTGATCTTCCATTAGGACGTACGTGCAAAGTTTTCGTATTTTGTACTATTTTTTTAACCATACGATTTTAAATTAAAGTTTATTTAAAATACTTACTTAGCTTTACAAACTTCAGATTTATTTACTTATCTTGAAATTGTAGTTATAAATTATTAATTACAAATATATCATAAGTTATGGAAAAACCAAGCTATCTAAATTTTGATAATAAAAATTATAAATGGAAAAATGATATTGATTATCGTAAATGCCCGGAAAGCTATAGAGTAGGTAAAGGTGAGCAAGGAGTATTGATTTGTCAACCATATAAAAATGAAATTTTGCCTTATTGGAAGTTTAAAACTCCTGAAATTGCTAAAGAAAGTAGTGAAAGAATATATGAAATATTTTTAAAATACTTAGAGGATAATGATTTTGTTGGAGCTGATATGGCTCGTAAATATTTGCAGATGGGTTTTACTAGAAGTAGACGTTATGCTAATTATAAAGGTGGAAAAAAATATGATAAAGATCATGATTATAAGAAATTAGAAAAAGGAAGAGGTGATCCAAAAAAAGTGAAAAGTGCCGATATATTTTTCAAAAAATGGCAAGAGGCAGAAGATAATAAGAAATATAAAAAGATGACAATAGAATGGAAAAAACAATATGGGTAAATATTAGCTTAATAAAATAGAAATAACAATTTAGAGCTAACAACTAATAGATGTATAAGAGGTCCATTTATCGGCTCTATTTGTTATATTAAAATTTAGTCTTGCATTGATTAATGCTTTACCAAGTTAGTTTTTGTATATTATAGTAGATTAATAGAGGATAGATTATGACTAAAGATGAAATTGTGAAGCTGTTTAAAAAATGTTTCGATCTTCATAATAGATATCAATATCAAGAAGAAAAAGACAATCTACGAAAATTCGTTGAAACTGATCCTGAAGAACTTTCAAATTTTATTGCAGCTTATAATAAAACTGAAAAATATAACAATAGGGAAGCTGAAGTTTTTCATAGCTTAAGTTCTATTTTAATGGAAAAACAACAAGATAATGCGATTAAATCATTAAAGAAAAAGCTATTGAACTAGATCCAAGTAACATACTACCACGAAGAGCTTTTTAATAAGTTACATAGAATAAATCCGGAGGAAGCACTAGCTTCTATCAAAAGAGCTATAGGGTTAAATCAAAATAGGAAATCACTATATGAAGACCTTATTATTTTATTGAAAAAGGCAAATTATGGTGAAGAAGCAGCAAAAATTACTGAAGCAATTCAAGAGATCCCTAAAAACATACCTCATTTGGTATTAGATACTGAGAGAAAAAATGATATTTCTCTTTTAGGATTAGAGTATTGATGTTAAAATAATTTCTTCAATCCTTTTTGTAGTAGTTTGTTTACAGGATCTGCTTGTTGGTTTTCCGGCGGATGGTTGTTTTGTTCTTCTGCATTTGTATCCTTTTTCTTTCTAAGACCCAAAGCATCTTTAATAATATTTTCAGGTTTCTGCTCTCCGCTTTTTAAGTCTTTAATAACACTATTAAACACATTTTTGACTAAATATGTTTGAAGGGCTTGAACATCCAATTTATGCTGCGGATTATTTATGAATCCGTATAATTTAACGGTTATAGGCGGTAAATCCGCAATAGTAACGCTTGTACTAATATCCATCATATATTGCGGTAAGTTAATTTGACCGCTTGCATTTGCTTTAGCAGGTGAAGCATCTAAACTACATTCATTTAAATTAAGTTTGCCTTGTGTTATATTTCCGCTTGCAATTAGATTTTTGAAAGATGTTGATCCGCCGCTAAAAGAGCTGTTAATAAGTCGCAATACTCCTTCGGTATTTTTAGCATTATTTACCGCATCTGCAATTCTGTTTAAATCAAATCCGCTTATTTTTCCGTTATCGCTATTTACGTTAAAGTGTCCGTTTAGATTATTAATATATGTATAAACGCTATTACCGCGAGAAGTAAGATCCGCTTTAAAGCTTAGTCGCCCATCAGTTATTTTTATTTTACCCGATTGCGGAGTTAAATTTTTTAAGTAAGCATTTTTTAAATCGATTTTGATTGCAGCGTTTTGATCTTTTCCTGAACTCACATAACCGGTGCTACTTAGTTCGCCACCGTAAATGCTCGCATTAACTGAAGTAATATTTAGCTTACCGCCGGTGATATTTAATGTTGCTTTTAAAGTATTTATGATTAATGAGTCATTAGTTAATTTATCAATATTTGCGGCTAGTTGTCCTTTAATTTCATTTAAAAATCCTAAGTTAATAGGATTGTTTGACCAAGGAGAATTATTTTTAGCTGTAGGTGTATTTTGAGTAGTAGGGCTACTAGTTTTACTTGGAGCAGCAGTAGGGTTATTGCTTGAAATAATTTTCTCCAAATTAACCAATGGGCTATATAAGTTAAGGTTAAAATTTGGCTTCTGAGCTGCTAAATTAATATCGCCTTTAATAGATATATTAGTGTTAAAAGCAGATATTTTATTATTGATACGAAAAGTATCTTTAATTTTTTGTACTTCCCCGTTTAACTGCAATACCCCAATCTTACTTAAATTACTTACTCCCATAAGAGACATAAACGACTCAAAATTATTAATTTTTAGATTGTGAGAAATAGTTATATCTTGTGCTAAATTTTTAAGCTCAATATCTCCCGTTAGATTACTATTTGCAGCCGATAAATTAATATTTTGCAGCTTTATTGCTTGGGAGTTATAAATTACATTAGAAGTCAGTATAAGTTTTTGATTAATAATAGGCGGTAGTTTATCGGTCTTTAGTTTTAGAGCATCAAGTATAGGTTTTAAACTATCAGCTTGTAGCACAATATTTGTCTTATCTAAATTAGTACTAATCTCGGTTATAATGTTACCAGGGTTTACAATAATATTTGATTTTAGGTTATTACGCTCTATATCATAATTTGTATTTGCTAGTAATTCTATATTTGGATAATTAAGTCTGGCATCTTTGATAGTTATATTTTTATTATCGGCAGTAATTGCCGTAGTTAGCTCATAGTCATTTTGTAAGTCAGCCGGCATACCTAAAGTTTTAGTATTACCTTTAATATTTGCATTACCTATAAAAGAATTATTTTCGCTATCAAACTTTCCTTCGATTTTAATTTTTTCACCGGCAAGATTAATATTGGCACTTAACGGAATTATTTTCCTGATTTCTTCAATATTTCCATCTATATTAATCTGCTGTTCCAAAGCCTTTAAAGCTAAAGTAAAATCTATCGGTCCTTTAAGGCTTTTAATTTTAGTCTCTAAATTAATATCGTTAAATATTTTCTCACTATTTTTTTCTATATAGATTACTTTGCCATCTATTATTTTAAAATGACTAATCAAAATAGGAAGTTCTAATTCAGTTTTAGTATCAGTAGATTCTACAGAGCTGACGTTATTTATGTTAGGGTTATTATTAGATGTAACGAATTGCCAATTTTTTTGTCCGTTATTCAAGACTTCTAGATTTATAATAGGTTTTTGTAAGGTTATAGAAGCTACTTCAATTGTTCCTCTAAAAAGAGGAAAAAGCCGCAATGAAGCTTTAGCACTTTCAACGGAAACTAGAGTAGGTTCCTTTGTGCCGTCTATTGATGATAATTTAATTTCTGATAACGAAATTGTAGGATTCGGTAATAAAGATAATTTTATATCGCCATTAATAGTTAAATCTCTATTTATAGCCTCTTTGACTTTATCTATTATTACTCCTTTATAGTTATTTAAAGGAATAAAGAAAGGAATAACAATTAATAATAATATTATACTTATAAGTATAATAAGTGAGTATTTTAAAGCTTTAGGCATAGAGTTTAACCTTCTATTTATATACATATTATTGATTATAGTATTTAAGGCTTAATTGTCAAATGCATATAGCTTGCTCAATTAAAGATTGAAATAATTGTATTATTAATGAATTTATAGTATTATATATCAATAATATAACTATGTCTAAAAAACTTAAACATGATAAAATTATTCGTAGTCCATTTGAAAATCCTTTCGTTGCTAGGGAGTTTTTCGAGATGCATTTACCGCCTCATATCAAAGATTCACTCATATTTGAGACTCTTAAGATGGAAAAGGATAGTTTTATAGAGCCGAATCTTAAAGAATTTATACTGGATATTCTATTTTCTGCTAAATTTGATGGTGAAGACGATTACTTATTTTTATTGCTAGAGCATCAAAGTAAACCTGATTATTATATGGTTTTTCGGTTATTTAGGTATATGTTAAATATTGTCGAACATCATATGAAAGCACTAAAAAACAAAAAATTTCTTTTCATATATCCTTTAGTGTTTTATAACGGTATATAAAAATATAATGCTCCTCGAAATTTATGGGAATTATTTGAAAATAGCGATCTTGTAAAAAATACCTGGATTAATGATTATCAACTTATAAACGTGCATGATATATCTGATCAAAAATTGAAAGAAACTGCTTGGTCCGGAATTTTACAATTTTTTATGAAGCATATTCATGAACGTGATTTATTAAAGAGATGGCAAGAAATAGCTGATCTCTTGCCTCAATTTGCCGATATTAACCTCGGCATTGATTATATAGAGTTAATTTTATACTATACTTTGACTAGAATTGAGGAAAATGATAAAATAGAAATAGCAAAAATACTTAAATCACATTTAAACCCTAAAGTAGAAGAGGAAATTATGGTAAGCTTAGCTCATCACTGGATGCAGGAAGGTATAGAAAAAGGTAGACAAGAAGGCAGAAAAGAAGCGATATAAATCGGTGAAATGAAATTAGCAGAGATGGCAAAAAAAATGTTAAGGAAAAATAAGCCTTTAGACGAAATTATTGAATTTACCGGTTTTACAAAAAAAGAAATTGAAGAATTACAAAAACAACTCCAAAAATAGGAGATTTAAAAACTACGGTAAATTGTTCAAACTTCTCTTTGATAATTTAAAATCACATAATCTTTAGTTATAATAGGAAAAAATTCTTTATTGAAAGGTAATAATTCGGTTGTTTGGTCTAAAAATTCTATTTCAATTATATCACCAGCACCAAAGTTAAGAATATTTTTAATTTTGCCTATTTCTTTATGATCTTGGTTTAATACCGGTAAATGGTTTAAATCCGCTATATAAAATTCATCTTCTTCTAGTTCCGGTAAATTTGCTCTTAAGCAAAATATTTTATAACCTTTTAAATTTTCAGCCTCATTTCGAGTAGCTATATCCTTAAATGTACAAATTAATTCTCCTTTGGCATTTTGGCTAATTAGCTTAATATATATATCTTCTCCTGACTCATTTACTAAATTTCTTTCAAGTATTCTTGTAGCAGGTTTGGTAAAAGATTTTAAAATTACATGACCTTTAACTCCGTGACATGATTTTATTACACCGACTAAAATTAAATTTTCTAAAGAATTCATTAATTTGCCTTTAAATTTTGATAGTTTATAATAATATATCTAAGAAATTATCTGTAAACTTATTTTAATTATCAATTAAAATAAGTTTACAGATAACCTCTAAAAGAAAAATTTTTTAACAGATTTCTAAATATGATAAAAAAAATAGCTGCCGGCCTCATAATTTGTTTCTCATTATTGTTATTTATAATTTTTGGTGCATTATCGTTTGTTAACTATAATTTGGTTACTAATAATTTTACCAGTCATTTAGGAATTGCGAAAGAAAATATCAGAAAAATAAAGATGAATAAATTTCCTTTGCCCTATTTAGTTATTGAGACGATAAGGGAAGAAGGAAAGTTAGATTTAGAGCAGATTAGAATTCATTTTTCGTTGTGGTCACTTATAAAATTTAATCCTAAAATTAATAAAATAGACATATTAGATGCTAAATTTTATTCAAATTCTAATGTATTAAATATTTATAATCATGAAGAGTTAATAAAGAATTTCTTTAAATATAAATTACAAAATATAAATCTAAATGTTACTAATCTAAGTATTATTACTAAACAAGATTATTCTATTTTAAATTTTAATAATTGTATATTAAAAAAAGAAAATGCTTTATCGTCTAATTACATATTTAAAACTACAAGTAACTATATAGGTAAAATTTCAGGTTCAATTAATAAACGTGACGATACAGTAGATTTTAGTCTTAATATTGATAATAATGATTATGGTTTTAAGTTATTGCAAATTTACAAAGATTTTAAGCTTACTAGCGGTAGCGGTGAATATCAGATTAAAAATTTAGCATCGGTAATGTATAATATATTACCGGATTTAAACCATCTTTTTAATAAATTTAATCAAAATGAGGCAATAAACATTAAATTTAATATTTCAAATAATGAAGATGAAATAGAGCTAAAAGACATAGTAATAGCATCGTCTTTTATTACAGGTAATGGATTTGTTAACATTGCTAAAAATGATAATATTACTACTAATGTGAAACTAGATTTTCCTAAAATAGATCTAAGTTCGTTAATTTCTCCAAATGCAGGGGTAACATTTAATACTTCTTATTCAAATATTAGATTTATTTTTGCCGATAAATTACTTAAAGCAGACGTGGCAATTAACGAAATAATTTTAAGTAATAATGAAGCACTAGAAAAAATAGTCTTTTCTTCTAACTTATCAAAGGGTACTTTAAAGATACATGAATTTTCAGGTAATATTAAGTCAGGTGGAGAATTTAAGCTTACAGGTAATGTAACACAGAATGCTGTTAGAAGTATGTTCGATGGACAGCTATATTTAAAACACAACGATATAAATTCGTTACTGAATATTTTAGGATTTAACGATGTTACTATTAAAGAAGCTATTCCTTTTAGCTTGTCGTCAGATTTAAAACTCACTTTAATAGATTTATTTTTTAAAAATTTATTACTTAAAACGGATAATTTAAATTTATCAGGAAATTTTTCTAGTAAATTTATTGCTCAAACACCTCGTTTAGATGCTACGCTTAATATATCTTCGCTTGACTTAAGCAGTAGGACGTATCCAATAATTTCGCCGCTTATCGAATTTACAAAAAATTTAACTAAAGATATGAAAGCTTTAGATTATCCAAGTAAATTTATTCCTATTAGAATAATAGGATATTTAGCTAATTTAGATATTTTGATAGATAGCATTAAGTATGATGATCATGTATTTGACAAAATAAATTTGCTTGCTAAAATCGTACCGGCTAATATAAAAATTAGTAATTTAGATTTTAAAACTGCTAACAGCTATTTATCAACTAGCTGGAACTTGGATGCCTCGAGTGTATTACCGTCTCTGACCGTAGAAATTAAGGACGGTAATCTTACTACTGATTTATTATCACCGGCAGGAATGCTTAATTTAAGAAATAAATTAATAAATGATTATAGTTTAGATAAAGCTACATTGCAATTTTACGGGACATTATCAACATTATCACAAAATGATTTAATATTGAAAAATGTTAAATTTTATGTAGCAAATAATAATAATCTATTACAATTTAATAATATTGAAGCAGAATTATTAGGCGGTAAGTTTCAAGGTAGCGGCAATATTTTATTGGAACCTTATTCTATAAATTTCGTATATGCTTTAAATACAATAGATTTAGACAAAGTTTCGGCTTTTATGCCTAAAATATTTACTGCAAGTAGCGGAGAAGTAAGTATAAGCGGTAGTTTAGGGACTAACGGTAACACTCTTCAAAGCCAGCTATATAACCTTACTACAAAATCACAATTTGCTATAAACAATATAGATGTTAATAATTTTGCAATGGATTCTTTTATAGAAAAAATTAATACAGCTGATTATAAGGTACAAAATTTAGATAAAGATATAAATAGTGCTATAACCACAGGACAAGAAAATATTAGAGGCATAAGCGGTGATATTGAACTACAAAAAGGTATTGCCCTTTTAAAGAAAGTAAAATTTGCAACACAATATAGTAGCGGTGCGGCCTCTTTTGCAGTTAATATATATAGTTTTGATATGGATGCATCTAGTATTTTATCATTTTATGTACCGGCAAGGCTTGTTAAGTTAAATACCTCAAATACGAGTTCCGATAAAGATAGTTTGGCACATCTTAATATAAAAATGCAAGGGAGTATTTTTGCTCCTAAGAAAACTTTTGATAGTAGTGAGCTAAAAAAATTACTTATACCACAAACAACTGAAGACAAAATTACTACAGATAACCATTGAAAAATAAAAATAAATGACTAATACTAAAACTTTAGAAGAAAATATTAGCTTTGAAGAAGCTTTAAAAGAGCTTGAGGAAATTGTTAAAAAAATAGATAACGGACAAGAGAGTCTAGAGACGGCAGTTAATAGCTTTGAAAGAGGTATTTTACTTAAGAATCATTGTGAGAAAAAACTAAAAGAAGCTCGGTTAAAAATTGAAAAAATTACTAAACTTGCTGATTCTAAGGTGATCTTAGAAGAGACAGAAGTGTAGTGTTGACACTGCCTACTAACTATAGATTTGTCATTGCAAGCGGGGATTGTTGTGTGGATCGGTAAAACCCACTATGTCACCCCGTGGCTTGACCACGGGGTCCAGAAATATAACTTAAAATACTAATAATTTTAGTATTTTTTACTGGATCCCGCGATCAAGTCGCGGGATGACAGAGGTGCAACCCGTCCACGCAACAACGCCAATGCCCTGCAGGAATGACATAACATAAAAATTACAATGCTTATGGTTAATCATATAATTGACTTCATCTATACCGTTCCTAATATTGTTTTATTCCTCATAATAAATATTATTTTGATGAGTTTTTGTGCGGGATGTTTATATTTAACAAATACATTATTCCTAATAATTTTCAAAAAGAAGAGCTTGGAAGTCTTGGCGGGTTTTTATCGGGTGTAGTCGGTAGTATGTATGCGGTATCAACCGGTTTTGTATTAATTTATTTACTCGGTAATTTTAATAAAGCACAAGAAGGGGTGGTAGCAGAATCTATAGTGTTGATGAGGCTTGCAGATAGTGTAGATTGGCTTCCCCATGAAATGAGACTTGCAATTTATCTAGATATTAAAAATTATATCAAAGATATAATACAGCGTGAATGGCAATTAATGAAAGACGGCAAGAAAATCGGTCATGAAGCTCTTAGTTTCCTCCAAGATATTAATAGCGACTACAAGCTTATAAAGTAAATGATCAAATGCAGATATTCATTAAAAAAGAAATAATTAAAGAGATAAAAGAGCTTTATACCGTGAGGTACAATAGAGTTAAAATGTCTTATTTTCCTTTGAATATCCAATATTGGATAGTTATATTTATAATGACTATTATTCATTTAATTTTTGTCTGTATGCTTGGTACTAAACTTTATCTACATAAGATTTCGGTTGGTTTAGTTTGTATTACTTCATCATCAATGCTTTTTTATTATTTATATTAGATAAACCTTTTCGAGGTCCTTTTGCCGTTAATCAATATGATCTTATTAAGGCTATACATTATATTGAGAGATTAAATTAGTGATATCTGTAACAACATAACGCCATAATTTATCCGTACCTTTAGTAATACCGATGCGGGTAGTATTAGAGTAGGGGAGTTTTAAGCCGATATCGCCGACAAAAAATTTGTTGTTATTTATAAGATCGCATTTATTATGAGAAATATTAATTCCAAGATATTTACATAATTTACCCGGACCATTGAGGTATAGATTTCCAGGCGAAATAACATGTATGCCTCTTATTAAGGTCGCAGCAGGGAAGCCTTCGGCTTCAGTTATGAAATTTACACAGTAATACATTCCATAAATTAAATAGACATAGCTAAAGCCTGCAGGACCAAACATTACATCCGTTCTTTTGGTCCGCCCTCTTGCTGCATGGCAAGCAGGATCATCCTGACCTATATAACTTTCAGTTTCAGTGATTATAGCGGCTTTACCTTGGAAATAAAGAGCTTTACCGATTAACTCAGTGCTTACTAAGTTAGTATCTCTTGCAAAAAATTCACGAGGTAAAGGGATTAATTTATTCATGTTTTTGAAAAAAAATATTTAAATTCTTATGCCATTTTGTAGGAGTAAATCCGGTAATTTCATATTCAGCTATATTATTTATATAAAAAGGATCTTGTTTTAATATATCTTTAAGCTGACTTAGTTTTTCTATATTAGCTAAAATAATACCACCAATTCTTGGATGTATAGGACCTGATAAAATAAAACATCCCTTATCATAACATTTATCTAAAAATTTTCTATGTTCCGTAATAAATTTTTCAACGGAAGAAAGGTCTAAGCCTAAGGTATATTTAAGATTTACAATAAACATAATTTATATTTTTTTATTAAGTGGTTTAGAATTTTTTATAGAGGTTGGAACGGTATCATATCCGCCGTTGCAAAACGGTTGGCATTTGATGATTCTTTTAAAAGCAAGCCATAGTCCTTTTAGACTACCATGTAATGTTATAGCCTCTTTAGCATATTCTGAACAAGTGGGGCGAAATCGGCAATTATTGCCAAGTAGCGGGGAAATGAAATATTGATAGAACTTTATTATTAATAAGAGTATTTTACTCATTTTGCAGCTTATCTATAATAGTTTCCATTTTTTCTTGAGTTAGATCTTCATAATAATCGTCATTAATTTGTACGACCGGAGCGTTAACGCATGCTCCTAAACATTCTATCTCGCTTAAAGTAAACTTTTGATCTTCAGTAGTTTCTTTGAGTTTTACACCTAATTTCTTTTCGCAAATCTTCATTATATCATCACTACCACGCAGCCAGCAAGGGGTAGTAGTACATACTTGAATATGATATTTACCGACGGGCTTTAAGTTAAACATAGTATAAAATGTTGCAACTTCATAAGCCCGCATATAAGGCATTTCTAACATATTTGCGACATATTCGATAGCAGGCACAGGCAGCCAACCGCCGTTTTGACGTTGTGCTAGATCAAGCAACGGCAATATTGCACTTCTTTTACCCTCCGGCGGATATTTCTTTATAATCTCTTCTGCTAGATTTAAATTTTTCTTATCAAATGTAAAATTTGTACTCATATATCTCTTATATTATTCCTGCATGGATCGTTTTCATCGTCATTGTGAGAAGAAATTACGTAGTAATTCGACGAAGCAATCTCGGACTAAAATCCTGAGATTGCCACGCTCCTTGCAGTCACTCGCAATGACAGTTTGGTATCCATACAACAATGCCTGCTCGCAATAACGAATCACCGGTCAATCTCACCAAATACAATATCAAGCGTAGCTATAATAGTAATAACATCTGACATTAAATGACCTTTAGACATAAAATCTAGTCCTTGCAAATGAGCAAAGCCCGGGGCTTTAATGCGGCATCTATAAGGTCTATTATTGCCTGTTGAATATAAATATATGCCAAATTCACCCTTAGGAGCCTCCACTGCTTTATAAGTCTCACCGGCAGGAACGTTATAACCTTCAGTATAAAGCTTAAAGTGATGAATCATTGCTTCCATAGATTCTTTCATTGTGGCTCTTGTCGGCGGTGTTAATTTAGGATCATCGGTTTTAACTGCACCTTTCGGCATTTTTTCTATACATTGCTTGATTATCTTGATTGATTCGTACATTTCAAGCATACGAACGAAATACCTGTCGTAACAATCGCCGTTTTTACCGATCGGTACTTCAAAGTCTATTTCATCATAAACGTCATAAGGGTTTGACTTGCGTAAATCCCAAACTATACCCGAACCTCTAAGCATCGGTCCTGAAAACCCCCAGTCCATTGCCTCTTTTTGAGACACAACACCGATATCTACTAAACGTTGTTTCCATAACCTATTTTCATTTAATAGACTTTCAATATCCTGAAGTTTAGGAGGAAACTGCTCTATAAACTTATCTATATCCTCAAGTAAACCATCAGGTAAATCTTCTGCAACTCCGCCGGGTCTGAAGTAGTTTGAATGCATACGAGAGCCGGAAACACGCTCGTAAAATTCCATGATCTTTTCTCGCTCTTCAAAGAGCCATAATAAAGGAGTAGTAGCACCGATATCTAAAGCTTGGCTGCCGATATTCAAAGTATGGTTCAAAATTCTTGTTAGTTCTGAGAATAGTACCCTGATAAACTGAGCTCTTCGTGGGACTTTACATTCTAATAACGACTCAACAGCTAAAGCAAATGCATGTTCCTGGCACATTGGCGAAACATAATCAAGGCGATCAAAATAAGGTATAGCCTGCAAATATGTTTTATGCTCAATAAGTTTTTCCGTACCACGATGAAGTAACCCAATATGAGGATCGGCATTATTTACTACTTCCCCGTCCATTTCAAGGATTAATCTTAAAACTCCGTGAGTTGCCGGATGCTGCGGACCAAGATTGAGAGTTATAGTTTTGGTGTTGTTAGTCATAGTATCCGTCATTGCGAGGAGCCGTAGGCGACGCGGCAATCCAGTTGTTAAATAATTTCATCATATAAATCTTTCCAATTTACATTCATTTGCTCAATTAAATTAAGCTTTTTTGCTCTTGAGCCTGATTTAATTTGTTTTTCTCTAGCTATTGCAGAATCCATAGTTTCATGAATTTCATAAAATACTAGTATTTTACAATCATATTTTTTACTAAACCCATTAGTTGTATTATTTTTGTGTTCATATATACGTTTGACAAGATTAGAAGTTACTCCTACGTAAATCGTACCGTTTCGTTTATTAGCAATTAAATATATACAGTTGGTTGTTTCATAATTTTTTCTGGATTGCCGCACTCCTTGCAGTCGCTTGTTACTTCCTAGCCTTCTCATCCCCAGGCAATACGTAAGTCGGGCTATGCCAGTGTGAGCTAAAATCAAACTCACGATATTCTATGTCTAAATCGACCGGTTCATAAGCTACTTTCTTTAATTTTTCATCATATTTAACTTGCGTATAACCGGTTAACGGGAAATCTTTACGTAATGGATGCCCCTCAAATTCATAATCGGTTAGTATTCGTCTTTTATCGTCATTGCCATCAAAAATTACCCCGTACATATCGTAAACTTCACGCTCATACCAGCAAGCAGCACTAAATATATTCATTGCCGAAGGTATAGTTTCTTTTTCAGATATATCTATTTTTATTATTAAACGCTTATTTAATTTTAAGCTTAGTAAGTTATATACTACTTCAAATCTTTTATCTCTTTCAGGAAAATCAGAACCGAATAAATCAGTAAGTACAGTAAAACGTAATTTTTCCGATTCTTTTAAAGCTTTTAAAAACAGTAATAAAAAATTCGGCTCGATTTTATAAGCTAGGTAATCTTTAACCGTGACCGGAGTTATTAAGATGCTAGATTTAGCAGTAAGCTTTTCAATGAGTTTGTCTAGCGTCATACTTAAAACCTGTAGTGCGTTTAATTTTTTTCTGTAGCTGCATAAGTCCGTAAATTAATGCTTCAGCAGTAGGAGGACAGCCAGGGACATATACGTCAACCGGTACGATTCTATCACAGCCACGCACTACCGAATAGGAAAAGTGGTAATAGCCGCCGCCATTAGCACAGCTACCCATTGAAAGCACCCATTTAGGCTCAGCCATCTGATCATATACTTTACGTAGAGCCGGTGCCATTTTATTAGTAAGCGTTCCTGCAACTATCATAAGATCGGACTGTCTTGGACTGGGTCTAAATAACATACCGAAGCGATCCATATCATATCTACTTGCTGCTGCCTGCATCATCTCAACAGCACAACAAGCAAGCCCAAAAGTCATAGGCCATAAGGAATTAGCTCTCGCCCAGCCTATAACATCATCAACTTTAGTTAATAAAAACCCTCTATTAGAAAGCTCACTGTTTAATAATTCATCTTCTTGATAAAAATTATTTTTCATATTACTACCAGTCTAAAGCTCCTGTCTTCCATTCATACACAAAACCTATAATAAGTACGAATAAGAAAAACATCATTGAGAAAAAGCCTATTTTACCTATCATATTAAGGCTAATAGCCCAAGGCACTAAAAATGCAATTTCAAGGTCAAAGATAATAAATAAAATAGCAACTAAGTAAAAACGTATGTCAAATTTTGATCTTGCATCGCTAAAAGGCTCAAAACCGCACTCATAAGGCTCTAGCTTATCTTTATTATATTTCTTTGTCGATAATAGGTTAGGTAGAATCATTATTAAACCGGAAATCAATACCGCAATACCGAAAAATATAGCAATCGGTAGATATTCCTGTAAAAGTTCTGAGTTTTGTAGCATATGTTTTTTATTAGTTTTCGTCATTGCGAGGAAAATTACGAAGTAATTCGATGAAGCAATCTCAGGATATTTGACGAGATTGCCACGCAGCCTACGGCTGCTCGCAATGACATAGGTTTAATGACACTATATTTATCTATATTTACCTCAAATAGCATCAATTATCAACGACAATATCAGGTTTAACTAGTAACTTCATTAAAACTAGTACCCAAATACCGCTTGATATCCACCATATTTGCCAAATATTATATGAAATCATGCCGATAATATAGTAATTGATAAAACATGCATAAGAAGCTGACCTAAAATTATTATTCTTTATATTATCAATTTGTTTTAAGTATTTATAGATTAAGCTTAAAAATAATATTAGCCCTATTATACCGAGTTCAAGAGTAATTTGTAATATATTATTATGAGGATGAAGTGGTAAAGGATGCCATTTTTCTCCGTTGTAATCGATCATTTCACTATCATTGACTTTGATATATTTAGAAGAAGCAAAGCCATAGCCTAAAATCGGCTTTTCAATGATTTTGTTTGCGACAAAATGCCAAATAAATAAACGATGAGCAGCCGATGCTTGAGTTGTTAAATATCTTTCAGATAAATCTCGTGGTTCTATTTGTTTGGCTATAACAGGAAATAGTAACGAGCCGGTAATTAAACTTATTGCGATTAATTTGAAAAATATCGGCTTCATAAATCTTGTTAAAATAAATATTATTCCGCCTATACCGAAGCCTAAAAAACTTGCTAAACTATCGGAAATACTTAATAAATAAAGCACTAATATATATAGCATTAATGCATGTCGTTTTTTACCGTTAGAGAGTAAAATTATAACCGCTACCCAAACAGTAATTGAAAGTAAAGCACAGCCCCGATCTAACATATATAAGCCAAAACTAGCTTTGAATATTCTTGTTAAAAATCCATGAGAAGAATATTCGATGAAGAATAATAATATTGCTGTGAGAATTCCGAATATTAAGGCTTTTTTAAGCTGTAAGCGATTTTGAAAAGGAGCAGAATTACTCACTGCAAAGCCAAGAAATAAGAGTATGAAAACTTGAGTAAAAGTAGCTAAGCTATTAATAGGATGAATTGTGAATAAACAAGATATAAAGCACCAAGTAGTGAATAATAGTTCAGTTTTTATCGTCATTGCGAGGAAAAACTGTAAGTTTTGACGAAGCAATCTCAAGAGTCCTGTTGTATGAGATTGCCACGCTCCTTTTAGTCGCTCGCAATGACGATTGATACCCTGCAGAAATAACATTAACAAAAAAATTGTAACAGTAGTTGCAACCGATAAGCCCGTAAGCATACCAAGACTTGGAATTAAAAATATTAAGCTAGTGATTAAATACTGCATCTAAAAACAATCTTTAGCAAAAATTTCGTAGATTGGGTGTTCAAACGTTGAAAGTGAAATGCTTGAAGAAATCATCCACCCTTGGAAAAGTAAATTAGGATCTTCGTCTATTTTATATTCCGTTATGGTCATCAACAAATAATTATCTTCATTATACGGATCAAGATTTTTTATACATTTATGTAATTTGATTTTTATATTACTGAAATATTTTTCTTCTCCAACTTTAAAATTAATTTCTTCAGAAGTAGCAGTAATTTTATTTAGAGCAATAATTTTACCATTTGTATAATTCTTAAATTCAGAACTATTATTAATATTATCGTTTGGATTTAAAATAGGATGATTTTCATCAAGAGGGATAAATACGTCATTTTCAATATCTTCGGTTGTAGTAACCGACTCTAAATTTTCTGCGAATATAGGAAAATTAATGCATATAGTAATGATAAAAATAATTTTTAGTAATTTCATAAATAAACATATTATTTTTCAAAATTATATACTATAGGGGATTAATGGCAATGATAATTTATGATAAGGTTTTAATGTCATTGCGAGCGACTGCAAGGAGCGTGGCAATCTTGGGAGAATTCCTGAGATTGCTTCGTTGAAACTTATAGTTTCTTCTCGCAATGACGAATAAAGTAAACAATATGATCCACTCTAAAGAACTCTTAAATTCTATTTTACGACAGGATTTTCACAGTTTTATAATTAAGGTATTTAATACTATTAACCCAGGAACGGAGTATTATCCAAGTAAACATATAAGAATAATTACTGATTATTTAAATGCTGTACAAAGCGGTGAGATTAATCGTTTAATAATCAATATACCGCCAAGGAGTTTAAAATCTATTTGTGTTAGTGGCCTGCTTATCTACTTGGGGATGATCCTACCAAAAGGATTATGGCTGCCAGCTATTCTCAAATACTTAGCATTAAACACTCACTAGATTGTCGGTTTATTTTAAATTCTGATTGGTATAAGGAACTTTTTCCAAGTACTATCCTTAGTAAAACCCATAATCAAAAAAGTAAATTTTTAACGACTGCTAACGGCTTTAGATTTGCAACATCGGTTGGAGGATCAGCAACAGGTGAGGGAGGGATATCTTAATTATTGATGATCCTCATAATCCTACGCAAATTCATTCTTATAAAATACGCAAGAAAGTTATAGATTGGTTTGAGCAAACTTTTGTTAACAGACTAAATAATCGTAATAAGGGAGCGATAGTTTTAGTTATGCAGTGCGTCTTCATATGGATGATTTATCCGGTTATCTACAATAATAGCAATTCATGGCATCATTTAAAAATTCCGGCAATTGCTCCTCAAGACTATTCTTTTAAATTAACAGCTAATAACAGAGAAAAAGAATATAGCTATTTTAGCGGTGAGATTTTAGATAGCTATAAAGAACCTTTTGATTACTTAATGAAATTAGAGCAGGAAGTAGGTAACTATAATTATAATGCTCAATATTTGCAAGAACCTATAGCTACAGGGTCATCGCTACTTAATGTGGAAGATATTAGTTTTTATGAAAATTTACCTTCAAGATTTGATTATTTTGTGTAAAGCTGGGATACAGCAATTAAGATTTCCGAAGATTCCGATTATAGTGTTTGCACTATATGGGGGATTCTTGAGCAGAAATATTATCTAGTATCATTAGTACGGAAAAAAATTAATTATCCTGAGCTTAAGAATTTGACGGAAAAATTAGCAAACGAGTATAAACCGAGATTTATCTTAATAGAAGATAAAGCAAGCGGTCAACAATTGATTCAAGATATAGGGTTTTTAGGCGATAATATTAGAGTGATCGGGATTAAGCCAAGACTTGATAAAGTTACAAGATTTGCCTCGGTAGTCCCTTTATTGCAATCAGGTAGTGTTTTAATACCCAAGCAATCAAGCATAATTTTAAAGGAATTACTGAATTTTCCTCATATTAAAAATGACGATATAGTAGATTCAGTTAGCCAGTTCCTGAATTTTATGAAGGATAAATCGCTAAAACAGCCCGCAAGGATTAGGAGTTTAATATAAAAATAGTTGCTTTTTTGTATGGATGTTGGTAGTATTGTTGCAGTTTAGTAGTGGCTTTAAAAACGTCATTGCGAGGCAAGGCGAAGCCTTGACGTGGCAATCTCAGGAATTGTATGCTGCTTCATGAGATTGCCACGCTCCTTACAGTCGTTCGCAATGACGATAGACACCATAAAAACAACCTAGGCTGGGTAGCAAAGTGGTAATGCCGTGGACTGCAAATCCTCTATTCGTCGGTTCGATTCCGACCCTGGCCTCCATTATAGAAATTAAAAAATCTTATGGAATTTATTGCGCAATTCCTAGAAATGCTTTTAGCCGAGCGAGCATTATCAAAAAATTCCATACTTAGCTATAAGCGTGACTTATTCGATTTTCAAAATTATCTTGCTAAACAAAAAATATCAGAATTAAATACCACTACGGAAAATATTAGAGATTGGATTGAGTATTTAGCGGGTAATGATTTGCAAGCTCGTTCTATCAATCGAAAAATCTCAACTATAAAAAGTTATTACGAATTTTTAATTAGCGAAAACCATACCGCTTTTAATCCGGTTCTTAACATAGATTTACCGAAATATCAAAATAAACTTCCCGAAATATTGTCTATAGATCAAATTAAATCGCTACTTGAATATTGCTCCAAAGACGTTACGCCGGAAGGGATCAGACTTAATGCGATGATTCATTTGCTTTATGCCAGCGGTCTTAGAGTCTCGGAGCTTGTTAGTCTTAAGCTTGCTGATATTCTGACTAATAAAACGTCTAAAGGAGAAGTAAGAAAAATATTTTCGGTACTCGGTAAAGGTAATAAGGAAAGAGTCATAGTAATAAACGAGCAGGCAGTTGTCAGTATTGCTAAATATCTTGCAGTTAGAGATGTTTTTGTGAATAAAGCTAAACCAAAAAATCTAATTTATTTATTTCCCTCATCAGCTTTAGCGGGTTATATGACTAGGCAAAATTTTGCGATTCTGTTAAAATCTACCGCCCTTTATGCAGGACTTAACCCTGAGCATATTTCTCCGCATATATTACGTCACAGTTTTGCAAGTCATTTGCTTGAGGGCGGAGCAGATTTAAGAGTTATTCAAGAACTACTCGGTCATGCTGATATATCCACTACCCAAATATATACTCATCTTCAAACTAATCATCTAAAAAAAGCATTATTGCATCACCCCCTCAATAAAAATTAATTTATCTTAATCTTTTATAAAGTGCTTGTTAATATTTTTTAACTAAATATAATGTACCTTTTTAATTTAAGGAATAAATTATATGAAGTTAAAAGAAATTATGATCTCTTGTATTCGTAAACCTAGAGAAATTAAAAAAGAATATCCTAGATTAGATCAAAAGAAAGAAGCAGGATTCAATGTTGATTCTGGGTTAGGATACAAAAATCAAGCAGTAGAATCTAGCAACTATTATGAGTTAATTAAAAAAATTCAACAAGGAGAAATAACTTTAGAGGTGCTAGAAAATTTAAGGAAATTAAAAGTAGATGATAAAAAATCTTTTCTAGCAGATGTAGAACAGATGGTATCTAACAATAGGTTACATAAGCTTAATGAAAAAATAATGGAACATGCTTTAGATTTAGTTGATTCTAAAGATTCAGCTTTTTTACTTCGTAGAACAAAAGAGGATAGTATATTTCGAGATCTAATATATTTAGAAGCAAAAGGAAACAAGTTTACTGTAGAAATTGATAAAAAAGGAACTTTGAAAATTAACTTTCCTAACGGGGTACTTGAGCTTTACAAGCTATTAATTGATAATTTTTATTTGAAAAAATTTGGAGAAGAGGAATTGCAGAAAAAATTATATCAAGAATTATTACCTGATTTCAAAATTCCTTTTGAAAAACTAATTGAAGAAGAGGAATTGCAGAGAAAATTATATCAAGAATTATTACCTGATTTCAAAATTCCTTTTGAAAAACTAAATTTTTTTGAGAGTTGTATTGAATGCTTAAAAGAATTTTATATTAAAAATAGTTTAGCACTAAGCATAATGGGTTTATTTGTAAGTAGAGATATTAAAGAACATGCTGTATGTGAAGAATTACTTGAATTAGATATATTTAAAAAATTATTTGAGGAAAAAATGGCATTATACGGAACTTCTGCTGATTCTAAATTATTAGTGGTGGATTATGTATTAAATGATGTACAAGGTGTTTATATTAATAATTTAGTAGCTTCAAATATTTTAGATTTAGTAATGCATAGTCAATCAAATAATGAAACAATAGAATCAATAGAAATTCTAGGAAATAGCGAATGCCTAGTATGACTTTCTAGGTACTATCTTAAAGTTTTGATTATAACATATAGTAAAAACATCTAGAAGTTAATTTAATCTATAATTAATATTTAAATAATTATAGGTTAGATTAATACTAAATATGGCTACAAAAAATAAAAAAGAAATAGTGAATACTGAAGCAAAAAATTTAGTAAATTTAGTTATCAAAGAAATAGGTAACGAAAATTTTGATTTTGGTGTTGTGCAAAAGATGCAGCAGGCTTTTAGTACTGCAAGTAAGCAAAAACAAAGAGAAGCTTTTATAAGTTTTTTAGATAAAAAGCTTAATAAAGAGCAATTACATAAACTCAATCAAGCAATAATGGAAAATGCAAATGAATTCATGCCGGATAATGATCCTAATTTTGTTTGTCGTACTCCTAATAATAAAGTTTTTCAAGAAATATTATTATTGGAAGCAAAACGCTCAGGTATGAAAGCAAAATTTAATGCTAAAGGGGAATTACAATCTCTTGATATAAAAGATATAACACAGGAAATATTAGATCATTATCGTATTTTACAAGAAAAATTTTATCCCAAAAGAGATCCTAAAGATTTAGTAGATAGTAGAATAGCCCAAAGTGTTAATTTTTTATTATATACTCCACTTTTCCAAGGGGGGATCAGAGATATATACAAAATTAGGTTTAAAATGTGCTGAGATAGAGCGAAAAATACAAGATCCTAACGGTAAGTATGTTAAACAATTAATAGATGCTAAAATAGGAACCAATATACATTTTAATACCAAAGAAAATTTAGAAAATAAAGCAAATGAAGGAAAAGAGACTAAGATATCTTCAATAATTGAAAAAGCAATAACAACACTTGAGAAAGACAAAAAGGTAAATATTGAAGATAAGAGACGAGGAGAAATAAAAAGGCATTTATCTAAATCCTTAGAAGGAGCTTCTGATTATATATTAACATTCAAAAAAAATGATTTAGTAGATTAATATATCACGGATTACATAAAAGACAAACTTGGTGGTCAAAGATTGTTAATTATATAGGTACAAAATCATATTCCATTTCTAAAGAAAATCTTAAGAAAATAGGAAAAATAATAAATAGTGAAATTAAAAATTCTCATACTCCTTTAAAGATAGAAGTACAAGAACAGTTAAAATAAATCTCAAAAGAGTTAAATAGATTAAATAATCTGGCACATTGCCGTCAGAGGTTAAAAAGGCTCAGGCAAAATCTAAACACCTCAAAAAAAGAAGTCATACTAAGGGGTAATTTTATTACGCGGTTTTGTATGTCATTCCTGCGAAAGCAGGAATCCAGAAAAAAATAACCTTAATATTGATATAAATATTACGTTACATATTTGAAAAAATAAACCTATAAAAAACTTCTTGTTTTTTATAGGTTTTACTGGATTCCCGCTTTCACGGGAAGGCATTGTTGCGTGGATACCAAATCGTCATTGCGAGCAGCCATAGGCTGCGTGGCAATCCAAAAAAAATAATAAAAAAATGCTAAATTTAGCATTTTTTACTGGATTGCTTCGTCAATTACTCCGTAATTTTCCTCGCAATGACGAAAACTGGTCCACGTAACAATGCCTCACGGGAATGATATCAATTCCTACAATAATTTATTGCTTCCCATAATATTATAACCGCAATCTACATAATGAATTTCACCGGTAACACCTTTAGATAAATTACTAAATAAATATACTGCTGCTCCTCCTACATCTTCTTGGGTAGTATTACGTTTTAACGGTGCGGTTGCAGCGTGAGATTTAAGCATAGTACTAAAATCACCTATTGCACTAGATGCTAAAGTTTTGATAGGTCCTGCCGAAATAGCATTTACTCTAATATTATTTTCTCCCAAATCGTTTGCTAGATATTTTACACTAACCTCAAGTGCAGCTTTAGAAATCCCCATTACATTATAATTAGGTATAACTTTTTCAGCACCGTAGTAAGTTAATGTCACAATGCTTCCGCCGTCATGCATTAAGGCTTCTGCGGATCTTGAGAGTTCTAAAAGAGAGTAACATGATATATGTAAAGAATTATGAAAATTTTCTAAGCTAGTATCAACATAACGTCCTTTTAATTCATTTTTATCGGCAAAAGCCATACCGTGAAGTAAGAAATCGAAACTACCCCATTTTTCTTTTATATCATCAAATAAATTACTAATTGATTTTGGATGCGTAACATCAAGTTCGCTAACAAAATTACAACCTATTTCCTCAGCAAGCGGTTTAACTCGTTTTTCTAGTACTTCCGATTGATAAGTAAACCATAGTTCGGCACCGTGTTTTTTAGCAAGCTGTGCAATCGCCCACGATATTGACATATTATTTGCAATACCTGTAATTAAGCCTTTTGTTCCTTGTAGTAACCCTGTAGTCATTTATTTACTCATTATATTAAAACTTGCTGAAATGATAGCATGATGTATTATTTTGTAAACAAATAATCGATAAAAATGTATAAACCTAAAATCATGTGTTTACTGCTAGGTATGTTAAGCGGTTTAGTTTTTGCTCCGACTTTCTTTATACCGGCATTATTAACGTTATCTTACTTATGTTATATAGTTCAAAAATCCGAAAATTGGCAAGAAGCTGCAAAATTTGGTTATTTATTCGGTTTTGGGCATTTTTTAAGTGGAATATATTGGATAAGTATCGGTGTTAGCGTTTATATTATAGATTTTTGGTGGGCAATTCCTTTTGCGTTATTTGGACTACCTATAGTTTTAGCTTTCTTTATATCTGCAAGTTGCACGCTTAGTTTTTTTGCTAAAAATAATAAATATTACCAATTTATATTCTGTTTATGTTGGGTATTATTTGAGTGGGTACGTTCATGGATTTTTACCGGTCTTCCTTGGAATTTGATCGGTTATGCTTTTTCGTTTTCAGATATTTTAATACAGCCTTTAAGTATAATAGGGATATATGGGCTTAGTTTTATAGTTATATATATTGCCACTTCCGCTTATCCTTTATTTAGCAAGCAATTTACTCAGTTAAAAATATTACTAGCTAGTTCAGTCCTAGTATTAACCGTAATTGTCATTTACGGAGCAGTAAGGCTAAGTAATAACCATACAAATTTCACTGATATAAAAGTGCGATTAGTGCAGCCTTCGATCCCTCAAACCGAAAAATGGAATGAAGAAGAATTTTGGCATAATTTAATGCTACATATTAATTTATCGGAAAATTCGGAACCTACCGATTTAATTATTTGGTCTGAAGCAGCATTAGTAGTACCTGATGATATACCGCAAGTTAAATCAGAATTATTAAAAATGCTAAATTCTACAAATGCTATTTTGATAACAGGAGGGATCTCGGATAATAAAAAACAAGGTGATGAGTTTGAACTTTACTCAGCTATGTATGCTCTTGATAAAAATGATCATAAATTATTTGAATACCATAAATCACATTTAGTACCTTTCGGTGAGTATATGCCTCTTAAAAAGATACTACCGTTTAAAAAATTAACTCACGGTTTAATTGATTATAAAGAAGGAGACGGAGGGCTTGTTTATCTTGAAAAATATAACCTTAAAATTAAACCTTTAATTTGTTATGAATCTATTTTTCCTGATTTTGTACAGACGAATAATGAAATAGCCGATGTAATAATTAATATTACAAATGATGCATGGTATGGTAAATCAAGCGGTCCATATCAGCATTTTCATATTAGTAGAAGTAGAGCTGTAGAGAACGGTTTACCTATGATTAGAGTAGCGAATAACGGTATTTCAGCTATAGTAGATCCTTTTGGCAGAACAATAAAAAAACTAAATCTAAATGAAATAAATTATACCCAAGGTTTAATTCCTAAAAAACTAATCTCTCCTACTATATTCTCGCAATTCAGTAATTTTACTATTCTATTACTCATCGTTTTTATACTTTTAATTAATTATTTATTAGCCTTGATTCTTGATAACTAAAGGGTTTTAGCATTATTATATTAAGTTTTTAATAAAGTTACTTGATTAAATATAAAGTAATATATATACTACATTTAAAATTGAATAGACTTTATAATAATTAATTTATAATAATTTAAGCTTATTGTTAAAATGAATGATTCAATAAAACATCCGGACAAACTCGCAAGTGAACGTTTAAAAGAACGACGTCTTGCTGTAGATATTAGCCAAAAAGAATTAGGGCAAGCTTTAGACATTAGTGCTCTCCAAGTTAAAAAATATGAAGAAGGTTTAAGTAATATACCTATAAGTAGGTTATATGTTTTTGCAAAAGTTTTAAATACGCCTTTAAAATATTTCTTTAATAGTTCTGAAGAAGAAAAGTTAAAAACTGACGATGAAAATACTTCTAATAATAAAATTGAATATCTATTCAAAGAAATAGAAAGTGATTTCTTAAATAATATTGCTGAAGAAGAAGGGCAATATGAAAATGACGTCTCTTTTGATTATAAAGAATTATCAAGGACTATGGAAAGAGAACTTTTATCGTTAACTAGAGCATTTACTAGAGTACAAAATCCAAATATTAGAAAAATAATAATTGAACTTGTCAGATCAGTATCGATACCTTGTGAATAATATTTAAATTTTCATTGACTTAGCATTGCCAAAGTATTAACCCTTGTTAAGGTTTAGTAAATTCTGAACCATTAACAATTATTAAATATATTGGAGGAAATTTATGAGTAAAAGTAAAGCTATAGAAAATAACGGTATTAGTAATACAAATAGTCCAAACGGTAAATATATGGCTCCAAGACCGGAAGGAGTAAAACCTACCTGTGTAGTAATTACTTAATTCTGTAAGCAAGGATATTAAGTCTGCTCGTGAAGTATTGGATGAGCGAGGTGCAAGTGTTCATTACATAATTGATAAGGATGGGACTCAAAAAGAATATCATAATGATTTAACAGATCAAGCTTTTTATGCCGGTAAGAGTATTTGGAAAGGAGAAATAGGTGTTAATAAGTTTTTGATATTGGGAATATGCTTATTAATGATGCAAAAAGTGATTTTCCTGAAGAGCAAATAGGGCAATTATGTAAATTCCTTAAGGATATAAAATTAAGATATCCAGATTTAGATTTAAAACATGATTTAGTCGGTCTTGGTGAAGTAACTGTAAACCGAGAAGGAAATGCTCATATAGCTCCTGTATCCATATTGAGGTTATTTTTCTGGATTCCCACCTACGCGGTAATGACATCGAGTGGGTTTTTCAAGCCGTGCAACAACTTTATGCAATATTTAAACGCCGTATTCCGATCATTGCTTCCGATGAAGGTTCGGTAATTAGCGGGGCGCGACTATTGCTGTAGGAGTGCAAGAAAAGCAAATAGGCGTAGAAGCAGGTTTAATGGCAAAAAAAATCTTGCAAGGAATAGAACCGAAAAATATTCCATTTGGAGATATGAAAGCCTTAACTTTATTTGTTAATCTTAGATCTTTTGTTAAACAAGATATTCTTACTAAAGAAAATTTATCCGTAATTCCTTTTATTCGTAAAGAACTTGAAGAGTAGTAACATGAACATTTTAGTTGCTGCTCTTGAGCAATCCTTAATAATGCTGCCGCTTATTTTAGGGATGTATTAAGTTATCAAATTCTGAAAATTACCGATCTTACCGTAGACAGTACTTGCGTGCTTGGTGCAGTGGTATTTTGCCCGTAGCCTTTCATTTGGATTATTTCCTGCATTAATATTTGCCGTAATAGCAGGGGGAATTATCGGCAGTATAGTTAGTTTTATGTAGAAGAATAACCGTATTAACGGACTTATAGCCGGAATACTTGCAAGTTTTATGCTTTATTCCGTGAACTTACAAATTATGCAGTGCCCTAATATATCGGTTCTTGGTATGCCGACTCTGTTATCTATATTAGATCTCGAAAATTGGTTAGTGCCTTTAATAATAATCAATTATCTTATTATATTTGCAGTTATAATTTTATTGAAAGGTAAGCTCGGTTTATTGCTACGAGCTTTTGGTTTTAATAAAGATTTACTGATTAATTTAGGAAAACCTGCCGAGCTTTACCATACTATCGGTCTTAGCATAAGTAATTGCCTTGCTGCTTTAACCGGTACTCTATCTGCACAAGTAAACGGTTTTGCTGATATTATAATAATATGGGTTTTGGGGTAGCACTAGTCGGTATCGGTGCAATTGTTATAGGGCATCATATTTTAATCCATGCTAATAATTTTAATGCGTTTAAAGAGATATTCTCTTGTTTTATAGATATATTATTTTACTTTATTGCTCTTAGTAGTTTACTCCGGATTAGCATTGATCCCATAAACCTTAAGCTTATATTAGGGATAGTATTGTTTATTTCATTGAGTACGGTGGGTAAGAAGTAATACTGTAATGTCATTCCTAGCTAAAAGCGGGAATCCAATAAACTTATTGTCATCCCGCGACTTGATCGCGGTATCCAGTATTTTTAAATTTTTTTCTAGATACCGTGGTCAAGCCATGGTATGACACCTAGCACGGTTTTTCAATTAAAAAGACAAAATTATGAAACCTTATTTATATGCAGAAAAGATACAGTTCAAAGTTAAGGAAAGAAGTGAGCCTATAATTGCGGAAACTACTTATAAATATTGCTAAAGAAGAGTTTGTTGTAATATTGGGTCATAACGGTAGCGGTAAGTCTACTTTAGCTAAAATACTTGCCGGTTATTTGAAACCGACTAGCGGGAAAGTATTTTTAGATCAAATCAGAATCGATAAAATACCTAAAGCTAAGAAAGCTTCTACTCTGGTTACATTAACACAAAAGGCTGAAGAAAGGCTATTTACCGAGCTAACGCTTGAGGACAATATTACTCTATGGGAAAGTAGATGCCCTAGTAATGAACGGTTAACAAGTAGCGAGGTGTTAGAGCTTACAGGTTCGCCTAAACGCTTTTTGCTTTTATTTTCACAGTCGTTAGGTAAATTTTCCGGCGGAGAAAAGCAGATTATACTCCTAGCCCTTAGCATAGCTCATCCGCCTAAAATATTATTTCTAGAGAGCATACGGCAAATTTAGATCCGAAAGCTTCTTTGGAAGTGATGAAAAAAACAGCAGAGATTATTGAGAAGCATAAGATGACTTCCGTTATGATCACGCATAATTTGGAAGATGCCGTAAATTACGGCAAAAGGCTTATAGTACTAGATAGTGGTAAGGTAGTACTAGACTACCTAAAACCACTAAGTTTTTCTTTGAAAGAACAGAAAGAGATATTATAATTCAATAAATTGTACTAGTTAGGAGTTGATCTGACAGTATTGAGTAATCAGGCAGCTTGATAAGTTAAGGTCAAGTTGTCTGATATTGTCTCTATATTATCAATATTTTTATTAATTGCAATATAAAGAGAATCTTTAAAAGTTTGCATTGGCGTTTTACCGTAACAATGTTTACCTGAATGAGTTCTTTCATTATTATAACCTACAAGCCAGTTATCTATATCAGTTTGTAGCTCTTCTAATGTAGAATAAAACTTTTTGCGGAATAAAATGTGATAACATTCTTCTTGCATAGTTGTGTGGAATCGTTCACATATCCCATTAGTTTGAGGACTATAGGCTTTAGTTTTAGAATGATCTATATTTTCAATACCAAGATATAACTGATAAGCATGATGCTCAGGCTTGCCACAATACTCCGTTCCTCTATCTGTTAATATCCGAACCAGAGGAATATTATAGCTTTCAAAAAATGGTATAACCCTATCGTTAAGATGGTCTGCACTCGTTATAGCTGTTTTTTCTGTATAAAGTTTACAAATAGCAATAGAATAAGTATCAACGAAAGTTTGCTGATAAATACGTCCTATACCTTTTATATTCCCTACATAATAGGTATCTTGAGAACCAAGATAACCGGGATGTAAACTCTCAATCTCACCGCTTGCTTCACGTTTGTTTTTTACTTTTTCAAGAGCTGTTAACTGTATATCATTTAGAATAATACCGTCGCTTGCTACCTTATTTTCTAAAGCTTTTAAGCGTTTCTTAAAATTTTCTAAATCATGACGAAGCCAAACTGATCTTACGCCTCCTCCTGAAATAATTATTCCTTTCTTGCGTAGCTCATTAGCTGTACGTTCTTGACCATAAGCGGGATATTCAACTGTAATATTAACTATAGCATCTTCAACACTTGCTGGTACTCGGTTCTTTAAACAAGGCTTTCTTCTGCTCATCTCATATAGCGCTTCTTCTCCACCTTGTTCATGAAGCTCTTTATAGCGGTAAAATGTATCTCGGCTATAACCCATTACTTTACATGCTTGCGATACGTTACCTAGTTGTTCTGCTAGTTGTAATAAACCAATTCTTGGCTTTATTATTTTTTGTTGGTATATTGTCATCTGACAGTCTCCTTTTTTTAGAGGTTGTTAAATTTTTGCCGGGTACGAGTATATCTTTTTTTTTGTACCCAACAACTTCTTACTGTCAGATCAACTCCTAACTAGTACAAATAAATATAATTTGTTAATTCTTCTATTTTCGTTGGCGAGATATCAGGATAGTATTCTAATGAGCTCATAACTTTCATGGGATCTTCACCATTAAAAAGACGCTTTTTTATATCGGCAGATAATCTGTCTTCTGTTTCCTCTATGGCACGAGTCGGTACTTGTGTAGCCACCGACCGGTGCAGGTGTGACCGCTACTGAAGCTACTATCGCCGGAGCTGCTACAGAATTATTATCATTAAAGTCATAATTTATAACTTTATCTATTAACTCTTCTTTTGTAGCACTATCAATACTAAGCTCAAATATTGTATTAATAATACCATCCTTATCTTCACCTTTTTGAAGACGTTGCATAATATCCTTTAATAATGTTTCTTTTGTATTTTTTGCTAACTCTTCTTGAGTCGGTGCATCATAATTATAATCGTCAACATTCATGTCTTTATAATCTTTGGCTGATTTCTCACCTAAGTATTTTTGTATAGTGTTAATTTTTATTTGCTCATCAATATGAGAATTATATTTTTTTAATGCGTAAACTATCGTTTCTTTATCAACACCTATCTTTACAAGCTCCTCTATACTGTGATCGAATGGGTCACGCAAATAGAATGCCTTTTCCTATATTAACACCTTTAGATATTAACTTCTCAAGTAACCATTTATCTTTTGATTGTAACGCATGATTAAAAATTGACTCACCACACGCATTAATGTTAAGATTAACGTTATTATTTAAAAAGAAGTCCAGTAACGTCTTATTTTGACCTGATTCATGCTTTAGTAGTAAATAGAAAAAAGGTGTGCCGCCATAATTATCTACTGTATCAATTTCACTATCGGACTGTAATAAAATTTGAGTTATTTCGTGCTGTTTAGAATAAGTTGCATAATGTATAGGTATACGCCCATTTCCATCTTTAGTATTAACATCCACTCCTTTTTCAAGTAAAAAAGTAAAAAGCTCCTTATTTCCTATTATTGCTGCATAATGTATAGGTGAGTATAGATACTCATTCTCAACTTCAAAACTTGCCCCTTTATCTAATAAAATTTGAGCTATTTCTTTAGTGCTTGCATAAAATAAAGCTGTATTTCCTTTTTCATCCTTAGCATTGACATCATGACCTTTCTCAATTAATTCTTTAACAATATCTGCATTCCCGGCTGAAGCTGCTATACTAAGCGGTGTACGGTTGTCTTCGGCTTCAATTAAGGTGTCGTATCTTTCAGGATCCGGTGCACGTACATCCTCCTCTAGCGGTGTTACTGTAGTAGTTGTTGTTATTGATGCTGCTGCTACCAGAGCTGTTACGGGATTATTATCGTTAATATTGTAATTAAAAAGCTTTTCTATTAATTTCGCTATGGTAGCTTCATCCATATCAGAATAAAATTCAGGATTCATAATTAATCCATTAATTAAGTTTATTCTTATCGTCCTCATTTTTAATATTTTTCTTCATCTCAGCAAGTCTTTGTTCTGCTTTAAATTCAGGAAGTGCTAAGCGTGCATTAGCAGAATTAATTAATAATTCTTTAATTTCTGGGTTAGAAGCATATTCTAAAGGTTTCTTACCTTCTGCGTCTGTAGCGTTAACATCTGCCCCTTGTGAAAGTAAAAGTCTAACATTATTTACATTTCCTATACGTGCCGCATTATGTAAAACTGTACTTCCGTTTGGAAGTTTTGTATTAATTTGTTGATTCATCATATAAATATCCTTTTTAAGTTTAAATATTATTTTGTCGTGCGAGCATTATACATAATATTTTTAATTTTTGCAAACTAAATATTAATTTTTTAATTAATGATTAATCAAATTTAATATTTGCAGTAATATCATTCCCGCATAGGCATTGCCTGCGTGGATACCGAGTCGTCATTGCGAGGAAATTGCATAGCAATTGACGAAGCAATCCAGTAAAAAATTCTGTAAATCAGAATTTTTATTATTTTTTCTAGATTGCTGTGCTCTCTATGTTCGCTCGCAATGATGATTTAGTATCCATGCAACAAAGTTGGGATGGTATCACACGCACTTCTAATCTATGCAAGCAAAGCTTTCTTATAATGACCAAATTTTAACTATTTATTAGATTTTGGATAAAACCAAACGAGGAGTAAACAGATTAGAAGACCGATATTTAAGAGCAGATTATACTCCGTCATGGAAATACCAAGGATTTTGATGGCGGGTTTAGTGCAGGAAGTGATTGGCTGACTATAAAACATTTGCTTGATGTGTTGTATAGACAAGCCTTTCGGGATACGGATCATTGATGAGCAAAGGCTACTGGGTTGTACTATCCCTCTTTCTACGAAGCTATGATAGGTTGATAATATGCAAGAGCTAAGGATAGTTAGGAGAATGAATATTAAAGTATACTTACTTAACTGTCTGATGATTAAAGCAGTTAAGCAAATTTTGATTAGCGTTAAATAGGGAAATCTCTCGTAAACGCATAAAGGGCAGGGTGTATAATGGAATATATACTCAGCAATATAAGCGGTAGCAAGTGCTATTATAGAAATTGCAATCAGCCCTAAATGTAGAACTTTATAGCTATCTTTTCGGATGTAATTTATAATAGTATTAAATGGCATGGGTTTTTTATTCTTAATGTCATTGCGAGCGACTGAAAGGAGCGTGGCAATTTCAGGAAGTTTGACGAGATTGCCACGTCGCTTTGCTCCTCGCAATGACGCTAGTTTATGCTTCAAAATCGTAAAAAATTCAAGTGATATTTTACAAATAAATAAATTTAGTATATTGTCACTGATTATTAATTAAAGTGCAAGAAAAATAAATGTCAGAAATTTGGGAAGATGCTATTAAGTCAAATGCTTGGCCTTTTGTCGAGGCTAAGAAGATATTAGACAGCTTAAACGGTAAAATTCCTGAGAGGGGGTATGTATTATTTGAAACGGGTTACGGTCCTTCAGGTTTACCTCATATCGGTACTTTTAGTGAGAATGCTCGTATGGTGATGGTGCAGAAAGCATTTGAGCAATTATCCGATATTCCGACTAAGCTAATTTGCTTTTCCGATGATATGGATGGGCTTCGTAAAATGCCAAGTAATATCCCAAACCCTGAAATGGTAGTACAGTATATGGATATGCCACTTACCTCTATTCCTGATCCATTCAAAGAATGTGAAAGTTATGGGCATTATATGAATGCAAAGCTTCGCTCATTCCTTGATAAATTCGGCTTTGAGTATGAATTTTATAGTAGTACTAACTGTTATAAAGCCGGTATGTTTGATGAGATGTTAATAAGAGTGCTTGAGAAATATGACGAGATAATAGAGCTGATGCTACCGACTTTTAGAGAAGAGCGAAAGGCTACCTATTCACCTTTCATGCCTATATGCCCGAAAACAGGTAAGGTACTGCAAGTACCTATAGAAAAATGGGATGCTAAAGCAGGGACAGTTACGTATAAAGACGATGCCGGTAATTATATAGAAGTACCGGTAACGGGAGGGCATTGTAAATTACAGTGGAAGCCAGATTTTGGTATGCGTTGGGCTGCTCTTAAAGTCGATTACGAAATGTATGGTAAAGACCATTTGGCAAATGCTCGTCTTTATTCGGAAATTTGCCGAATCCTAGGAGGCAAGCCACCGGTGCAGTTATGTTATGAGCTATTCTTAGATGAAAACGGTGAGAAAATCTCGAAATCAAAAGGTAATAGTATTAGTGTGGATGATTGGCTTAAATATGCTCCTATTGAAAGTATGGCATTATTTATGTATCAAAATCCGACTAGAGCTAAGCGTTTGTTTTTTGATATAATTCCTAAAAATGTTGATGAATATATTACTTTTAATCAGAAATATCATTTAGAAGAGGATAGGGCAAAGCGTTTTGCAAGCCCCGTTTATCACATACATCACAGAAATGTCCCAAAAATTGAGACTTTTGGAATTACCTATTCGTTGCTTTTAAATCTTACTTCTGTGTGTAATCCTTCGGATAAATCGGTACTTTGGGGATTTATTAGCAAATATGAGCCAAAAGCAACCCCAAATACTACTCCTTACCTTGACCACTTAGCAGGATTTGCTATAAGATATTATAATGACTTTATTAAAGCATATAAATCATATTTAGCTCCTTCTGAAAAGCATAAGGTTATTTTACGTGATATATTAGATATGTTATCTGATATATCTGATCAAACCGAGGCTGAAGCAATTCAGAAAGCAATATATGATATAGGAATGAAAGCAGGGTATGAAAATCTGCGTGATTACTTCAAAGATTTATATCAAATATTGCTTGGGCAGAATGAAGGTCCAAGACTTGGGACTTTTATAAAGCTTTACGGTATAAAAGAAACGATGAGATTAATTGAAGAAAAGTTGTAGGTTATATGTCATCCCCGCCTAGGCAGGAATCCAGTAAAAATAAATAGATATATTATGCTCTAATCGAAATGGTACTTTATGTATTGGTGTCACCAATAATATAATACGTCGTGCTTATGAGCATAAACAAAAGACAGTAAAGGGTTTTACAGCAAAATATAATATTATAAAGCTTGTCTATACAGAAGAATTTACTGATATTAAAGAGGCTCTCACTAGAGAAAAAGCATTAAAAAAGTGGAAGCGTAGCTGGAAAATAGAATTGATAGAAAAAACTAATCCTGAATGGAAAGATTTAATAGAATAATTTTCTGGATTCCTGCTTTCGCAGGAATGACATTATTAACAAATGAATGAAATTTTTTGTAGTACGTTACCTATTTTTTTAATTACGCTTCTTGGTAGTATTATCAAAAATAAATGGTTAACTTCAGAAGAATTTTGGCGTGGTATTGAGAAATTATCGTATTTTGTACTATTTCCTGCCATGCTGTTTAATTACGTATCTACTGCCGACTTAAGCGTTGCATCCATAATTAAATTAGTAGTGGCTCTTATTATATCCACTATTCTTGTATCAATCGGTCTTATAATTTACCAAAAAAAATACAATATAGATAAAGTCCAATTTACTTCCATTTTTCAAGGATCAATTCGTTATAATAGCTACATTTTTTTTGGGGTGAGTAGCCCTTTGCTTGGTCCTAGTGGGCTTTCTATTGTCGCTGTTATTTCTTCTTATATGATTATTTTTACCAATATTTTATCGGTAATGATTTTCGCTTATTATATCCCTAATAAATCCGTTACTAATACTATTAGAACTAGTTTTGTTTTAATGATGAAATTAATTGTGCGTAATCCGTTAATTATCGCAAGTTTAGTAGGATTCGTTTTTAATTACTCAAATCTTGAATTACATTTAGGGCTTAAGAAAACGTTAGATAGCCTTTCTAATGCCGCTTTAGCTATCGGTATGTTAAATGTTGGGGCAGGGCTTAATTTTACTATTAGACAAGAGCTTTTACATAATGTAATGTTTACAAGCTTTGTTAAATTAGTTGCATTTCCTCTAGTTAGTGTAGTAGTACTATGGTTAATGTCTATTGACGGATTAGATAGATCGGTAGGAATATTATATAGCTGCCTTCCATGTGCGAGTACGGCTTATGTTTTATCTCGTCAGCTTGACGGTGATCCTGATTCTATGGCGTCGATTATAACATTTACTACTTTTTTCTCGGTAGTTACTATATCAATTATTATGTATATAATGAGGTAGGGAGTTCGAATGTCATCCCGCGACTTGATCGCGGGATCTCAGGATACAATCCATGATACAAGATACCGCGACCAAGTCGCGGGATGACATTATTAACAAAAAAAACAGGAATTTCTAAAATGGATGAAATGAATAAAATAAATTATGCTGAGGCCCTTAAATATCATGAAAAAGATAAGCCTGGTAAGATCGCTATTTCTGCAACAAAGTCTTTAGTTACTCAGCAAGATTTATCGCTTGCGTATTCCCCAGGCGTAGCTGCTCCTTGCCTTGAAATTGCTAAAAATTTAGAGGATATATATAAATATACTGCTTACGGTAATTTAGTTGCCGTAATCTCTAACGGTACTGCCGTACTTGGGCTTGGTAATTTAGGAGCTGCCGCTTCAAAACCGGTGATGGAAGGTAAAGCCGTACTATTCAAAAAATTTGCCGATATTGATGCAATTGACCTGGAAGTGAATACGGAAGATCCTGAAGAATTTATTAATGCCGTGAAGTATCTCAGTTATAGTTTTGGGGGTATTAATCTTGAAGATATTAAAGCTCCAGAATGTTTTATTATAGAAGAAAAATTAAAATCTTTAATGGATATACCGGTCTTTCATGACGATCAGCATGGAACGGCGATTATTACCGCCGCAGGGCTAATAAATGCTGCGTATCTTACTAATCGCAAGCTTGAAGATCTAAAAATCGTAGTTAACGGAGCAGGTGCAGCAGCTATTGCTTGCATTGATTTATTAATTGCTCTTGGAGCCGATAAATCAAAGATTATTTTATGTGATACTAAAGGTGTTGTTTACAAAGGACGCCTAGAAGGTATGAATAAATGGAAAGAGCTATATGCAAGCGATACCAAGTTTAGGACTTTAGCGGAAAGCTTAAATAATGCTGATGTATTTATAGGGTTATCGGTAAAAGGAGCAGTAACTAAAGATATGGTGAGTCAAATGGCAAATAATCCGATTATTTTTGCTATGGCTAACCCTGATCCGGAAATTACTCCGGAAGATATAAAACTTGTGCGAGATGATGCGATTATAGCAACAGGGCGATCTGATTATAATAATCAGATTAATAATGTTATAGGATTTCCTTATATTTTTAGAGGAGCATTAGACATAAGAGCTAAGACTATTAATACGGAAATGAAAATAGCTGCAGCAAAAGCTATTGCAGATTTAGCCCGTAGACCTGTACCGGAAGAGGTGTATAAAGCTTACTCAGGGCGTAAGATGGTTTTTGGTAAGGAATATATCATTCCCGTACCGTTTGATCCTCGTTTAATTACCATAGTAGCAGCGGCGGTTGCCGTTGCTGCAATAGAAAGCGGCGTTGCTAGGGTTAAAGATTTTAATATAGGTAAATATAAGAAAGAATTAGGTAGCAGATTAAACCCTACTGCTAACTATATGAATTTCTTAGCTGAAAAAATTCATAATGCACCGCTTAAACGGATTGTTTTTGCTGAAGGTGAAGAAGAAGAAGTAATTTCTGCCGCTCTTATGATGCGAGACGAGAAATATGGTCATCCGATTATAATTGGCCGTGTTGAACGAATTGAGGCTACGTTAAAAAAGATAGGTCAAGATATTAGCTTAGACGGAATTCAAATAATGAATGCCGCTCTAAGTGATAGCCTAGAGAAATATGTTGATTATTTATATAAAAGACTTCAGAGAAAAGGTTATTTATATCGTGATTGTGCTAAACTTGTTAAAACTGATAAGAATATTTTTGCTGCTTGTATGGTAGCATGCGGTGACGGTGATGCTCTTTTAACCGGTGTTACGAAAAGTTATATCGATAGTTTAGAAGATATCATGAAAGTAATTTCACCAAAACCTAATCGTAGAATCCTTGGCTATTCAATTATGATTGCTAAAGATAATAATATTATTATTGCCGATAATTGTATTACCGAATATCCAAACAGCTGGGAACTTGCACAAATAGCAACCCAAACTGCAGAAATTGCTAAAAATATGGGAATCACTCCTCGTGTTGCACTTCTTTCTTTTTCAACATTCGGTAATTCTTCTAAGGAAAAAACAGCTCGTATTCGTGAAGCAGTAAATATACTAGATAATTTTAGCGAAGATACAGAAGGGCTGAGCGGCATGAAAGTAGATTTTGAATATGACGGAGAGATGTCGGTTAAGGTGGCTTTAGACGGTGATTTACGTAAATTATATAAATTTTGTAGATTATCAGGATCTGCAAATGTATTAATTATGCCTGGTTTAAATTCAGCTGCTATTTCTACTGAATTATTACAAGAATTTTCATCAAACAGCTTTATAGGTCCTATAACAAACGGTTTTGAAAAACCCGTTCAAATACTTCAAGCTACAGCAACAGCTAATGAAATACTAAAAATAGCAACTTTTGCTTGCGTTGAAGCTATAAAAGAGGTTTAATTACTATATCTTTAAAATCAATTAACTTGTGAGAGGTAAAGTGGCTTCGATTACAGAACTTCATAAAAATGTACAAGAAATTACAAAAGATTTATGAAAACATGAGCCTCAAATACCTGATACCACTAAAAAACCGCTAGCTTCTAGAGAAAATTTTGAAGATCTAATACATTCTGATTTAGGAAAATCTACTCAAAATAAACAGCTTTCTTTTGATGAAGAGTTAAAGAAAAAGGTTCAAAGCAGACAAGTAAAGGATTCTTCCGAGCAGCAAACAAAGGTTACAGAAGAAAAAATAGATAATCATGCAAAACGTTTAGAAGAATTAAAGCAAACACAGAAAAAATTAGAACAAAGAAAAACAGAGCTTGAAGTAAAAAAAGCCGATTCTAATATTACTAGAGAAGAAAGATGGAAAATTGTTGCAGAATTGGAATCTATTAATAACCGATTGAAAGCTATAAAAAAGTTTGATAATAAAAATAAACGCTTAACTCCTACAAAAAGAGAACCGACAGCTGCAGATTTACAGCAACAAGGAAACATTAGTAGCTATAAAACGTATGAAAGAAGAGAAGATAAAACAGCAGCAAGCAGAAGCTGTTAATCAATCTTCAAAAAATACTCCAACTATGTCTAGCGGTACTATACCGATGCCGCCTCCAATGCCTGGAATTGGTATCCCTATTCCCCCACCTATATCAATTCCAAAGACTATAAAAAAAGAGGCGAAAGATATTGGTAAACAAATGCCTCAAGGAGGGGATAAGCATAAAGAAGAACTAGCAAAAGCTATGAAAGCACGAAGAGAAAAAATAGAGACAGGCAGAGGAAGGTAATTATTATAGTATCATAATGGCTCTTTTTTCAAATTTGATCATAAAATGAGCTATTAGGCTCTATGAAGATTTCTAAAAAGATTTAATTTTGGTTATTTTTTGCTGCAAATTATAAGATTTTTTTGAGATAGGAGTAGCTATTCCTTCAAAAATCTTATTAATTTTCGTTAAAAAATACCTCAAAATAGCAAATCAATTAGAAATCTTCATAGAGCCTAGCGAATTAGAACGATTTTACAATTTAATTGCAGTTTAGCCCAAATTTTATCTGCAGTATATATAGGATAGCCTGTAATTAATCCTAGACTAATGCAAGCTCTGTTGCCAAGAGATAAACCAAATTGTTCTGTTTCTTTCTTTAAGCGTCTAATTTCTATAGCTTGATCAAAATCTAAAGCTACAATTTTATTTATTGAAGCTAAGATCATTTCTTTACTTTGAATAAAAGATATGTTCAATTTTTTATCTAGTTCTGCTACTACCTCTGCTATATTTACTGTAGACATAATAGATAACGGTAATAATTCTTCGACCTTGTCACTACCGATTTCTGAGTTAAATAATGCAAGTAAAGCAGATGAATCTAAAATATATTTATTCATTATTAAATTCCTTTCTTCTTGATTCAATTAAAGAGTCAACTAATGATATGTTATCTTTATTTCTAGATTTTACTAATGCTTGAAATTCTTTAATTTTATTTTTTATAGGAATCAATGTTAATTCTTTATCAAGTGTTAGCATTAACTGATCTCCTGAAGAAAGATGTAATTGATCACGAATTTTTGCAGGAATATTTATTCTGCCATTTTCAGATATAGTAACTTTATATTCTAAGTGTATATTTTTAAAATAGTTAAAAATTAAATATATACCAAATATAAAATATTATAATTAAAACTACAATAGTAAAATAAATAAAATATTTCTATATTGAACCTAATATTGTTATCATTGGAAGAAAATATTATATGTCTAATTCAGCTTTTTTAGTTGCATTTTTTACAACGATTATCCGTTATTATGATTATGCTCTATTCGGTTTATCGGCTAGTATTCTTGCACAAAATTTCTTACCTAATATAGAGCAGGATAAACAACTACTCGGTTTTTTTGCCATTCTTAGTACAGCCGTTATAGTACGACCTTTAGGGTCTTTAATTTTTGGATTTATCGGAGATAAATACGGACGTACTAAATCTATCAAGATATCAATGTTCATAAGTAGCATTTCTACCGGATTAATTGCTATTACTCCTTCCTTTGAGATGATAGGTATTTTTGCTACGGTAATACTCACATTATGTCGAATGGTTTTTTTAGCAAGCCTTGCCGGAGAAGTTGACGGAATAAAGGTTTATGTAGCTGAAAAAACAGGAGATAATCAAAAAAATTTAAATATAGGAATAGTGTCGTGCTGTAGCCAAATAGGTGCATTACTTGCGGCTATAGCTTATTATTATGCTAGTAATTCTAGTATCGGATATTTATGGCGTTTTAATTTCTTTATCGGTGCAATATTTGGTTTATTTGCTATTTTGATGAGAAATTTTTTTAAAGAGAGTAGCGAGTTTTTAAGAACGTCATCAAAAAGTACCGTGCAACAAATTATAAAAGATAATAAACTATCCTTTATAATAGCATTATTAGTAAACGGTGCTATTGGAGGAGTGTATCACTTTTTAGTAATTTTCTTGGGAGTTTTTTTAACAAAAATAGCTTTTATAAATCATCCTGAAATAAGGTTTATGAATATAGCTCTTACTACTACCTATGGAATATCAGCCGTTTTTGCAGGGCTGCTTGCCGATAAAATAAACCCTTTAAGACAGATTACGTGGGCTTTATTTGCTAGCATTATTGTTGCTTTAGGAATGCAAATAATGTTATACAAACAAATATTTAATATTCTCTGTCCCGTTATATTAATAGGGCTTGCAGCATTTTATGCAGTACCGCTACAAATTATTGTTCAATCTTTGTTTAAGACTAATGTTAAAATGAGGCTTTATAGTCTATCACATTCTTTTGGAGGTATTATTCTATCCTCAACTACTCCTTTCTTTAGTATGTTGTTGTGGCAAAATTTTAAGTCACTATCTCTAACTTTAAGCTTTTTCATATTTTTGCTTATAATATTAATTAGTACAGTGTTGGTTTTACGTAGGATGTCATCCTTGTAAAAGGGTTGTGTTGCCTGGATCGAAAAATGTGCTCTATGTCATCCCCGCGAAAGCAGGGATCCAGAAAAATAACCTTAATATTACTATAAAAACTACATATGTGGTAAAATAAATATATAAAAAACTAGTTTTTTATATATTTTACTGGATTCCCGCGTCGAAACTTGTAGTTTCTTCTCGCAATGACGGAAAAATCGATCCACGCAACAATGCCACGCGGGAATGACATAACAGGATCCATGTAACAACACCTCGCAAAAGCAAGAATGACATCAATTGCCTTTTAGATGTTTCTTCCGTCTTTACTGCGACCTGTAGGTTTTATGCTAGAACTACTTGAAGATTTGGATCTTTGCTGTGCCTGTGTTCCAATTTGCTTCGCTTCTTTTGCTAAGTTTTCAAATTTGTCTTTTAAGTTTTTTATATTACCTTTTAGCTTTAAATCGTGAGTTATTTTGTTAATATTCAATTTTTCAGGAGTTGGATTATATATAGGCTCTTTAGATTGAGTATGTTTAGAATGTTCTATTGCAAATTTTATACGAGGTCTTATTAATTCATTCTCTTTCCCTGTACCTTTCTGTGTTTCTTCCTCCCATTTATCCCATTCCTCAGGTGAGGTCCAGTATCTTGTTATTTTACTATCAAAGCCTTTTTCAAATTTGTTTATTAAATTTTTGGTGCTATTCTCTTTAAATTTCTTTACCTCGATTTTCAAACTCAAAATTTTTCTTAGGAGTTATATAGTCAGATTGAGTATTTTCATGTTGTTTTTCTACAGTCTATTTCTTTTCTTCTGTCCAGTATTTTTTAATTTTGCTGTCAGAGTCTGCTTCAAATTTTGCTATTCTATCTTTTATACCGGTAACTGCTCCTGTAGATATTGTAGGTTGATCTTGGGTTGATTGCTTAGTGTGTTTCGGAGTCGTCTTTTTAGATAATTCATAAGTAAAAGATTCTAAACGAGATAAACTCTTTTGAACTTTTTCTATATTGGAATTTAAATATTCTATTTCAGGTCCTTTATATTCTATTATATTTTTTAATGTGTTATTAATTTCTACAAAAGATTCTTTAATCTCTTTATTAAACTTATCATCACTATTACTTATCTTACTGCAATTAGTAGAAATTTTTTGAAGCTTATCTAATATATTATTAATTTTCTCATCTTTTTGAGAAGTCGATACCATACTTGCTAAAAAGTCACTTCTTCCTAAATTTCTATTAACATTACTTAAATATAGAGGTATGGTAGAGGCTTTAGTATAATCTTGCGGAAATTTATCAATCTCTTCTTTAAATCTCTTTAAGAACTTTATTGTATCACCGAATATAGGATGAGTATTCCAGGAAAGAGCAGGTGGAGTTGATATTGCTTCCTGCATTGGATGAGTTATTGCCTCAACTTGTTTTGGGGATGTATCTTTAGATAGCTTTTCATTTTGTAGCTCAGATATATAATCATCTACTGCCTCTTTTAACCTATTTAAAACATTTCCAGCACCATAAGATTTTTGGAAAGGAGCTGGCATTCCCTCATCATCCCATTCTAAAGAGTTATCGTCAATTATATCTAAACTTGTATCATCTCAGTTTAAAGTATGTATTCTATGTTCAGTACGCGGATCAGTTAGCTTATAGTAATTTTTATTTAACAAACGAGGATCACGTGAATTTTCACTCTTTTCATATTCCTTAATTTCTTCAAATATACCTAGTGTCTTATAAATATTATCTATTTCTTCTTGAGTAAGTCTTTCATTGTTTACTTCTTTTTGTTGGATAGATTTTTGTAGTTCTTTTGTTGCCGTTAACTTATCTTGTGCTGTATTTGAATTTGATAAAATTTTTGCTTGTGCTAAATGAAGAGCTTCAATTAAATTAGTAGAGCCACTTTTTCCAAATGTGGTAGATAATTCTTCTTGGCTTGAACCGATTCCTGAATCAATAGAAGAAGATCTAGAAACGGTATTAGATTTAGGATTAATATTTGCCTGTTGTACATACGATTTGCCAGCAGCTCTTAATATTTTATCAGTGAATTGTTCTAGTTCATTGAATGAGTTTTCTAGTTTGGCAAAAAGTTCTGTTGAGGAATGTACTATTGCCGGTGATAACTTAGGTATAGAATCTTCAGGTATAGTTTCTAAAGAAGGAGAATATTTACCTGTTTCTTTTTGTAGTACCGATTCATTTTGCTTTATTAAATTTGATATATTTTTAAATTTATTTGCTAATTCTTCAGATAATATATCAAGCTTGTTATTGTTATTACTTCCGGCATATAAGACTAGAGTCTCCTTTATATTTTGCGAGATATTATCTGCATGATCTATTAATAACATCTTATATTGCAAATCTAATTCGCTTGAATTATTAGTATTACGGAAGTAATTTTTATTTACTGATATACTTTTTTGCTGAGTATATTTTTAGAAGCTTCTATAAGTTCTTTTCCCTCTTTCTCTTCTTTATTTTTTAACTTCTCAAATAAATTTTGTAAACCATCTGAAAAATCCCCGGCATTATCAAGGTATAAAAATTTACTTCTTATAATCTCTTGTGCTTTTTGATTAGAAGTTTGTTGAACTTTTTATTTCTCTTGCATTGCTCCTAGAATGATATTTTTATCTAATGAATTAATCACATCATAAAAATTTTTCATTTCATCTAATTTTTCTCTAGGTTCTTTTATTTTTTGTAATCTTTCTCTTAATTCTTGAAATTTATCCCATTCATATTGTTCAAGAAAAAATTCCTCTATTTTTGTTAGTATTAGGGCTTCCTCCACTACTCAGGATTTTATTTCTAGCTGCCTGTAATCTAGATGGTTGATGAGAGTTGATATTATTAATCAAATCTAAAATTTCTTTTGATGTCTTATTAAATTCTTCATTATTAGTTGGATTTTTGATTGTTTCTTGAACTGCTTCCCTTAACTTTATTATCTCTTTTTTAAGGCTAAGCTCTACTTTTTGTTGACCGTGTGTTATAGCTTGTTCGTTTTCTTGTGAGGTAAGTACTTTTTTATCTTGCTGTATATTTAAGCTCTTTTTCCCTACTTTCTGAACAACTTCTTCCATCAATTGCAATAGATTAATATTGCCCTTTACTTCTAGCCCTTGCTCATTAGTGACCGGTAATGAATTACTTAGTCTTAATAATTCTGAAAAATCTGAAGGGGATATTAGGACATCAAGTTGAGTCTTTGCTTTTCTACCTTTTTCGTCTTCCTTAAAGCCTTCAACTTTACCAATACTAAATAGGTAGGTTTTTTAAATAAATTTCTTTCTTACCACCCTGTATATTTTTATCATTTGCTACTTTGAAGTTAGCTTGTTGTTGAGAAACATACGGTCCCGGTTTTCTAGGGTCTATTTTGTTTATTAGAGCTTCTATAAAATTAGTTGTACATGTTATAGCTAGTTTATCTGTTTCTAAAATATTATTTAAATTAGTATTTTTTATTAAATAAAGATTTCTTATTAGCCGGTCTAATTCATTCTTATGTTTCATAATTTTCCTCTATTAATAAAAATAAACCAAACTGTAATACCATTTATGTTAAATTAACAATACTAATAATCAGTATTAATTCAATATTTTAAATTTTATTGCATTTGTGCTTCAATAATATAATTTTATCATTATCATTTATTTCACCGTCTCAATGAGTTTTTTAACTCCCTCGACTGATTTATCAAATAGTGCTTTTTCCTCTGCGGTTAACTGTAGTTCTATTACTTTTAGGACACCTTCTTTACCGATAATAATAGGCACTCCGACATATAAATCATGTACACCGTACTCGCCTTGTAAATAAGCGGCACAAGTTAGAATTTGACGTTTATCTTTTAAATATGATTCAAGCATTTCTATTGCTGAGGCTGCGGGGGCATAATAAGCAGAGCCTGTTTTAAGTAATGCAACAATCTCACCGCCGCCGTTTCTAGTACGATCGATTATTTTCTCAATACGCTCATTACTTGATAAGCCCATTTTTATCAGGTCGGGTATCGGCACGCCTGATATTGTAGAATATCTTGCAAGAGGTACCATAGCATCACCGTGACCGCCGAGAACCGTGCTATTAACATTGCTAACCGATACTTTAAACTCTTCAGCAAGAAAAAGATTAAATCTTGATGAGTCAAGTACCCCCGCCATACCGATTACTTTATTATGAGGTAACCCACTTTCTTTAAGCATGACATATACCATAACATCAAGCGGATTGGTAATTACTATTACAAAAGCATTCGGAGCATATTTTTTTATATTTTGTGCTATGTCTTTCATAATATTGGTATTAACGCTAATGAGATCGTCTCTACTCATTCCTGGTTTTCTTGGTAAACCGGCAGTAATAATTATTGCATCAGACCCTTCAATATCTTTATAGTCATTACTTCCTTTTATTTTTATATCAGAGCCTAATATCGTCCCTGCTTGCATAAGATCGAGTGCTTTTCCTTGCGGCACTCCTTCAGCCACGTCAAATAACATGATATCCCCGATTTCTCTAAGGCTAATTAAGTGAGCAAGCGTACCACCTATGTTACCGCTACCTATTAATGAGATTTTTGGATTTTTTTTCATTACTCCCTCTACAAATATTAAATATGCCTATCACTATATTACAAATACATTCAAGAAAAAAGAATTTTTAAATTATATTGTTAAGTGATTAATTTTTATAAATTAATCACTCACATTGACTTTATTAAAATAGATTAATATAATGCCGAGTCAACAAAATACCATGAAATATGGAATTTTAATAAAATAACTAAAAAAAGAAAATAATTATGCCTAAAATTTCTAAAGGTATTGATCCTAATATACGAGATGAGAATGGTGATACTGTTTTAGAGGTTACAGGTAATTTTGAAATTGCCAAAATGTTACTTGAGCATAGTGCTACGGTATACAGTAAGCAGCAGATGGGTAAAATATTATATCACTGTGGTCATAATCCTTAATGCATAATAATACTGATTATACAAAAGATAATTTAATAAAACAATGTAAAGACGGTCAAAAGTTAAAGCAGTTAATAAAACAAGCTAGAGAAGTAAAGGAGTTAATATATCAAACTGAAGAAGTGAAGGATGGTAATCAAATTGTTTCAAAAATAATATTAGATTATATTAAAAATCAAGAGAATGATGATTTAAAAGCTAAACTTATTAATGTTTGTCAAGAGCAAGAGTGAATTAAAGATTATTTAGAATTAGCTCAAGAAAACGAGGTGAGTAATTATTTGGATGAGGCATTTGATTTGCTTGATCAAGGATTAATAGGAGAGGATGTTCAAAATACAGTAGTTTGATCAACTATTACGTGGATCGGTTTTCCTGTCATTGCGAGGAAATTACATAACAATTGACGAAGTAAGGAAGAAAAAAATCTGATTTACAGAATTTTTATTATTGTTTTCTGGATTGCCATGCGAACTAAAGTTCGCTCGCAATGATGATTTGGTATCCACGCGATCAATGTCGTAAGCGTTGTTGTATGGGATCGAAAAATGCATTCGGTGTCACATCGTGGCTTGACCACGGTATCCAAAAAACAACTTAAAATATAGTATTTTTAACTGGATACCGCGATCAAGTCGCGGTATGACAGGGATGGAATTGATCCATGCAACAATGTCTCGCAGGAATGACAACTAAGCAATGCAACAACGCAGGTATAAACCACGAGATGACAACAACAAAATCGAGCCACACAACAATAATAAAACTATTAATGTTTTATCATCTTATTATAATATTGCGATAAAACTTTCACGCCATATAGCCATAATAGACATACGATAATAAAACTAAACATCAATAAACCGGCTATGTCATTATGTACAGCGTTCGGGAAAATACTAAAGGATATGAATTGAATAATAGCACCTATTGATTTACCGATTTTAGTACCCATAACATCAACGGCAGCTTTTCCTTTGGTCTTCATTTCACTATCAAGCGGGATATATACCATTTCTTTAGTAGCATCGAAAAGTGAATATTTTACGGATTTAGAAAGTACATGCCAAAGTCCGCCGATAAAAACTATAACGACAAGCGGCGAACTATAGCCGAGAGTATGTACGATATTTCCTAGGTGATTTTCAAAAACCGTGAATAAAAAGAACATAACGCCTGCTCCAAACATCATAACCGGTGTTATAATAGCTCCCCAAAACCAGCCGCATATTCTAATTAAACTACTTCCTAAAAACGCACTAACTAACGTGAGTACTCCCGTCCAAAAAAACACTTCACCGTGATAGGATATAAAATCCTTTGTAGCAGGATAGAGTTGTTTTACTTTTGACATCCATAATCCTTCTATTAGGCTAATACTCATAGAATAAGACATTACAAGAAGACAAATAAAACCGAGATATCTAGAAGTTAATATTACTTTTGCACTTTCGACCAAGCTTAATTTTAATATATCCGTTCTTTGATTTTTAAATTTAATATTTTTGTCAGCTTCTACGACTGATTTATCAATAAATTTATGAAGAGCCAGACAAATTGATCCGGATATTAAAATAACCGTAATAAATGATTTTAAAAGGATTTCATTTGTATCGTTTAGATGAGAAAATAAAGGAAGTAAGAAATGATTACTCTTAGCAAAATAAATAATTATAGTTCCTGAGATGAGTAAATTAGTTTGTCCGAATAAAGTAAAAAACGAGTAAAATCTTGGAGCTTCTTCGACTTTAGTAATTTTATTCGCAAGCTGCCAATATAAAAGAGTAAAGACTATAACCGGCCATAACTCTCCCATAATATAAAATAATACCAAACTCCATTGTCCCCAGATTATTAAAAACCACTTTAAATGGGGAAGAAGGGTTATATAATGTTTGACTAATTCAGGATCGGGATGAAAAAAATCTCTATACGGAAATAGAACAAAACCAAAAATTGCGAAGAAAAATAAAAAAGTACCAGTAATTATCCTAAACACTTGCTCTGTTGTCATAATATTACAGAGTTTAGAATAAAGAATAACAAATAAAATTCCCATCGGCATTTCGCCCCAAAGTTTGATAAAACTCAATACTTCCGAGCTAATTAAGGTAATAACAAAACTATCTTTAATACTACGAACTAAGTTTTGATTAAGTAGAATAAAAAACATTAGTAAAGCCATCGGGATGAATTTGGTTAATTCATACGATCTAATCGGCCATACTATATGCCTAAATTTACTGTTTCTAGCTTTATTCCAAATTGTGAAGTTAGAATCCACGGCGTCCATTAATTTACCTATGAGCTTATTTTATAGATTTCTTTCTAAACTCTATTTCTAGGGGTAATTTATACGTCGATCCGGCACTTGAATCCTCACGTACTTTTATGTACGCTGCGGTTCTGCGTTCCGTGTCTCCTTCAAATTCCTCCCTATAAGCGACTTTAGAAAGAAATCTAATGCAACCTAGACTATAATAAAAACTATGTCAAGATTTTTTAAAATAAGCTCATACTTTATTGTTAATTACATTTATTATACTCAATTGCAGCCTTAACAAATTCAATAAATAACGGATGAGCTTCAAACGGCTTAGATTTAAATTCCGGATGAAATTGTACTCCTACAAACCAACGAAGTGCCGGTAGTTCAATTATTTCTATAATCTCTTCATCTTTTGAAAAACCGCTAAATACCACTCCGTTTTTTTCAAAAATATTTTGAAACTCATTATTAAATTTGTATCTATGACGATGTCGCTCATTTATTTCAAGGCTTTTATAGGCATTAGCTGCAATGGTATTTGCAACCAAACTACAAGGATAAGAGCCAAGACGCATAGTCTTTTTTACATCAGACATCTTTCCAAACTCTACTTCTAGGGGTAATTTGTACGTCGATCCGGCACTCAAATCCTCACGTACGTTTGTATACGCTACGGTTCTGTATTCCGTGTCTCCTTCAAATTCCTCCCTATAAGCGAGTTTGGAAAGATGTCTATTTTCAATTGTTATTTTTGAGTCTTCACGGTTTTTATTTATTTTCTCAATAATTTTTGTACCGTCTACTTTAAATTCTTCCGTGACTGCATCTTTAATACCGATTAAATTCTGAGCTATTTCGATCGTCGCAAGTTGCATACCGAAACATATTCCAAAAAAAGGTATGTTATTAGTACGGGCATATTTTATTGCTATAATTTTTCCTTCAGTTGCTCGTTCTCCAAATCCGCCTGGTACTAAAATCCCGTCTATATCTAATAATTTTTTATTAATATTCTCTTCAGTTAGATTTCCAGCATTTATCCATACTAAATTAATTTTATATTTGTAATAAATACCTGCATGATCAAGTGCCTCGATTACTGATTTATAAGCATCTTTTAATTTATGATATTTAGCTATTATAGCGATTCTTACTTTTGAATTAGAATCTTTTAGCCTACCAATTATATCATGCCATTCGTCTAATTTAGACGGTGTAATATTAAGATTAAAAAATTTTAATACTTTATTGTCAAGACCTGAATTGTAATATGCAATAGGTACTAAATATATATTTTTTTGATCTATTGCCGGAATAACATACTCAGATTCTATATTACAAAATAAAGCTATTTTATCTATTGCGCTTTTTGAAATGTTACGTTCTGCACGACACACTAGTATATTAGGTGAAATACCTATAGCACGTAATTCTTTAACTGAGTATTGGGTAGGTTTTGTTTTTAATTCACGGGCGGTTTTAACATAAGGTAATAATGTTAAATGAATAAATAAACAATTTTCGCTTTTTAAGTTGTTACCGATTTGCCTTATAGCTTCAAAAAACGGTAGACCTTCAATATCACCGACTGTACCGCCTATTTCACAAATAATAAAATCAAAACCCTTGGTGTTTGAAAGTATAAAATCTTTTATTATATTCGTAACATGCGGGATGATTTGAACGGTAACGCCGGTGTAATTTCCTAAACGTTCATCTTTAAGTAATTTTGAGTATATCGCACCTGTTGTAATGCTATCATGCTTGCATGCAGGGATTCCAGTAAAACGTTCATAATGTCCAAGATCTAGATCGGTTTCTGCTCCGTCATCCGTTACATATACTTCCCCGTGTTCGTGAGGATTCATAGTCCCAGGGTCGACGTTAAGATAAGGGTCTAGTTTTCGTACGCAAACTTTAAATCCTTTCGCTTGTAATAGCATAGCAAGAGATGCAGCAGTTAGACCTTTACCGAGTGATGAAACAACACCGCCGGTAACAAAAATGAAACGTACCATTATTTATTATAAACCTAGTTTACTAATATTTTCGTAAAATTTTACTGCTTTTTTTAAGTCTTCTTCCGTATCTACGGAAATAGGAATATTCTCAACTAAACATGTACCTATAGTCATGCCGTTTTCAAGGACACGTAGTTGTTCTAAACGTTCTGTTTTTTCTAAAAAAGTTGGCTTAAGAGATACAAATTTTTCTAAAGCGTTTTTGTGAAAACCATATATGCCTACATGATATAAAAATTCTTCTGCACCGTTTGGAATAAGACTACGCGAAAAATACAATGCTTTCCCCGCCGAGTCAACCGCTACGGTAACATTACTACTAGCTTCTACTGATTCCCTATCTACTTTTACTACCGGTGTAATAATATCGTATTCGCTGTTTTTTAAATATTCTATAATTGTCAAAATAGAGCTAGGTTCAATAAAAGGCATATCTCCCTGTACATTAACTATGTAATTAATATTTTGGTTATTTGGAATGAATTTAAAAGCTTCATAAGTACGATCAGTACCGGTAGGGATATTGCTATCGGTAAATATTACTTTCCCTCCGACTTTTTTAATAATTTTTGCTATCTCTTCCGAATCGGTCGCAACGTATGTATGCTCAAGGTTAGCTTGATTTACTTGTTTGAATACCCGCTCGATTAAAGTTATAGAGCCGATAAGCTGTAAAGGTTTTTGTTTAAGCCTAGTTGAACTTAGCCTTGAGGGGATAATTATAGCCACGTCCTGATGCTGCATAAACTGCCTATATTTAAATTAAAAAATAATTGTTGACAGATTAGCCTTTTTCGGCGATAAAGTAAAACATAATTTTTGAATATATTCAATATTCGATGGATTTTAAAAATTGGCTATGTCGTCTTAATAAAGTCTGCAGTACTCGCGTATTAATATATGCTGCGTTCCTCGATTTATAGACTCCTTGCTCTTTTTGAAATTGATCTTCATATTGCTAATTACAATATATTTAAGAGCTCGTAGCTCAGTCGGTAGAGCATTTGACTTTTAATCAAAGAGTCCCGGGTTCGAATCCCGGCGAGCTCACCACGTCTCTATATTGTGGGTTTGTAGCTCAGCTGGTTAGAGCACACGCCTGATAAGCGTGAGGTCGGAAGTTCAAGTCTTCTCAAACCCACCATTCAATCCACCGCAACAACGAAATCTATTTACATGTTAAATTGTTAAAGTTAGGATGATATTGATAAAAGGCATGCAAAATCTCATAATGTCAAGTATATGCAGAAAAAGTGTTATTTTGAATTTAATCAAGACAAAAATATTGCCTTGTTAAAAGAAAGAGGGATAAGTTTTGAACAGGTAATTGCTTTAATAGAACAGGATTATGTATTAAATATACAGGACCATCCTAATCAAGGTAAATATCCAAATCAAAAAATATATGTAGTTGAAATAGATGGTTATTGTTATTTAGTACCGTGTGTGATTAATGAGGACAAAGTCTTTTTAAAAACAATTATTCCAAGTAGAAAAGCTACTAAAAGAATATATAAAAGCTAAAGGTAAAAAACTATGAAGAAATATAAATTAACAGAGGAAGAGCAAGAAATATTAGATTATTTTGAAAAAGATGAGCTTTTAGAGTTACCTGAAAAAGAACTAGAGAATCAAAAAAATATAGCTAAAATTGCAGCTGCTAATTTTTTTAAAAAATCGGAAAGAATTAATATTAGATTGCCGTTATACGATTTAAATCATATAAAAAGAATTGCAGCACAAGAAGGAATGCCTTATCAAACTCTTATTGCTAGTGTTTTACACAAATATGCATCCGGATATTTAAAATTAGATAAATTGGGTTAATCAATAATTTCTTTATATAAATGACATTTTTTCTCTATCAGTCTTTTTAGAGACAGAAAAAGGTTAGAAGGTAAATTATCAAGGGCACACCACTGCCAGCTTTCTACCTTATGAGGTTCTAGATTCTGTAATTCATGTTCATTTAAACAATGAGCTTTAAGGAAAATCGAGACATAATGCTTTTACTCTTTTTCAAAAAAATCGTTAGTCACCACTATAAATTGTGGGTTTTCAATAATCAGATTTATTGCTTCTAAAACTTCACGGATAGCACATTCTTCAAATGTTGCTCCAAACTCTAAATGTCCTCCGGCTGGAGCATAACTAGATTCACCATGAGAACTAATACGTTTGCCTAGTAAAATCTCATTTTTGCTATTAAAAACTATAGCACCTATACCGATGTATGGGTGGTTAGTCATATCTAACTATTAACTCTTGATTGACTTATTAATATCGTATGTTAATTTCTAAAACAAATAAAAAAATATTGCTTATTTAAATACCGTGAGCTATTTGTAAATTATATTTAATATTTTCCTGTAATCATGAATTCTACCAATCAATCACAAAATAATAGCCTAATGTTTGCTTGGCTTAAGCTTGGCATAATGTCTTTAGGGCTTGCCGGTTTATATTCGGTTATTTTGGTAGTGCTACGTACCCCGCAATTAGCCGATTTTTTTCCAAATCCTCATATTTTTAAATCTGCTTTAATTATTCATGTTAATTTATCGGTATTGATTTGGTTATTATCTATCACTGCTAGTGTTTGGGGTGAAATGTCATTGCGAGGAGAGGTAAAGCCTCGACACGGCAATCTCAGGAACTTTCCACTTCTTCATGAGATTGCCATGCTCTCTACGTTCGCTCGCAATGACGTGTTTCACCTTTATCCCAAACTCGCTTTTCTAGCTACTCTTCTAATCGCTGTTTCCCCAGTAGCAGGGCATAATCCGGTGATGAATAATTATATACCGATGCTTGAAAACATCGTATTTATTTTGGGGTTAAGCTTATTTGGCGTTACACTGCTATTATATGCTATAAATATTTTATACTTCTTTGATTGGATGAACTTAAATAGTCTAGTTAATTTTACCGTATTATCGACTATTATAATGTTTATTTTAAGCTTCGTTTGTTTCGGATGCTCTTATAACGGCTTGCAAAACATTATTCAAATTATTCCTATAGAGATAGAATTTTATTATGAATTACTTTTTTGGAGCGGAGGTCATTTACTACAATTTATATATACTCAAATATTAATATTTATTTGGGTTATTTTATTTAGAGAGTTAATAGGTAGAGAATTAAAATTCCAAAGATTCTATCTATTCTTACTTTATTTGAATGTTATTTTCGGTATTCTTATAGTATTCGGTCATATATCTTATGATATTATCGATGGAGCATTTAAAGAATTTTACACACATCATATGAAATATCTAGGCGGCATTGCTCCTGTTTTATGTTTGGTTGGTATGGGGCTTGAATTGGTATGTTATTTCCACGTGCCTTTATGTCATTCCCGCAAAAGCGGGAATCTAGATAGAAAAGAATGGATTCCCGCGAAAGCGGGAATGACATTGATGGTGGATGGCAAAGTAATCAAAACCATCTTACTTTGCTCTATTACTTTATTCCTACTTGGTGGGCTTATAGCAATCAATATCTCAGGTATAAATGTAGTAATCCCTGCTCATTATCACGGGTCTATAGTAGGGATTAGCATTGCTTATATGGGGTATAGTTATTTAAGTATTGTGGGGTATCAACGTCATTGCGAGCGACTAAAAGGAGCATGGCAATTTTATGAGGCGATACAAAAATTCCTGAGATTGCCACGTCGGTACTTCGTACATCCTCGCAATGACAATATTATAAACTTTACATTCTACCTCCTAATATTCGGGCAGATTCTGCACATACTGGGGCTAGCACTCGCCGGTGGTTACGGAGTTATGCGGAAAGATCCAAATAGCGTAATGCCGCTATCTGCTAAGCTATTAATGGGTATGATGGGTGGAGGAGGGCTTATTGCTATAGTAGGCGGCTTGATGTTTGTTTATATTTGTGGTAAAACAATGTTTTTAAAAAGCAAATAAACTTATGAAACTTGAAAAACCGTCTAGAGAAGAAGCTAAAGAAGCGGTAAGAACATTACTAAAATTTATCGGCGAAGATCCGAATAGAGAAGGGCTACTTAAAACCCCTGATAGAGTAATTAATAGCTATAGGGAACTATTCTCCGGTTATGAAAAAGATGTAGCAGAAATATTAAGCACAAAATTTTATGATACGTGTAATTTTCAGGATTTTATATTACTGAAAGATATAAAGTTTACCTCTTTCTGTGAACATCATATGCTTCCTTTTATCGGTACTGTAGATATAGCTTATATTCCAGATAATTGTATCATCGGCATAAGTAAACTTGCACGAATAGTAAATGTTTTTGCTAGAAGATTACAGATTCAAGAAAAAATGACGGTACAAATAGCAGAAAGCGTGCAGGAGAATTTAAAGCCGCTTGGCGTTGCCGTTAAGATTTCTGCTTTACATAGCTGTATGACGATGCGGGGTGTTATGCAAGATAGCGATATTAATATTACTATGAATACCATGCATTATACGGGTATATTTGCCGAACAGCAGAAATATCGCCATGAGTTTCTGAATCTTACCTCGAAAAGGTAAAATACGATTGTCATATCGTGGCTTGCACCCATGGTATTGCATGGATAGCCGAGTCGTCATTGCGAGCAGCCATAGGCTGCATGGCAATCTCAGGACTTTGGCACAAGATTGCTTCGTCAATTACTTCGTAATTTTCCTCGCAATGACGGAAAAATATATTAAACTAAAAAAATTCTATGTTATTATCAAAATATTTTTTACCTGTTTTAAAAGAAGAGCCAAGTGAAGCTCAAGTAACTTCGCATAAATTAATGCTTAGAAGCGGAATGATTAGGCAGCAAGCAGCCGGTATTTATACATGGTTTCCGCTCGGCTTAAAAATACTGAAGAATATCGAGAATATAGTACGCTTAAATATGAATAAAGCAGGAGCTTTAGAAGTTCTAATGCCTTGCATTCAACCGGCACATTTATGGATGGAATCGGGACGTTTTGATAATTACGGTAAGGAAATGCTAAAGTTTCAAGATCGTCACGATAATACTTTACTATTCGGTCCGACTAACGAAGATATGATTACGGATATTTTTCGTCATAATATTAAGTCATATAAGGATTTGCCGAAAAATCTTTATCATATCCAATGGAAATTTCGTGATGAGATCAGACCACGTTTTGGTGTTATGAGAGGTCGGGAATTTTTAATGAAAGATGCTTATTCTTTTGATATAAATGAAGAAAGTGCTGTTAAAACCTATAATCAAATGTATAAGGCTTATATCAATACTTTTCGGGATTTAGGTGTGTTTGCTATCCCTGTTATTGCCGATAACGGTCCAATCGGCGGCAATTTAAGCCATGAGTTTCATATTATTGCCGAAACCGGTGAAAGTACTATTTATTACGATAAAAGATTTAAAACTCTAAAAGATAATCCTGATATCGATGTAGAGGAAATTAAAAGCTGGTACGCGGCAGCTGAAGAAAAACATGACGTAAATAAATTATCTATATCTGAACAAGAAATAACCAGCAGTAAAGGAATAGAAGTCGGGCATATTTTTTATATCGGCTCAAAATATTCGGTTAGTATGAATGCTCTTATTAATGACGAACACGGTAAATTAACTCCTGTAGAAATGAGTTCTTATGGCATAGGTATTTCAAGGTTAGTGGCGGCTATCATAGAAGCAAATTGCGATGAGAAAGGTATTATATGGCCTTCTAGTGTTGCTCCTTTTAAAGTGTCTCTAATTAATTTGAATATTCATGATAGTAAATGCATGGAGCTTGCGGAAAGGGTTTATAAAGAGCTATCAGATCAAAATATAGAAGTGTTATATGACGATACTGATGCACGTCCAGGCAGTAAATTTGCAACGCATGATCTTATAGGTTCACCTCATCACATTATAATCGGTCCTAAAAAAGCCGCAAATAATATTGTTGAACTGAAAAACCGTAAAACCGGAGTGACAGAAGATATTGAAGTAGAAAATCTTATTAATTATATCAAATAACATAGACAGTGATAGTATCATATGATACTATCATAAAATGAATAACAGACCACCTTTTCAAATAACTAATAAAATCTTGGAGTTATCACAAGATATTTCTTATGAGCTTGGTATTTTAGCCGGTAGCAAGCTGTACTCTCAACCTATAAAACTTAGAAAAAATAATCAAATTAAAACCATCCATTCTTCTTTAGCAATTGAAGGAAATAGTTTAAGCGTAGAGCAAATTACCGATATAATAAACGGCAAGCGTGTACTTGCACCTGAAAAAGATATTTTAGAAGTAAATAATGCTATAAAATTATATAATGATTTAACCATATTTGATCCTTTTTCGGTTGAATCATTATTAAAAGCACATGAGATATTAATGCAAGGATTAGTAGAAGATAACGGAAAGTGGCGTAAAGGTAATGCCGCTATATTTAAAGGCACGGAGATTATACATTTTGCACCTCCGGCAAGCCGTGTATCTTTATTAATGCAGGATTTATTTGAGTTTATAGCACAAGATAAGAACGTTTCCGGAATAGTTAAAGCTTGTATATTTCATTATGAGTTTGAATTTATCCATCCTTTTTCAGACGGTAACGGACGAATCGGTAGGTTATGGCAGCAATTATTACTAATGCAAGTTAATAAAATTTTTGAATATCTCTCTGTTGAAAGTTTGATTAAAAATAATCAAAGTGAGTATTATAGTGTTTTACACAAGTGTGATAAGCTTGGTGAATCGACGTTATTTATCGGGTTTATGCTTGATAAAATAGTTACAGCATTAAGATTATATAGTAATAATATAACATATGAAGCAAGTACGCCTTTATCTAGAATGGAATTTGCTAAGGTTAATTTAATTGATAAATGGTTTTCTAGAAAAGATTATATTAATGTACATAAAAATATTTCTACGGCAACGGCTAGCAGGGATTTGTTATATGGTTTAGAGCATAAACTTTTAATAAGTAAAGGTGATAAGAATCAGAGTTGTTATAAGTTTGTATAGTTTTTAATGTCATTCCCGCGAAGGCAGGAATCCAGTAAAACCTACAAAAAACTTGTTTTTTTAGGTTTATTTTGCCAATATTAAGACGGTTTTACTGGATTCCTGCCTTCGCGGGAATGACATCGAGTATGTTTTCCAAGCCATGCAACAATGCTGACATGGACACAGTTAATTCACAGGAGATTAACATGAAAAATTTTATAAAATATTTGTTCTTTACTGGTCTATATATAATAGTGACGATAATAGTTGCTTATATGGTTTTAGCTCAAACGATTCCAAATGATGGGCAGTGTCATATGATGGATAGACCGCTTGTTATTCATTACATCTTAGCAGCAATTATTACCGCTTTACCGACACTAATTTTAATATATAGTAAAAAGAAAAAGTAAATATATGATCGGTAAATTAAGCGGTAAAGTTGATTCCCAAGGCGATGATTACGTTATAATTGACGTAAACGGGGTAGGGTATCTTGTTTATGCTTCAGGTAAAACTCTAAGTAAACTTGCCGAAGGGGAGTTTTATAAACTATTTATCGAAACCCATGTTAGAGAGGAACATATTCATCTTTACGGTTTTCTGACTCTAGAAGAGAAGAGTTTTTTTAATTTGCTGCAATCAGTAAACGGTATCGGTACAAGAATGGCTTTATCTATCTTATCAAGCCTTACGCCTTCGGATATCCAAATTGCTATAAATAATGAAGATAAAAATATATTTAAAGCAATATCCGGAGTGGGAGCTAAACTTGCCGAGCGTATAGTGTTAGAGCTGAAGGGTAAAGTAGCGAAAATATCAAGCGGCTCTGCTATTATTAAAGATAGCTTAAATATTAAGAATATTACACCCGTCGCAAACAATGAAGTAATAAAAGCTCTAGTAAATCTAGGCTTTTCTAGATTTGAAGCTCAAAACGCCGTTCAAGGCATCATTACCCAAAATCCCGAAATCTCTATTGATGAATTAATCAAAACAGCTCTAAAAAATAGACTTTCTGCATAACTTGCTTCTAAAGGTAATTTATAAGTCGATCCGGTGCTCGAATCCTCACATACTAGTGTGTACACTGCGGTTCGCAGTGAAGTGTCTCCTTATAAATTCCTCTTTATTAGTTACGTTATGCAAGAAGTCTCATCGAAATTCTAATTTTTAGTTAATAAATTAATAGTTATTTTATATTAATCTTAGTAACTAAAATTATATAGGATAAATTTATGTTAAAGTTAATAGAATATTTAGAAAAAATAGGAGCTGAAAGAATATTAAAAGAGTTAAAGAAAGACCCTACTACTTTAAGTATTACCGAGGTTGATTTTGTACCACAATCACCGGTATTTGCAGCTGCTGGATACTCTAAAATTTCTGAAGATGCTTTAAATGGGTTTTTTTGTTTGATGCTTTAAAAGGAGATGCTACTACAAAGTACTTAAAAGCTGATAGTTTTTCGTAGAGTTTAAAATCAATAAAGTTATTTGCTGAATTTTTTAAAGGTCCGCTATGTCGAATTACCGGCATTAGTTTTATAAATGCTTTAAATGATGTTAATAAAATAGATGTTCTTTCAGATGCCTTAGGAGTAAATGGAACTATAGAAAATATTAAACTAGCTCATAATTATTTAAGAGATAAGGGATTAGATAGATTAATAGATAATTTATCTAAGAAATCTATAAAAACTTTAGAATTGCAAAATATAAATATAAGATTAGACAACGGAATAATAAATAATTTTATTAAATTCCTTAAAGAATCTAATACTGAAGCTCTTGATATTTCATCAAATCCTATAACACAAGAAAATTTAATAAAATTACTTGAAGATATAAAAGAAACAAAAATAAGCGATTTAGATATAAGTGGGATATTTTTTGATAATGATAATGATAATGTTCCTGCCTTATCCTCATTTGTTAAAAATACTAAACTTGCCGGATTGAATTTTTTATTAAGTACAGAAGTAAGCGAGGAATCAAAGAAAGCCTTATCGGATGCTATAAAAGAGAATAAAAGCTTAATTGGATGTAATATTTTAGGGTATAAGATAGGAATGAAATCTCAAGATAGACAAGCATTAAACGCACAAATTACAGAAATAACTGATGAAAATAACCTTACTCTAAAAGATGTAGCAGAAGTTTTAAAAAATTATTATGAAAATCCTAATATGATATTATCAAATGAGATATTTGGTCATTATTTAAAGTTATATAAAGGATTAAATAAAAATTACCTTAAAGAAGAATTAAAAAACTTAGGAGTCACTGATACAGAAAAAGTTTTTGAAACCGTAGATAAACTTGGAGAAGGGGTAACTAGTTTCTGTGAAGAGGGCTAATATAAAAGTCTAAAATAATTTATAGCATAAAACTATTTTTCCGCTATTATTAGTCATTATATTCGATTTAAATTAATGACTAATATATTATCGCCTGAAAAAAGTGAAAATGATCAAGAATTGCCGATAAGACCATCATATTTGCAAGAATTTGTCGGGCAAACGCAAATTAAAGAAAATCTCTCCGTGTTTATTAAGGCTGCAAAATCTCGAAATGAGCATCTTGATCATACTTTATTTTACGGTCCGCCCGGGCTTGGTAAGACTACGCTTGCTAAGATTATCTCTAACGAAATCGGTGGTAATTTTAAATCTACTTCCGGTCCGGCTATACTTAAAGCAGCTGATCTTGCTGCTATTCTCACCAATCTTGAAAAAAACGACGTATTATTTATCGATGAAATTCATCGCCTAAATACTTCCGTTGAAGAGGTTTTATATCCTGCTATGGAGGATTTTGAGCTTGATATAATTATCGGTGAAGGACCTGCCGCAAGGTCAGTGAAAATAACCTTGCCGAAATTTACCTTAATCGGGGCTACTACTCGGCTTGGGCTGCTTAGTAATCCTTTGCGTGATAGGTTCGGTATTCCTATGCGGCTAAATTTTTATAATACTGAGGAATTGAAGAAAGTTCTAAATAGAGCAAGTAAATTACTTGATATTGATTTGACTGATTTGGGTTCTGAAGAAATAGCTAAAAGAAGTAGAGGAACGCCAAGAATTGCATTAAGATTGCTTCGTCGTATAAGAGATTTTGCAGCAATTGACGGTAAATCAAGAGTAGATAAAGAAATCTCTGATTTTGGGTTAAATCGCTTGGAAGTTGATCGCATAGGACTTGATAGCAATGATTATCGTTATTTGAAATTCATAGCGGATAATTATAACGGCGGTCCTGTCGGAATTGAAACGATCGCAGCTGCATTGTCTGAACAGCGTGACGCACTTGAAGAAACCATTGAGCCTTATCTTATACAGATAGGTTTACTACAAAGAACTCCTAGAGGTAGGGTAATCACAATTGCCGCTTTTGAGCATTTGAAAATGCCGATACCGAATCAATCACATCATCAATTTAATATTTTTAACGAGAATGAATAATAATAATTTAAATGATAGTTATATAGCTACAGATGTTATAAAGAGGCTGATAAAAGATCATGTTAAACCTTACGCAAATAAAATATATTTTTCGATATTTTGTATGGTTATTACAGCACTTTGTACGGCAGTGATCGTACATGCGGTGAGACCTATTATTGATAAGATTTTTTTAACGCATGATAAGAAAATGCTTATAATAATGCCTATAGTGCTTACTGTAACTTTTTTTATAAAAGGAATTTCAGAGTATTATCAGAATTATCTAATAAAATTTGTTGGGCAGAGGGTACTAAACGATTTGCAGATAAAAATGTATGAGCATTTGTTATTTGCCGATATTTCTTTTATTCAAAACCAATCTTCAGGACGTTTAATATCTCGTTTTACTAATGATATTTCTTTGATGCGTGGGGCTGTTTCTAATTTACTTGTCGGATGTGCTAAACATTTCCTAACTGTAGTATGTTTAATAATAACGATGTTTCATTTAGAACCGCTATTATCTTGCGTAGTTTTTCTTATTTTCCCTTTGGCTGTTTATCCGGTGCAAAGGATGGGTAGAAAGATAAGAAGAATATTTGCACAGTCACAAGAAGAGCTTGGGCATTATACCTCTCGGCTTGATGAAACATTTCAGTCAATTAAGATTATTAAATCTTTTGTAGGCGAAAAAATAGAAAGTAATAGAGCATCGTTGATTATTAATAATATTTTAGAGTTCTACAAAAAAACATCTACGCTAGATGCGATGGTTTCACCGATTATGGAGGGTTTAAGCGGTCTTGCAGTAGGAGGAATGGTATGGTACGGAGGTAATCTAGTCCTTGAGGGGCAAAGTACGCCAGGGGCTCTTTTTGCTTTTTTAGCTGCTTTTGCTGCAGCTTATAGACCGTTTAAAAGTTTGGTATCGTTAAATATTAATTTACAAGAAGGAATAGCAGCAGCTAAGAGGGTATTTAGTATTTTGGATACCGAACCTCTTATTAAAGATCATGAAGATGCTAAAGAAGTAGATTTATATAATCCACAAATTACCTTTGAAAAACTAGCTTTAAGTTTTGAGAGTAAAATAGCTATAAAATATATAGATTTAAAGCTAGAGCCTCATAAGATGATTGCATTTGTCGGACGTTCAGGTAGCGGTAAGACGTCGCTTAGTAATTTATTAGTGCGTTTTTATGATCCAAATGAAGGAAGAATTTTAATTAATAATCATGATATTAAAGATATTAAGCTTACTTCACTTAGAGGTCAGATTTCCTTAGTTACTCAAGATACTCATTTATTTGATACAAGCGTTGCCGCAAATATAGCATACGGTCAGGAAAACGCTACAAGAGAAGAAATAATTAGAGCAGCAAAATATGCAGATGCTCATGAGTTTATTATGCATCTGCCGAACGGTTACGACACGCAGATAGGGATGCAGGGGACAACTCTTTCAGGCGGTCAGCGTCAGCGTTTATCTATTGCTAGAGCTTTCTTAAAAGATGCCCCTATTTTAATTTGGGATGAAGCAACAAGCAGCTTGGACCAAGCTTCCGAACAGAAAATTCTAGAATCTTTAAAGAAATTACGCCAAGGAAAAACCACTTTAATTATTACGCATCGTTTAAGCAGTATTACCGATCTTGATAACATTATCGTCATGAAAAACGGTGAGATTTGTGAACAAGGAACTCATACACAATTGCTTAAAAATAAAGATGAATATTATAGGTTGTATCATAAGGAGTTAAGAGAAAATAGTTGATTTATAAAGTAAATAGCTTATATTTCTTAATTTTTATTAATTATTATTGTGTGGCTTAAATCGTCATTGCGAGTGAATAAAAGGAGCATGGCAATCCAGGAAAATAATAAAAAATTCTGTAAATCAGAATTTTTAACTGGATTGCTTTGTCAAAATTTTCAATTTTTCCTCGCAATGACGACTTAGGTATCCACGCAACAACGCTTTCCCGCCTACGCGGGAATGACATCAACACAAGGAATACCATAATGCTCATTACCAAAATTTTTAAAGACTATCGATTATTTGAAATATTTATTTTAGGGATGGTTAGCGGTATGCCGCTGGTTATAATTTTTTCTACTCTTTCGGTATGGTTAAAAGAATCCGGAATAGATATCGCTGTTATTACTACTTTTGCGGTTGCAAGGTTATCATATTCGTTAAAAGTATTTTGGTCACCGTTAGTCGATAATTTTAAAATACCTTTTTTAAGTAGGTGGGGGCATCGAAAAAGCTGGCTTATATTGTGTAGCTCTTTAATGGCTTTAGTATTAATTGCTATGAGCAAGGAAAATCCTGAAGTTTCTTTAACTTCTTTATATTTTTTGACTATAGTATTAGGCTTTTTATCCAGCACGTTCGATATTGCTGTTGATGCGTTACGTATTGATAGATTTGATCATGAAACGCAAAGCATAGCTAGTGCAACTGCCGTATTCGGTTATCGAATCGGTATGCTTATTACAGGGGCAGGTGCTTTATACCTTGCAGAAATAACCGGAAATAATTGGCAACTAACTTTCTTTGTTATAGCTATAATATTTGCCGTTGCTACTATATTTATAGTAACGGTAAATGAAAAAGAATTAGTAAGAGAAAAAATTAATATTATTTCTATTACTTCATGGATTTCTACAATAATTAATCCTTTCAAGGATTTTTTCAAAAGAGAATTTGCCATAACTATTTTACTTGCGGTAATATTTTTTAAATTAGGCGATGCTATGCTTGGAGTGGTTGCCTCACCTTTTTATATAGAGCTTGGTTATACAAAAGGCGAAATAGCAATAATAGCTAAACTTTATGGATTGATTGCAACCTTAGTCGGCGGTTTTGCCGGTGGTATTGTAATGTATAGAGTGGGAAATTTTAAAGGTTTGATTATTACCGGTATTGCCCAAAGCTTAACGCATTTTGCATTTATTTGGCTTAATCACCAGCCTCCTTCTTTTGAAGCTTTATTAATTGCTATTACTATAGAGAATTTTGCTGCCGCTATGGGTGCGACTGCTTTAGTCGGATATATAGGTAATTTATGTAATAAAAAATATTCCGCAACACAATATGCTTTACTTAGTAGTGCTAGTAGTTTATGTAACAATACTGTCACTATTTATGCCGGAAAATTCGTAAATATGATGGGCTGGGACGGTTTTTTCATCTTTACTATAATTTTAGCCTTGCCTGCTTTATTTATATTAATGTATCTTAATAAAAAGGTTAATATGTAGTTAAATTTTATTTCCATCGTCATTGTGAGCGACCATAGGGAACGTGGCAATCCATAAAAATAATAAAAAAATGCTATGCATTTTTAACTGGATTGCTTCGTCAAAATTTTCAATTTTTCCTTGCAATGACGAAAAATCACACTTGATTTAATTTGAATAATATTTTATTTATTTAAAATGTTTAGTAAATTTTTATTACCTTATATTTTTATTGCAACATTTTTCTTTGCTCCCATAAGCGAAGCGAAGAAAGCTATAAAAAATACACCTAAACCTCCTGTTCAAACTAGTTTAGTAATTGATGCAAAAAGCGGTAAAGTGTTGCAGGCCCATAATTCACAAATTCGGATTTACCCCGCTTCTTTAACTAAGCTAATGACTCTATACTTAATGTTTGAAGCAGTCGAAGCCGGTAAGTTACCTTTAGATAAAAAATTACTTGTATCAGCAAAAGCTTCAAAAATGCCGCCTTGTAAGCTGGGTTTAAAAGCAGGGGAAACTATAACCGTTCGAGAGGCAATTAATGGATTAATCATAAAATCCGCTAATGATGCTGCCGTAACGGTTGCTGAGAATATGAAAGGTTCCGAAAAAGCTTTTGCTCATTTAATGAATGTTAAAGCTAAGCAGCTCGGTATGAAGAATACCTATTTTAAAAATGCTTCAGGTTGGCATGACCCATTGCAGCAAACTACCGCAAGAGATATGGCTAAACTTGCTATGGCCCTGAAAAGAGATTATCCAAAATATTATCCGTTATTTGCTAAAACCAGCTTTGTATTTCGTAGAAACGTAGTAAACGGACATAATAGAGTTACTAAAAATTATCAAGGTGCAGAAGGCATGAAAACAGGTTTTCATACACCGGCAGGTTATAATTTAGTAACTACTGCTTCTAGGAACGGTAAATCATTGATTGCCGTTGTTACAGGCAGCAGAAGTGCCGCATCTCGTGATCAAAAAATGATTGGATTATTAGATCAGCATTTTAATGTTAAGCCTATAGTTTCTAAACCTTCAATCAAGCTTGCTTCTAATAATAAATCTACTACAAAAGCTAAATCAAAAATAATAAAGAAAAAGAATATACATAGTTGATATACATCGTCTGCAAGCGACTAAAGGGCTTTGTTGCATGGATCGGTTTTTTCACATTGTCACCCCCCGCGACTTGATCACGGGGTCCAGTTAAAAATACTAAATTATTAGTATTTTTAATTGTTTTTTGGATACCGTGGTCAAGCCACGGTATGACACCGTACGCATTTTTCAAGCCATGCAACAATGCCTACGACTGCTCACAATGGTGTGATTTAATATTCACACACCTTTTAAGGATTTACTGCTAGTTTATACTTTAAATTTACAAGTTTTATATGACAATTAATGCTACATTTATTGTTTTTTATAACTTTAGTAGATGAAGATTTTTTAGAGTTTTTAGCTAAAGTTTTACTTTGTGGTTTTTTTAGATTAATATTTTTTAGAAATTTCTCAGTTTCATTAGGTAAATATTCTATTTTTACTTTAGTGATACCTTGATTTTTAAATGCTAAAATTTCAGCCGCTTTTTGAGAAACATCTATTATACGATTTTTCTTAAAAGGACCTCTATCATTAACCATTAAAATTACTGATTTATTATTGGCTTTATTGGTAACTTTAACTAAGCAAGGAAGCGGAAGAGTTTTATGTGCGGCAGTTAATAGATTTCTATTAAATCTATCACCGTTAGCTGTTTTTTTACCGTGAAAACCGTCTTTACATCCACCGTACCATGAGGCATAACCTGTTTCGGTAAAAGATTTAGGGTTGTGAGGTTTGTAAGTCTTTCCTTTTATTTTATAATTTTTTCCAACTTTATAATATCCTTTATAAGTTAGATTATGAGGATCATCTTTTGATAATTCTTTGTATGAATGTTTACGGGAATAAGGTAATGTTTTTGAGGTATTACAACCGCTTAGACAAAAACAAAAAATTAATAAAAGTAATACAGCTAAATTCAGACAGCTTGATACAGGCGAATTTTTTGAGTTAAGTCTGTGCTCACGTACCACTGTACGCTCCGCAGACTTACTCTTAAATTCATCCTGTCTGAAGCTGTCTGAATTTAGCTGTAGCTTATGACGCTGTATCATCATCATGCCTTATTAAAGTTATCCATTATTTTAGCATAACACACAACTTTTTCAACACCTTTTATTTTTGATGCAATAGAAGCAAGCTTTTCTAGCTCTTCTTCTGATCTTGCAACTCCAAATAAATAAACAATATTATCTATAGTTAGAATAGTATAATTAGCAAATTTAATGTCTTTTCTGACTAAGTTTTTAGCTTTAATTTGCGTGGTTATCATACTATCTTTAGTATATTGGGCTAAGTCAAAATGATTACTGTTTTTATTTACTTTCAACTCATTAATAACTTCTTTTACGCCTTTTTGATTCCAAGCAATTTCTACGGCTTTTAACGCATCCGATTCTTTTTGAATATTTCCTGTTAATAATACTCTTCCTTGTGATACTTCAACCTTTATTTTAGCCCCTAACTCTCTAAAATTATTTTTTACTAAATCAGTTTTAATACCGGCAGAAATCCTTGAATCATTTAATGTTTCAGACATTGGCTGATCTTTTGAAGCAACAATGCCGGTAGTGGCTGCTGCGGTAAAAATAGCAGGTAAACAAGCAGATAGACTAAAAGAGAGAGCTATAAAAATTAGAATTCTTAATATCATATCTTACTATCCGGTAATTTATTCTTTAATAAAAGAGGTAATTGCAGCAAAATAAATATAAAAGTAATAGGTATTACGCCGAATACTTTGAATTTTACCCATGTTTCATCTGAGAAATTACGCCAAACTATTTCATTCACTACAGCCATAAAAAAGAAAAAAGCCGCTGTTCTATAGCTTAAAGTTATCCAGCTTTCTTCTTTAAGACGTACTATACTCTCTAAAGCATATTTGATAAAAGGATTTTTTCTTATACCGCTCATGAGAAATATTATTCCAAAAATAACATATAATATAGTAGGCTTGATTTTTATATACATTGAATCGCCGCTAATTAAAGTTATACTTCCCGAAACCAATAAAACAGTCATAGAAATAATAGAAAGCTTGGATACTTTCTTATCTATAACATAACAAAGAGTAATACAAATAACAGAGGTAATAAGCATATAAAGAGTAGCGCTTTGTATACCGCCTCCATAAAAAAAGCCTGCAAAAAATGCTATTACCGGACCAATTTCTGATAAAAGTTTTAACATATTTAATTTAATTGTTCTCTTTGATCAAATTAATTTGATTCATTTTTTTGTACTGATATTAAGATATTTTTGGAATATCTTAATTTTATTTGTATGAAAATATTTATCAGTAATATAGTAGTAAAATAGGCAAGTACTTGTAGCCCATTAGGTCTTGCAATATAACCGGTAACAATATGTAAGATTTTACCTATCATACTTCTATCTGCTACTAACCATGAACTATCCCAAAGTTGATCGGATAAAAACATAATTAGACCGGAAGAGGTTAAAATACCTGCAGCACTTGCTGCAAATCCACCTGCTATTAGCATTAATAATACTGTAGAGATTTTAAAAATATATTTTTGATTAGCAATCTTAATTAAACCGAAATATATTACTAAACCAAGTAAGAAGCCACTTGTAGCACCTATTATCACTCCTTGCAAGTAAATACTGCTTGATATTGTTTCAACTGAAGATATGCTATATACTAAAATAATAATTTCTGCACCTTCTCGTAATATGGTAGTGGCAACTAAAAAAACCAACATGAAATAACTGGCATTACCTTCATGAATTTTTACCGATAAGTCGTTTATATGTTGCTTTACTTTTATACCGTAACCTTGCATCCATATTATTGTCCAGCTAATCAGAATTGTTATTAGCATCATAATTCCGGAGTCGAATAACTCGTCGCCTATTCCGCCAAAAGATAAAGATAATTTACGTGTAAAAAATGCAAAAATTGAAGCACATACTACTCCAAGCATTACTCCGGCAATAATATAAAGACGAGATCTTTCTATTTGTTTTGTTACGGCGAGTATTACACCAAGTAATAAAGATATTTCTAAACATTCACGAAACACTACTAAAGCAATTTTAAACATATTTTTATCTAATCATTAACAATTATAAAACCCTGAGCCGTATCTTGATGAAAATCTCCAAAAAATTCATATTTTCCAGGATTAAGCGGTGCAAGTATAATATTTATTGACTCATTTGGCATAACTATTTTTTCACGATGTAAATCATGACTTTCAAATTCTTCTACCGTATCATCTTCATTATGAACAATTAACCTTATCTTAGTAGATTTTGGTACTTCAACTATATTCGGAACAAACTTATGATCTTTTATAGCTATCTTTACTTCTAATATATTATTATTTGTTTTATTATCGGAACTCTTATTTATAGAGATATAAATGATTGTTGCTAGAAATATTAAACCTACTATTATAATAATAATATTTTTTTTAATAATTTCCATACTAAATTCCTAGCTTAATTAAAGTTTAAAGTAAGATTCTTATATACTCGTTTAATTTGAAAAATTGGTGCAAAGTCTTATAATAATATATGCTACACTCCGAGGAATTTAGACTAATTACTCTTTTTCAAATTAAATATTCTTCATTTGAGTTTCAAATTTTTAATAAACACCAAATTTATCCTGCAATTTTTATTAAAGCTATAAGATATACAATTATTATCATTATGACAAGGATAGATAATAAAATATAATTTTTTTGTTTTTTGTTAGCCCTATTTTCAAACTCTACTTCTAGAGGTAATTTATGCGTCAATCCGGTACTCGCATCCTCACGTACTTCTTTATACGCTGCGGTGCTGTGTGCCGTTTCTCCTTTAAATTCCTCTCTATAAGCGAGTTTGAAAATAGGGCTAATATCCGATATTTTAGGCTGTTTCATATTTATTTAATTTTGTTTAAAGTCTCCTAGTTCAAGCAAAAGATATTCATTTATCGGTAACGATTCATGAGAAATAATTTTATTTATGTTAGAACCTAAGGCTTTAAATGTTTTGCCTTCAGCAATAACACTGCGTGTTCCAACCGTTACTTTACCTTGCAAGGCATAAGAAAAAATTAAAGGATATGTAATATCGCCGATTTTCATATCTATTTGTTGTCCTTTTTCTTTAGAATCATATAATATTTTACCGTTTGATAAGCGAGTAATTTTAGCATTAAAGCTTACTTTTTCACCACATAATAAAGGAACACGATAAGCTATTTCATCGTCATAAATTTTAACTTCATTACTTTTAACAAAATTTTGTGGTAATATGGATTTTAAAATTACATTAACTTTATAATTATAAGCATCATCGAAGATAATATTATTACTATTATTAACGGCATATTTTGCTGGAATAATAGCTTCTCGTGCTTCTCCTACCATCATACCGATTATTACATTATCTAAGCCAAGCATTACAGGAGCAGAGCCTAAAGTAAAAGTCTTAGTATCTTCAGATATTAAAGTATTGTTCATATCTGATATTTGATAAAATACGGTAACTACATGTCCGCAAGAAGCGGGACCGATATTACCGCTACCGAGCGTATTAATTTTGAACAGTGTTTTTACTAAATCCTTACGTACTTCAATAGTGTAATCATTAGGATTGATAGGTCCATTTAACGGTTGTAAAATATTTTCAAAAAATGCTTTCCCTTCTTCGGTTTTAAGAGCATTTATTACTATTTTTGAAACCGTACGTTCAAATAAATTACCGTTTAATGAAATAGGGGGTTCATTGTTTATACTAGTTTGGTTTTCATCAGTAGATGAATTATTTGAAGTCGTTTGCTCTACAGTTGTAGGATTATTATTGTCAGGGGCTATTTTTAACTTTACTATATTGTAAAGTATTAGGATTACAATTATTAAAGATAAAAATTTCTGCATATAATATAATATTTTGATACAACAAAGTCTACTATAACAATCAATTGCTTAATAATCAAATGAGAATAAAAATAATTTGATTATTATAAGCAATTAGTCTAAATTTTAAATATAGAATTTTTTTAAAATATAAAAGTGGTAAGAAGTGAAAAAATTTATATTTTGTTTTTTATGTTTATGGATGTTAAACATATTTGCTGCTTCTAAAACTTATCCTAATAAGCTTAATCGTTGTAAAATTACTAGAAATATATTTAATGATTATGAACCAAAAGTTTTTGAGACTACTAATAACTTATTACGTAAAACAGGAAGATTATCAAAATTTTACGGTGAAAAAATACTAATTAAAGGAAAAGTATTAGATCAAAATTGCGTACCGGTTGCAGATGCTAAAGTTTATCTATGGCAAGCAGGGAGTAGCGGTAAATACCCTTATGAGCCTTTAAAAACTAGAGTAGATAAAAGAAGGTTCACAAATAAAAGTGATTCAAGCTTTACCGGCTCAGGCACTGCTACTACTAATAATAAAGGGGAATATTACTTTGTTAGTATGTTGCCTTATAAATCTTCCCGTTATTTAAGAAGTGCAAATATAAGAGTAGAGCATCCTAGCCTTACGACTCTAGAAACACGTTTAGATTTGTCTGATAAAAATATGTGTGATAATGAGTGCGGTGAAGTAAATCCGATATTGATTGAACCGCAAGAAAATATGCAGTCTTATTGTTTTGATTTAGTGTTGCAAGGTACGACGCTTAAGAGGTATTGATGTTGTATTCGTAACGTCATGAGCTACGCAGCCGTAGGCTGCGTAGCAATCTCAGAGCTTTGACAGAAGATTGCTTCGTCAATTACTTACGTAATTTCCTCGCAATGACGCTTTGTTTCTTGCACTGGTGCTTCTAAAGGTTTTTTTATCCCGCAACTACATAATACAACGCATATAAGTGCTAATACGAATAAATAAAATGTCTTCATTATATAAATTATTATATGACCTTAAGAAATTATAATAAATATCTTTTATATATTATAGTATTTTTATTACCTATAATAATTTTTATTCCTAAAATTCATGCTAAGCTTTATAATAAGCATCAAGATAAATTAGAATTTTTAAGAGGTTCAAACGTTCCTGATAATATAATTTTTTTTGATGAAGAAAAAAATCAATATTCTCTTGATCAGTTTGAAGGAAAAACTATATTGTTAGTATTTTGGGCTACTTGGAGTGCTCCTTGTGTCAAAGAAATGCCTGATCTTGATATATTGCAAAAAGATTTTAGGAAACTACCTTTTTCAGTAATTCCAATTTCAGAAGATTATCAAGATATAAAAGTTGTTAAAGAATATTTTAAAAGCTATCAAATAAGATATTTACCTATTCATCATGATTATAGAAATCAATTATTTAAAGCCTTAGGGGTTGTTAGTTTACCAACTAGTATACTAATAGACCCAAACGGCAAAATAATCACTAGCTTTGTCGGTAATACAAATTGGTATGACGAAAAAGTTAGGAAAACTATTTTATCTGCCATCCCTGGAAATTATCCTGAGCCTAAAAATAGTTATAACGAGCGATCTTTGAATAAACCGGCTAAGCCTTTGCCGCCTGTAAAAAAGGATATAATTAAAAATGAGCAAAATAATGAATGAAGTGAATAAATTAACTATAGCGAATGCAGAATTTGAGCAGGTAATAGCAAAACGTCAGATAAGTAAAATAGAGCAGTTATTTGCTTCGGTTTTCGGTGATTCTAAAGACGTAATTGCTGTTTTGCGTCTTAGCGGTATTATCGGTAAAGTAAGTAGCGTGCAATCGGGCCTTACGTTAGAATCGTTAAATGAGCTAATAGAAAAAGCCTTTAAAATAAAGAAACTAAAAGCCTTATGTTTAATTATTAATTCCCCGGGCGGCTCTCCAGTACAATCTGAACTTATCGCAAAACGTATTCGTGACCTTGCTAAAGAAAATAAAATAAAAATTTATAGTTTTATTGAAGATATGGCGGCTTCAGGCGGATATTGGCTTGCTTGCACTGGAGACCTAATATATGCTTCTTATAGCTCAGTTATTGGTAGTATCGGAGTAGTATCAAGCGGATTTGGATTCCATGAAGCGATTAATAAACTTGGAATAGAGCGTAGAGTTTATACGGAAGGAAAAAATAAAGCAATTTTAGATCCTTTTAAACCTATTAATAAAGACGATCTTAAAATTATCAAAGATTTGCAAAAGCAGGTTTATGAGCATTTCGTTGATTATGTAAAAACAAGAAGAGTAGGGAAGTTAACACAACAAGACGAGATTTTATTTAACGGCGAATTTTGGGCAGGACAAACGGCTCTTGATTACGGCTTAATTGACGGTATAGGTGATATGTATAGCATAATGAAGGAAAAATTCGGTGATAATATTAAGTTTCAATATCTATGTGCTAAGCAGCCTTGGCTTAAAAAGAAACTCGGTATGTCAGGTAAAATATTGGCAGATAATTTTGCTAACTCTTTAATTGATACAGTTGAAAATAAAATTATTAACGATAAATTTGATATAAAATAATATGACTATAACACAAGTTAAAATTAAGAAATTAGAAAATTTTTCAGGCAGTTTGCCGGAATATGCTACAGAGCATAGTACGGGAATGGATTTAATAGCCGCAAACGACCAGCCTATAACAATAAAAGCCGGCGAAATACAGCTAATTCCAACGGGTATTGCTATAGCACTACCGGATTTGTTTGAAGCACAGATAAGACCTCGTTCGGGTCTTGCCGTTAAACACGGTATTACCGTTGCTAATTCGCCTGGTACTATTGATGCAGATTATCGAGGTGAAATAAAGGTGATTCTTATTAATCTCGGTAAAGAAGATTTCGTTATAGAAAAAGGCATGAGAATTGCACAGATGATAATATCCAAGTACGAACGTATATTATGGAAAGAAAGTAGTGTGCTTGAGGAAACAGTGCGTGGTAGCGGTGGCTTCGGCTCTACAGGTGCTTAAGGATTCTAAAAATGTCATTGCGAGGAGAGAGGCAAAGCCTTGACGCGGCAATCTCATGAAACAGTACAAAATTCCTGAGATTGCCATGCTCCTTTTAGTCGCTCGCAATGACGATTAGGTATCCACGCAACAAATCATGAAACTTATGAAAATCACAATAAAATTATTAATTGCTATATTCTTATTATTAGCTTTAAAAGTAAATGCTAATTCTGATCCTGTAGATAATATTAAGCAGATTTTTACCTATATTGATAAAAAAAACTGGTCACAGGCTGAAGATTTAGCTTGTGAGGTAAATAATAAAGCTTTAATAAAAATCGTACTTTCTCAGAAATATTTAGATAATAAGTATTTAGATAATAGTTTTGAGCAAGTAATAAGGTTTTTACGCAATAATCCGGATTGGCCTCAAAATAAATTACTCGAAGAAAGAGCCGAAGAATATCTAAATAATAATACAAATAAAAAAGTAATTTTTGATTGGTTTAGTAAACATCCCCCTCTTACCGGTAAAGGTTATAAATTTTATGCGGCAGCTGCAAGTAGTTTAATCAAAGATCAGAAAATATTACTACCTGTTATTAAAGAGGCTTGGGTATATGCTAATTTTACTCCTGAAGAAGAAAATGCATATTACAATAAGTGGCATAAATATTTAACGACAAATGATCATTTAGAGCGAATAGAAGAGCATTTATGGAAAAATGATATTAGGTCTGCTGAGCAATCGCTAAAATATGTAGATCAAGGCTATCATAATTCTTTTAAAGCACAAATTGCGATTATCAATAAATCGCCAAATGCTGAAAAACTTTTTAGAACTATACCTGAAAAATATTATACTTCCGGTTTATTATATCGTTATTTAGATTCTAAAAAAACGCAAAAACCGACGAGTGGAGATATTGCTTTATTTAAGAAGGCTAAAAATAACCGTAAACATTTTGCTAAATGGTGTCGTATTCAACATTATTATGCTCGTGAATTCATCGATTACAAAGATTTTGCCAACAGTTATAGAATGGCAACGATGCCCTTTGCTACTTGCCCTGAAACTATAAGGGAGCAGGAGTGGCTTGCAGGTTGGCTTTCTTTAAGCTTTTTAAAGAAGCCTGATCAAGCATTAGTACATTTTAATAAGTTTATCAAGGTAGTTAAAACTCCGATTAGTTTGGCACGTGGGTTTTATTGGTTAGGCCGCAGCTATGAAGCAAAAGGCGATAAGCAAACGGCTAGAAAATTTTACGAGCAAGCAGCCAAATATTCTTTTACCTTTTATGGGCAGGTAGCAAATATTGAATTAAATAGGACAAAGTTAGTTTTGCCTCTTATTCCCGTAATAACTTCTGAAGAAAGGAAAACTATAGAAAATAAAGAGATTATTAAAGCAATAAGGTTACTGGTTAAATATAATAAAAACCACTTAGCCATGATATATTCCAAAGAAGCTATTAAAAATACTAAAAGCCTTGCAGAAATTCAAATAATTGTGAATATTATTAAAGGATGTAATAATACCCATTATATGGTTGATGTAGCAAAGATTGCCGCTCAAAATAATGCTTTTATTCCAGATTGTGCTTTTCCAACGCCTTATAATCTAGCAGGTTTGCCTATTTCATCCCATTTAACTTACGGAATAATGAGGCAAGAGTCAGTCTTTGACCATAAGGCAGTGAGTTATGCAAACGCCATGGGGCTGATGCAGCTTATTAAAGATACTGCTTGTGATACCGCAAAATCTATAAATATGAAATGTAATGTAGCAGATTTAACTAGGAATCCGGTATATAATATTAAGCTTGGTTCGCATTATTTCAAAAAACTATTAGATGATCATAAGGGATCCTATATTCTATCTATCGCTTCTTATAATGCTGGAAGTCATAAGGTAGTAAAATGGATCGATAGATTCGGTGATCCAAGGGATATAAAAGATACAAGAAAAATTATTGACTGGATTGAGTTAATACCGTATTCTCAAACTAGAGATTATGTTCAACGGGTACTTGAAAATATTCAAATTTACCGAACAATCTTGAATAAGAATAATAATTTATATTTTAAACGTGACTTACATGCTTGCGATATATCAAAAAGTTAATTTTATTAATACTTTGACATATGGTAATATATAAGTATGATACGGGAACTAAAAAAACATAAATTAAGGAGGAGATTATGAAAAAACATATAGAGCAATACCTTAAAAAGCAACGTAATGATATAGATACTCAAGTAAAGAAATATAAACAAGAACTTGATGCAATTGGCATTAAATATGACCATAAATCTGCACATGTTGAAGTTCCAAATCATGCTATTGGCGGGTTTGAATATTTTAAATGGGATTGGATGACAAGCACTACGGGTAGTCATTCGGAAATAGTACCAATATTTAAGGATATAGTAAGAACTTTAAAAGAAGCTAAAAGTAACCCAGCCCAGTATGAAAACTTAGTATCTAACTTGGATGCTAGTACTAAAAATGCACTTGATGCTACTATTAAGAGTAATAATATTACTGTACCGATACAAGACACTAATAAGTTAATAGCGGAAATATTAACAGGAATGCAAATATGGTTAGATACAAAAAGTCATATTCCTCTAGAACTTAAGCAAAAATTCTTAGAGTTAGGTTCTAATAATTTAGAAGAGTTTATAGAAAGTGCTTCTAATAAATTTAACAATAAATGGATCGTTAAAGAATTTATTAATAATGCTTTTATACCACCTAGAGAGGAAAGTAACAAATATCTAGCTGATAGTGGTTGTGATTTAGCTGAACAGCTATGGACTAAAATAGAAAACCTTAGAATGAGCGAAAATTCAACTGATGCATCTGAAGATGATGAAATATCAGATGCTTCGGCGAATAAACTTGGAGATAAAGTAACGCTTACTAATGGTGCTAAATTTGAAGTTAAGTCTATTCTGAAATGTCTATCTGATAAAGGTTTTATGGATATGATTTTAAAAGAAGTGCCATATAATACTCGTGAACCGCTAGAAAAAGAAATAGCATTACAGTTTGTATATAATAATATACAGGAAGGTCGTATCGATAAATCAAGCACTGTTAATATGATTAATTCTTTTGGTAATGCATCAACCTTATTAAGTTGGTTTGTAGAATATAGCGATCTTAATATTGATGAAATAAAAGCTAAAGAAGTAGAGATTACAGGCGGTGATTCTTATTTAGACTAGTTTTTTAATATTGTTCTCGTTTCTTATGTCATTCCCGCGAAAGCGGGAATCTAAATTTTTCCAGTGTTATACCGTGGCTTGTACCTGTGGTGTCCACAAATAATATTTTTATTTGGATACCGTGGTCAAGCGAACTAGGTGACATTTGACATTAAAGGTTACTGGATTCCCGCCTTCGCGGGAATGACACAAAACAAATTATCTTCCATGATTCTTAACAATTTATCTTTACTAATAATATTATTCTTTTCAATATCAGCTTTTTCTGCTGGCCATAGTCTAAAAAATATCCCTATTACTGTTGTTGCTCCGGCAACAGGTGCTGATAATAAGACTTTATCGGATTTAAAAAATATTAACGGACTAAATTTACAGATTCCCTATAAGTGTTTTGTCAAAGGCAAGTTACCATTTCTTGCAAGTAGCGATGAAGTAAGGTTTCATTGCCTGCGGGATGCGTTATTTGATAAGTCTGATAATGTAGTATGGAGTTTACGAGGCGGTTACGGCTGTGCTAGAATAATTCCCGATTTACTAAAGTTATCAAAACCAAATAAAGAGAAATTCTTTATAGGGTATAGCGATATAACGGCTTTACATCTTGTTCTATCACAAGAATGGGGATGGAAAACTATTCACGGCAGTAATATAGCCGATCTCTTAAAGCCGGAAAAAGATCAAGGTAATTTTACCAAGCTTGCTGAAATATTAAAAGGTAAAGTAAAGCAGGTTACTATAGATAATTTAATGCCTCTTAACGATATAGCAAAATCAAGTGATCTTGTTAACGGCAAACTAACAGGCGGTAACTTAACTATGCTGCAAACTAGTATAGGCACAAATTGGCAGATAAAAACTAAAGGCAAAATTCTTTTTTTAGAAGATGTGAATATAGTTGCTTTTAGATTAGATCGTGAGCTTTTGCACTTAAAGCAAGCAGGGTTGCTTGAGGATGTTAAGGCTATAATATTTGGTTCATTTGATAAAGATTCTGAAAACACAATGTTAGTGCTTCATAATTTTGCAGATAGTTTAGATGTACCGGTATTTAAAACAAATAGATTCGGTCATGAAAAAATTAACGATCCGATTATTTATAATACGGATAGTAAGATTATTAAAAATAAAGGATTTAAGTTAGTGATGAGGTTGTAAACGCTATTGCGAGCAAGCATTGCCCGCGTGGACACCACCTCGTCATTGCAAGCGACTGAAAGGAGCGTGGCAATCCAGAAAATAATTAAAAAAAATGCTAAAAATTAGCATTTTTTACTGGATTGCTTCGTCAAAACTTACAGTTTTTCCTCGCAATGACGTTTTTTACAGTTAACTCTACCTACTCAAATGTAAATAATCATTATATTTTGATAAATTCAAATCATAAGAAAAGAACTTATTTATAATATAGTGTTCAAGTAATTTTACTAATCCTGCTTTATGTCTATTTAAAGTCTCGATGCTTAAAGCTATTTCCGTCGTTTGTATGTAGGGATCGGTACTAGTTATTTTTACGTAGGCAATAGTAATATTGTTATTCATAACTGGATTCCCGCTTTCGCGGGAATGACATAAAAGGGACAGAGAATTACATTCCGTAAATCCGTTTTCTAGTAACATCAAACTTTCTATGATAAGTTGCGGAGAAAGTCCAAGCTCTATTTCTTTCTTAGTCGGAATAGCACCGGTTTTATAATCCAGTATAGTTATATTGTTTGATTTATTAATTTCAATTCGGTCAGCTATACCGATTATTTTTATATCTTGATCTGCAATATTTAAGCATAATTCTCCTTTAACCTCAAAATAGATTTCTTTGCAGTTTTTTCGGCGTTCTATATCAAATAAAATAAAAGCTTTGCTGAAAGCCGTGAGTTTTATTTGCCAAGTTTTTTTTGTATAGGTTGGTAAAATAGTGCTATATAAAATATGATTACCGATATTTATTAAAGCATTTTGTTTATCAAGCAAATTTAAATTAATATATTGTTTGTCGTAATTTTTAGAATATTCCTCTAAAACTTTATGAATAAAATTACCGAAATCCGATATTTTAGGCTCTTCCCATATATTATCTTTTTTACGTAGTCCAAGAATTTTCTTAGCATAAAAACCGTATGGGTTTCTTATTAATGTTTCTATGTCGGTTACTGATAAGACGCTTGGGAAAAATGTACTGAGGATTGCTTTGTCATCCCGCGACTTGATCGCGGGATCCAGAAAAATATTGCCACTTTTATTAATCGCATGGATACCGTGGTCAAGCCACGGTATGACATACTTAAGTTGCAGCTTCAAAAATAAATTACTCGGCACTGACCACTTCCCATCATATTTTTTAGCATTCAGTATAACTATTTGTTTATTTTGTAGAAATAAATTGAAGTAATCTGAATATAGAGTAGGGGTGATTTCATCGTAATCTATATTTAGTATCTGCAAGGCTTTCTTGCTAAGCCATGGGTGAGCTTTAGCGGTAGGGGTCCAATTTTCATTATTAAAATGCGGTAATATAATTAAGTTAAATTCACATAATACTAAATCTTCCGGTGATCCTATAATAATATTGGCAGAGTCGGTATTTTTGTAATATTTGATATTAGAAAGTAGAAAAGAGAAAATTTTAGGAAAATCCTTTTTATCCGTTAAATTTATATGTTTACTATATGCGGTTAAATTTGTTAAAAACTCAAGTAGTTCTGTTCCTCCTTCTTGTTCCCAAATAGTAGGCAAAAGTTTTTCAGCTATTTCTTTAGTTAAGGTTAGAATAGCTTGTATATTATGTAGAGTATCGGTAAATAAAATATCTATTAAGTTACGGCAATACTCCTTTGTATCCTCGTTATCAAATTGTAATTGCAATAAATATTTTGGTGAGGATATAAAACGGTTTTTATTAGATAGCATTAACTCTAATTTTTGTACGGTAGGGCAGTTAATTAAAGGATTTTTAAGTAATAAAAATAGAAGTTTTAAATCAAAATTATTACATAATATTTTAATAATGGAAGTTAGTAATTCGCTGATATTAGTAAGCCTTAAGTCATTACCTAGTAGATCTTCATATTTATAGTCAATTGATTTGGACTTTCCTACATCGTCACTCGTTGCTCTCCTATTAGTTATAGGTTTTGCTTCTCGCTCCTTGTATGTAAATCCAACTGAATTGACTATATCTAAAAAATTACAATATGCTCTTTTAAGCTTATTATTATCTGTAACGATTGCAATCCGTTTATCTTTATTACGGCTACATATATAGGCTATTTGTGTAGCTTCTTCATAAATGTCATTAGGTTCATGATAAGATATACCATCGCTAATCTGCTTGGAGGCTGGGTTATAGTGAATTATGTAATCCTTTAATTCTTCTTCAAATCTTTTTAAAAAAACATTAGGCTTGAATATTCCGGCGAGTATTACCTGCTTATGCCCCTTTTTTATTTTTATTATTTCTTCTTGTAATAGCTTTAATTTATAAACTGCTTTAGTTTGTTTTTGAGTAAACGATATTTCTTCTTGCCATCTTAAAAAGCAATATTCTAGAAATTTATAAATCTTTTGCCAATAGTTAGAATTGTTATAGACTTCAATTAATTTTATGTCGATATTATTGATTATAAGGTCATTAAACAATTTTCTTAGAATTTCTGCAGCTTTTAACGATTCATTTTTATTAAAGGGTAATTCTTTATATTCAGTAATTATTTTTGATATAATAAGAAGTTCTTCTATTTTAGATACATAATCCGAATCGGTTTTTTTTGCAATAAGAGAATTAAAAGGAATAATGATAGGTAATTTAATTTTATATTTATCGGTTAAAATCTTTTTTAATTCTAGGCATGAGAAATTATTAGGCAATATTATTTGAACTTCTGTACCTTTACCTAATTTATCAATGATATACTCAGCAAAACTTTTCAAAAAAGAATAATCAGCAGCCATAAATAATGTTTTTTACGATAATATAGCAGATCAAAGGTCCGAAACAAATCTTATTTAAAACGATAATAGTACAATAAATAATATTTGATTATTAGTTTCTTATTAAGTATCTTAAAATATATTAATTTAAATTTTATAAATAAGGTATCATATGAAAATTTTTATTATATTATTTACTATTATAGTCTCTATAACATCAATGCTAATAATTTAAACTCACATATAGCTTATTGTGATAATATACAAGTAGAACAACAAGAAGATTTAGTAATACAAAAATTAGTTAAACTATTTGCGGCTGAAACAAATTGTATTATTAGCGGCTGTTTACAACAATGGGATGTGCAAGATAATCGGGTAAAATATTCAATTGCTTGGCAAGAACAGTGTGGACCTGTAATTTATGGTCAAGTATCAACTAGGAGACAATGGTAGAGGTTCTACTTTCGTATGTGAACGCTCTCTAAAAATTCCGTATGTTGTTGGCCGCTTGGATATGAATATAATAAAGCGTTTGTAATATGTTCATCTGATAATATTGAAAACTAATATTTACTTACTAGCTTTTATGAATTCTTTAAATAATTCTAAATCTACTCCATTATCGTTAAGATATTCAGGATGCCATTGAACGCCGATAACAAATTTATGTTTCGTTGATTCAATGGCTTCAATTATACCGTCTTCTGCTTTTGCAGATACAATAAGATCATTACCAACTTGTTTAACAGCTTGGTGATGAGTCGAATTAACCATAGTTTGTAGCTGATTATTAGCTATTCTAGCAAGTTTAGTATTGGCTTCTATATTAATTGCATGCGAAACTGTGTTTTTAGGCGAAGGTTGTGTATGATTAATTACAGTTTCAATATAATCAGGAATATGTTTAATAAGCATACCCTTAAAAATAACGTTTAATAGCTGCATACCTCGGCATATACCTAAAACAGGAATATCTCTCTCTAATGCTTTCTTTAAAACTAATATCTCAAAATTATCACGTTCTTCATTGGAAATGACTACATCTTCGGCATATTCCGGTTCATAAAATTTAGGATGTATATCCTCATCACCGCCTGGAATTACAACACCGTCAAGAAGATTTATAAGCCGATCTATTGTATTACTTTGATAAGGTAATAATAGCGGTACACCGCCGGCTGCAATAATCGCATCGGTATAGTTTCTTCGCAAGGCGTACCATGGAAAAGCAGCGTAAGTATATTTTTCACAATTTTGAGCTAAATCAGGTGTAACACCTATTATCGGTTTTTTATACATTTTATTATCGTTTTACTATTTTTCTGTCAGCTATGTCATTCCTGCGTGGATCAGAAAATGTGTTCGGTGTCATACCGTGGCTTGACCACGGTATCTAAAAAACAATTTAAAATACTAATAATATTAGTATTTTAAGCTGGACCCCGTGATCAAGTCATGGGGTTGACAGTGGGAAAAATAATCCATGCAATAACATCTCCGTAGGAATTACATATAATATATTTACTCCTCAATATGCGGTGGTGTTTCAAAAGTGTGGAACGGCAGTGGTGAGGTAAGTGTCCACTCTAACGTATCAGCTCCATCGCCCCAAGGATTATTTGGGCAGTCTTTACCGTATTTTAGCGTGTAGAAAACGATAAACACAAAATAAAGAGCAGCTACCATAGAGATACCTGCTCCTATCGATGACACCATATTCCAGCCGGCGAAAGCTTCAGGATAGTCCGGTATTCTTCTTGGCATGCCCGCAAGACCTAAGAAATGCTGCGGGAAGAAAGTTAAATTAACGCCTATAAAGGTAATCCAAAAATGGATTTTGCCTAAAATTTCTGGATATTGTTTACCGGATATTTTGCCGAACCAATAATAAAAGCCTGCAAATGCCGTAAATAAAGCACCGAGCGACATCGTATAATGGAAATGTGCAACAACATAATATGTATCGTGCAGAACTCTATCAAGTGCCGAATTTGATAGGATTATGCCGGTTACGCCGCCAATCGTGAATAATATAATAAATCCTATCGAAAATAACATAGGAGTTGGGAATGTAATCGAGCCGCCCCACATAGTCGCTATCCAGCTAAATATTTTAATGCCCGTTGGAACTGCTATAATCATCGTTCCGGCAGTGAAATATATAAGTGCATTATAAGAAAGTCCGACTGTAAACATATGGTGAGCCCATACGATAAATCCGACGAAACCGATTATTACCATAGCTCCAACCATACCTTGATAGCCGAATATAGGTTTGCGTGAAAAAGTTGAAATAACCTGACTTACTATACCAAAGCCCGGAAGTATTACGATATATACTTCAGGATGACCGAAAAACCAAAATAGATGCTGAAATAATACAGGATCACCGCCGCCGTCAGGCTTAAAGAAAGTAGTGCCAAAGTTACGATCGGTAAGTAGCATAGTAATAGCTCCACCAAGTACCGGCATAGCAAGAATTATTAGAAATGCGGTAACTAATATAGACCAAACGAATAACGGCATCTTAAAAAGCCCCATTCCTGGAGCTCTCATATTAAAGATAGTAACAATTAAGTTAATTGATCCGAGGATTGACGATAGGCCGGTTAAATGTAAACTGAAAATAGTCATATCGACTGCTGCTCCCGGGTGCCCGCTCAAATTACTTAAAGGAGGGTAGAGCGTCCAGCCCGTTCCCGGTCCGCCGTCAACAAAAGCCGATCCTATAAGTAAGGGAAAAGCAGAAACTAATAACCAAAAACTGATATTGTTAAGGCGTGGAAATGCCATATCGGGAGCCCCGATTAATAGAGGTACAAAATAGTTACCAAAACCACCAAACAAAGCCGGCATAATCATAAAGAATACCATAATAACCGCATGTGCCGTGATAAGCACGTTATACAGCTGGAAATCATGATTTAAGAAAGTGCCGCCGGGCATTGCAAGCTCTAACCTGAAAAGCAGTGAGAATAAACCGCCGACAATTCCAGCAAAAACGGCAAATATGATATACATAATGCCGATATCTTTATGATTAGTAGAAAAAAGCCATCGCCTCCAACCGTGCGGGGGATGGTGGTCATCGTGGTTTAGCTCGTTCGTAGTTATATCCATAATTATTATTCAGCCTGTTTTAATTTTTTGATATCTGCTCCGACAATGGCCGGAATATTGCGAGTGATTTTATCATAATCCCAATCCCACCATTTAATTTTAAGTAATTGCTCAACTATCTCATCAGGAAATCTATAGCGTATTACCTTTGCAGGATTGCTGGCAACTATACTATATACGGTGGTATATCTTTAGCTACTACTGAGCAAGCACCGATAATTGCTCCGTCACCTATATTAACTCCAGGCAAAACGGTAGAGTTTGTACCAAACCATACATTGTTTCCGATAATGGTATCTCTTCTTTTATTAGGAGAAGGCGTATAATTATTCCAGTTTTCAAAAATAAAGAAAGGATAAGTAGAAAACTCGTCCATCGGGTGATTCATATCATCGGTTATAAAACTAGTACCCATAGCAATAGCACAAAATTTTCCTATAATCAATTTAATAAAATAAGCCCCTCGGATATTTTCATATTCAAATTTCTCAGGGTGGTTAGCGTCATTGATAATAAGTGTAATCTCCGACTATTATATTTGGATTATGGATAAAATGTTTTAAAAATATTGTTTCTTTCGCTTGTTTAGGGAAAAGATGGGGATAAGGGTTATTGTGGTTAGTCATATATTAAAAAATTTAAAGTAATAGTTTTGATTTATATAGTATTTCATCTACAAGTGAATTATTTAAGCTTAGAATTTTTTTTGCTTTACGTGCTTTAAAATCCATAGATCTAATTTGATCACACAATACTGCACCATTTATAGAATCTATATTTATTATTACTTCAAATGGGTAATCTTTAATCTGACTAGTAATAGGGACAAATAAAGCAAGATTACTTTTAAGGTGATATTTGTAGGTGCTAAGCACAATAGCCGGTCGTATTTTTTTAATTTCATTACCTTTTTGAGGATCAAAATCAAGCCAAACTACATCACCTCTTTCAGGTATATAAGCTACCATGACTCATTACCTACCGTATCATCGCTATTAAATACCTCATGATGACGATTAGCATCAGTAATATCATCTAGTAAAACATCTAATTCAGAGGTTTTAGCACTAATAAACAAACCATCATCAGTTATTTCTAGATTAACAACTATTCCTTGCTTAAAATGTAGTTTTCTAGCTAAAACTTGAGGAATTCTAACTCCTAAACTATTTCCCCATTGTTGAATTTGAGCTTTCATAAGCTTACCGTCAATAATATGTATATACCAAGTATATACATATTATATTAATAATGCAAATTATTAAATTCTTATCTATATAATAATTTTGGATTCTTGCCATTCATAGCCGTCTTATTCTTGCTTGCAATCCAATTGTCAAAATCCTCTTTGCTTACTACTTCTATAGCAATCGGCATGAAGCCGTGATTAATACCGCAAAGCTCCGAGCATTGTCCATAATATACACCTTTTTTAGCCACTCTTGTCCAGGTTTCGTTTATTCTGCCTGGAACTGCGTCTATTTTAAACCCAAGCGATGGAACGGCAAAACTATGTATTACATCACCTGCGGTAATGAGAAATCTTACAGTAGCATTTTCAGGGATAACAATTCGATTATCAACATCCAGTAATCTTTTTTGATCGGGCTTTAGATTCTCATCAGAGATCATTACGCTATCAAATTCTAGATTATCATGATCGGGATATATATAGTGCCAATACCACTGATAACCTACTACTTTAATAGTTAAATCCGTTTCGGGTATTTTTTCGGCATGACGCAATATTCTAAAAGACGGCACTGCAATAATAACTAAAATTATTATAGGTATCACAGTCCAAATTATTTCTATTAAAACATTATGTGAAAATTTTGCCGGTATAGGATTATTTTTTGCATTAAATCTGATGCATACAAAGCCAAGTAATCCGGCAACAAATAAAACAATAGCTGTTGAGATATAAAGCAGAAAATTATGAAAATGATGTAATTCCTCCATAATCGGACTTGCCGGCGGCTGGAACGTTACTTGCCAAGGTAACGGCTCGGAAGCAAAGCAGCTACTACTAACAATCAAAAAATAAATTAAAGCAATAATATTTTTCATAGCACATATAAAGTTATTTCTATATTAATATAAATGTATATACAGTTTTATTAAAGTAAAAATCGATAAATTTTTGTAAAAACTACATATTTTTAATAATATTTGAGCTAGAAAGTGTACCTATATTAGGATGTTATAGTAAGTCAATAACTTCTATTACTTTTGCATTTATTAATTTGGCTTGAATTTGTTTATTTATTAACTGAGGATCGTGCTTTGTTACAGCGATTACAGAAGGACAAATGTTTTGCACTAACCGAGCATAATCATTAAAATCTTTTAGTTTAGGTAATATAAGTACTTTATCAACAAATGTGAAAGAACTTAAAATTTTTGCTCGTTGTAATTGATTATAGATAGGTTGACGTTTTTTATATTTAATAATTGTTTCATCTGGCTCTAAAGCAACGATTAAGTATTTACCTTGTTTTTTAGCTTTGCATAGAAATTCTATATGACCGTAATGTAATAAATCAAAACAACCGCCTACTAGAACTATTTCACTATTTATAGGACAGTTTTTATTTAAAGAAATATTCTCATAATATTCTATTTTGGGCAATTTAACAGAATTATAGTTAGATGAACATAATATAAGATTTATAAAAATTAATAAAAATAGGAAAAGTCTAGGCATAACCTTCATCTATATAAGTTAACAAAAATTAACTTATATAAAAAATTTAATTTTAATTAATAAAAAACTAATAAAACAGAAATAAAACAAAATTTTACAATTTTCTATTGTAATTTGTTTATATATAGTTCATATTATTATTAGTAATGAAAAATTGATTCAAATAATCTTCAGAGCAATTTTTAATGAATGATACTGCACTATCTTATGATTTTAATGGCATATTACCATCATCTTTTATTAGTGCACGTCTCAGGAAAATCCTCACCTCTGCCTCCTTATTATTATTTATAGGATTAGTTGTTTTTGTCTCTTTTGCCGTTAATAATTATGTTAACGACACTTTATCCATAACTTTAGTACAACCTGATAGTAGTGAAGAAGAAACAGTTTCATTTAAAGAAGTAGTAGTAAAAAAAGGCGATACTATAAAGTCAATTTTGAAAGAACAAAATATCCCTAAAAATGAAATAGAAAAAATTGTAAGTTTAGTAAAAGAAGGTAAATTATCTTCTGCTCTTAAAATAGGGCAGCAAATTACTTTTGAATATGAAACAAAAATTACCGAAAACGAGGATGAAGATTTAACCTCAGAGGTAATATTCTTAAATAAAATCGTTATAATTATCGATAAGCTAAAAACTATTGAAGTAATTAGAGAAGGTGATAATTTTAAAGTTGAAGAAATTATAGTACCTTTGAGTAAAAAAGTTGCTAAATCGTCGGTAAGTATTGAATCAAATTTTATGTCAGCCCTTAAAAAACTGGGTTTATCGAATAATAGTATAATAGAGCTGATTAATGCTTATGCCTATCAAATCGATTTTCAGCGTCAAATAAAAAGCGGTGATACTGCAACCGTAATAACGGAAAAATACGTAACGGAAGACGGTAAATTTTCCCACCACGGTAAAATTCTATATGTTTCATTAAATCTTTCAGGGAAAGAATATAATATATATCGTTATTCCCATGACAATAACGCAAATAATCATGCATTTTTTTCCGAAGACGGTAAAAGCGTAAAAAGAAGCTTACTTAAAACTCCGCTAAAAGTTATAAAAGTTTCTTCACATTACGGTAATAGAAAGCATCCGATACTCGGTTATACTAAAATGCATAAGGGGGTTGACTTTGCAGCTCCAACCGGTACGCCTATATATTCTGCAGGAAACGGAGTTATAACGGAAATAGGTTGGAAGTCGGGTTATGGAAAATTTATTCAGGTAAAACATAGCGGTACTCTATCTACTGCTTATGCTCATGCTTCAAATTTTGCAAAAAATTTAAAAGTGGGAAGTATCGTAAAACAAGGACAAATCATAGCATATGTCGGAAGTACTGGCAGAGCTACAGGTCCACATTTACATTATGAAGTTAAAATTGACGGCAAACATGTTAATCCTATGTCAGTTAAAACAACACCTGGTATAGAACTGAACGGAAAAGATTTAGAGAAATTTAAACAATTTAAAAAAGAAATAAAAACTTTAAATGTTAAGCTTGATAAGGAATTACAAGTAGCTAAGACAGTTAAAACTTCTTTGTAAAGAAATCGTCATTGCGAGGAAATTACGAAGTAATTGACGAAGCAATCTCAGGGTATTTGATGAGATTGCCACGCAGCCTACAGCTGCTCGCAATGATGATTAGGTATCCACGCAAAAATAATATAAGAGACATCTATTCATTACTCATTCACAAAACATCTATGTTCCTACTACTAAAAAAATTCTCTCTAACATTCGCTCGTAGTAGTCGTATAATAATAACCTTAGTGATTATTGATCAGTTAAGCAAATGGTGGTTTATTGATAATTTGAGATGGAAGCCAGGCTTAATGCTTAAGGTTACTTCTTTCTTAAATATGGTTTATACTTGGAATTACGGTATTAGTTTTGGATTAATGCATGATTATTATCAGTATAGTAATGCTATTTTCTTAATAACGAACACGCTTATTATCTGTTATTTATATTATTTGATGATACGTTCAAAAACGATAGGGAGTTTTGCAGGTTATAGCTTTGTAATCGGCGGTGCTGTCGGTAATCTAATGGATAGATTTTTTAGAGGAGCAGTTTTTGACTTCATCCATTTTCATTATCAGAATTATAGCTTCCCCGTATTTAATTTAGCTGATTGCTTTATTACAATAGGAGTCATTATCTTAATAGAAGATTATTATAGTACTAAAAAAGTTATTGAAGAAAAGGCTAAAGGGAATTATGATAATGCTCAAATTGAAGCTATGGCTGAAAAAATTCGTAATGTCGAACAAGGCAATGACGATAAAATATAACTTAAATTAAAGGTGTATAAGTGAAAAAGATTTTTTTATTATTTACTGTTTTATTAATTACTTCTGCTTGTAGTAAAAAGTTAAAAGAAACCGTAGGTATATCAACAGCCGGACCTAATGAGTATCAAGTACAGCGTGCTAAAGCACTAGAAGTTCCGCCTCATTATTATTTACCTGATCCTGGGAATAGTAAACCAACTTATAATAATATAAAAGGACAAGGTGAATTTAATGAAGGTGAGCAAGCATTAATGCAAGATATAAACTAAGATTTTTCTATTTTTTCGTCATTGCGAGGAAAAACTGCAAGTTTGACGAAGCAATCCAGTAAGAAATGCTGAAAATCAGCATTTCTTTATTATTTTTCTAGATTGCCACGCGGTCTTCGACCGCTCGCAATGACGATAAAGATCAAATCCTCTTATATTTAACTCATGAATTCTCATACAAAACAAAAAATAGGTGTTTTTGGGCTTGGTAAAACCGGTATATCGGTTTACGAGGAATTGCGAAATAAATATGATGTAATTGTTTATGATGATTTAAAAGCAAATAGAGATATATTTGAAGAATTATATAGTAAAACCGCTATTGCTGCTTTATCTGATTCAAGATGGCAAAATTTAGACAAAATTGTCTTAAGTCCTGGAATTTCTTTAACGCATGAGATAGTCAATATTGCAAAAAATTTTAATATTCCAATCACTTCCGATATAGACTTATTATTTGAAAAATCAAAAAACTTAAAATTTATAGCTATAACCGGTACAAACGGTAAAAGTACTACTACTGCTTTAATAAGCCATATCTTAAATAGTAATGGTTTAGACTATCCGGTTGCAGGTAATATTGGAGTTCCTGCTTTGCAAGCTAAAGCAAGTAAGGATGGGTATGTACTTGAATTGTCTTCTTTTCAGCTAGATCTAGTAAAAACCTTTACAGCTAAAATAGCAGTGCTTCTTAATATCACTCCCGACCATTTGGATAGATATCAAGACATGACCGGTTATATTGCAGCAAAATCTAAGATTTTCAATCGAATGGATAAAGAGAGTTATGCAGTAATTAATATCGATAATGATTATTGTCGTGAGATTTTTATGCTATTACAGCAAGAGCAGCGTATAAAACTAATTCCTTTTTCGGTTACTAAAATTCTTGAAAACGGTATTTCGGTAGTTGATGATAAAATTAAAGATAATGATATAAGTTATAAATTATCGTTTAATAAAAATTTGCAAGGACTTCACAATTGTGAGAATATTGCAGCAAGTTATGCAGTAGCTAAAATAATAGGAGTAGAACCTAAAAAAATACTTGAGTATATAAGTAGTTTTCAAAGTTTACCTCATAGAATGCAATATATTGGTAGTATAAATAATATAAGTTTTTATAATGATAGTAAAGCAACAAATGCCATATCTGCCGTGCAATCAATTAAAGCACTCGATAATATTTACTGGCTTGTGGGAGGAATCCCTAAAGAGAGTGGTATTGAGGAAATAAAGCCTTATTTCAGTAAAATTAAGAAAGCTTATTTTTATGGTCAAGCTAAAGAAATGTTTGCAGATACGGTTAAAAATATAGTAGATTTTGTAATATGTGATGATCTTGAGCAGGCTTTCGATCTTGCTTATAAGGATGCAGTAGGTGATAACGCGGAGGTAAAAAATATCTTGTTAGCACCTAGTTGTAGCTCATATGATCAGTTTAAAAATTTTGAAGAGCGTGGAGAATTGTTTATAAAATTGTGTGCCGCTCTCAATGTCATTCCTGCGGAAGCAGGAATCTATAAACAGATGTCGCCCCGTGGCTTGACCACGGGGTCCAGTTCATAATATAATTATTAATATTATAAATTGTATTTCTAGATCTAGCTCACAAGTTGCGGTATGACATACTGAATTTATTGATCCATGCAATAACATCATAAATATAGCAATAATTGAATAACTATAATATGAATAACGAAATATCTAATAACTTTATAAAATTATGGTGGCGGAGTACCGATAGGCAAATAATAATTTCTTTAATTATCTTATTTGCTTTTAGTCTAATGCTTGTTACTACCTCAGGTTCGGCAGTAGCAAGTAGAATAGGGCTTGAAGAAAGTTATTTTGCATCTAGACAAATATTTTATTTAGCTGCCGCTTCAGGGCTTATATTATTATTTTCATGTCTTAATAAAAAATGGTTAAGGCGTTTTGCAATAGTTGGGTTTATTGCTAGTATAGTTTTATTAATAGCAGTTAAATTTTTTGGCTATGAAGTAAAAGGGGCAGTGCGATGGATTAATATTCTAGGTCTATCTATTCAGCCTTCGGAATTTATCAAACCGTTTTTTGCAGTTGTTACGGGCTGGATATTATCGCTAAAATTTAATGATGATTTTCCAAGTTTTACGATTTGTGTAATACTTTATTCTATTGTTGCTATTCTCTTAATTCTTCAGCCGGATTTTGGAATGCTTGTAATGATTACGGCAGTTTTCGGTATTCAGCTGTTTATTGCGGGTATGCCGATATTTTGGATTGTTCTAGCGGGTTTTTTAGGAATGATAGGAGTAACTATTGCTTATTTTTGGTTACCTCACGTAACGCAAAGAATTAATTCATTTTTAGATCCCGATAGTAGCGAGAATTATCAAGTTAGTAAGTCTCTTAAGGCTTTTGAGCATGGCGGTTTATATGGACGTGGTCCAGGGGAGGGAGCAGTAAAGCAGGTACTACCCGACTCGCATACGGATTTTATTTTTGCTGTAGCAGGTGAGGAATTTGGAGCTATTATTTGCCTTATTGTTATAGGTATATTTGCTTTTATAGTATTAAGAAGTCTTATTAAATTATTAAACGAAACAGATAAATTTATACAATTTGCTGCTAGCGGTATAATTGCACAATTAGGGCTTCAGGCAATAATTAATATGGGTGTGACTTTACATTTACTTCCTACTAAAGGTATGACATTACCGTTTATTAGTTACGGTGGTTCTTCAACGCTTGCAATAGCTATCGCTACCGGTATGCTTCTTAGCTTTACAAGGCACCGAACACCTTTAAATTCATACAAAATTCGTAATATTGAAATATGGCAAAAATAGTTTTAGTAGCAGGTGGCACGGGCGGGCATTTTTTTCCGGCAGTCGCTCTTGGGGAAGAATTAGTGAAACGTGGGTATGAAGTTCATTTTATTACTGATTTAAGATGCAAAAAATATATAAATCAGGATATGAAAGTAATTTTTCATATCTTAGATTTAAAACGATCAAGTAATATTTTTTTATTTTTACCGAAATTATCAATTGCGGTTTTAAAAGCTATTAGATTATTATATAATATGAAGCCTTCCATCATTGTAGGATTTGGCGGTTATCCTGTTGTAGCCCCAATGTTTGCGGCAATTTTTTTAAGAGTACCGATTATAATTCATGAACAGAATTCTTACCTTGGAAAAGTTAATAAATTTTTTGCAAGCTTTGCTAAAAAGATAGCTATTTCTTATGAAAACGTAAAGAATTTACCGGAATTTGCAAAAAGTAAAATAGTAGTTACCGGTGGGATAGTTAGGAGGAATATTAGGGAGTTAAAGGTTATAAATAAAGAATTAGAAATGTCACCCCGTGGCTTGACCACGGGGTCCAAAAAACCTTTAATAAAGAGACTTGATGCCGTGGTCAAGCCATGGAATGACAAAGATAATATTTTTACTATATTCATCTTCGGCGGTAGTCAAGGAGCTAAGTTATTTTCAGAGCTGATACCTGCAAGTATCCAAATTTTGATGCAAAAACAGCCAAGTCTTGAATTAAATATAATCCAGCAAGCAGCATTAGATGATCAAGTAAAAATAAAAGATATATACTCGAAATTAAACATTACTTATGAATTTGCCGAATTTTTTGATAATATGGCATTACAATATAAAGAAGCCGATTTAGTGATTTCAAGAGCAGGAGCATCTACTATAGAAGAATTGACCTATATAGGGTTGCCGGCAATCTTTATTCCACTGCCTAGTGCTGCGGATAATCATCAATATTACAATGCAAAATTATTGGAAGATAAAAAAGCAGGATGGTGTTTAGAGCAGAATAATATTTCTGCAGGAAAATTAGCAGATAAAATACTCGATTTGATAAGTAATCCCAAGATATTAGAGGATGCTTCACAAAATTTATTAAAAAGAAGAAAAGAAGGGCATAAGTTATTAAGTAACCTAATAGAAGAGGTGTATACTCGATGAACTTTAAAAATTGGCTACGTCACATCCTACAAGTACTGCGGTGCTCGCGTATTAAGTCTCCGCTCCTCGTCTTGTGGATTCCTTGCTCTTTTTGAAGTTGATCTTCGTATACTAACTCTTCATTTACTCGAAGTAGATAAAAAATACCTCAAAATAACAATAATTTAATTAAGCACACAGAAGTTCGGCTCTTTATTCTTGCAAGTTTGGCTATTATGTGGCATTAATCATAATAGACTTCCTGCATAACTTGCTTCTAAGGGTAATTTGTATGTCGATCCGGTACTCGAATCCTCACGTACTAAGTGTACGCTGCGGTTCTGTATTCCGTGTCTCCTTCAAATTCCTTCTTATTAGCTACGTTATACAGGAAGTCTAATAAAAGTTTTGGAATAATATAAATATATGTTAAAAAAAATTATAATATTATTTTTAGGAATGTTTTTACTTTCAGCTTGTACCGATAATTTTAGAAGCTATTTTCAAAGATCCGCAAATAATAGATTGATTGATAGTAAAGGTGCTAAAGGCGGCAAAAGAAAACCTGTATATAATAATAAATATATTACTTTGGCTAAAAAGAATATAGTAGAAGATAATCTTGATTATGATAACGGCGATGGTGAGGACTATGATAGCGATAGTCCTTTAAGAGGAGAGAGAATCGATCCTGTAAAGAAAAATCGTGAAATGTATCTTAAGATGATTAAAAGGGATATAGCAAGGCAAAAAGCAGAAGCCGGCTTCGCTGAATCCGATGATGATATGACTTTAAGTAGAGCGAATAAAAAGATTAGAAAAGACGATAGTGATAAAGAAAAAAAGATGCAAGAGGAATTAAATCAGATAAAAGCAATGCTTAGAGAAACTAAGCGTGATATATCAAAATATACTTGTCCAAATGCTACAGTAAACCAAAATTATGCACCACCCGTTACAAATTATGAGCCTGTAAATTATCCACCGGTAAAAAATAGTAAGCCGTATAATAATAATTCTAAGGTAAAGCAAAAATTTATCCGTGAAGATGATGATAACGGCAGTAATGCTTGTTCGATATAATATAGGTTATTCCTGCTTCCACAGGAATGGCATACTATGTGATAAATATATTACTATTTAATAGGTTTATTATTTATTAATAAAAATTAATATCTGAATATAGAAATATGTTAAATTTATTAATAGGTATATTATGAAAAGTAAACTCTCAGCAAGTACTGCTAGTCTTACCTCTATAAAAGGTCTTCAAAACCCTATTGTTACTGAAATAAAAGAATTAACAAAAAAATTACATTTTAAAGATCAAGAGCTTGAAAAAGCTTACGGGATGGCTTCAGATGATGTTTCTATTCAAGCAACAAGAGAATAGATATTATATGCTTTAAAAGCTGTAGAATCTGCAAAACAATATTTGACAGACAAGACACAAGAATTTTGTAATAAATTAAATGACTACGGCATTTGTGTTGCTTATTCATTTGCTAGTTATAAAAAAAGCAGTAAGGGTATATTGGAATTTTTATCACCTTATTTATTAAAAAACGCCTTTGATATAGAATATATAAAGGCATATATTCCTGAAGCATATATAAAAAAGAGAGTAATAAAAATGATGTTATGGAATTGCTTGGTAAACGAGAAGTCAGAGACTATTTAGATCAAAAGTCTTCTGAGTTAGTAAATAAATCGCCTGTACCGTCTACCCCCTCTACAACGGATACATTTAATTATGATAGTGATGAAATTATGGTTGCTGGAGAAGAGAAAACGGCGCCGAATACTGAACAAGCTTGATATAATACTAATAGTAAATTACAAAAGTAATTTGCTATTAGTAATACATCTTTATTCACAATTAATACTCGTGCTATCGCCCGTTCCATCATTTCCCAAACATTTTAATTCTTGTATGGTTTTACTATACCACAACATTTTGATTTATAAGCGGCATATCCAATAGGAAGTCCAAGTATAAGTGCTACACCGATAATATTGAAACTCAGATACATCCAATCATTAGTACTATATTGTGAAGTTTCTACTTCAGACGTATTATTAAGGTTACTTATTGTTTCTATCCAATTGTCTAGATATGAATTATTTGATACAGTAATCTCCTTTCGCTATTCCTATTCGGTCTGAATCTTATTATACATGCTTCATAAATTGCTTCATGCGAAGATTTGTTGCCGGTTCTCTCAAGTTCTAGAGCAAAATCAATTATCATAATAGCGTTTTTCTTAACGATACCGATTAGCATAATAAGCCCGACAAATCCGTACATATCAAGTTCGCTATTAAATATTAGCAACGTAAGCAATGTTCCAAAAATAGCGGTAGGTAGCCCTGAAAGTATGGTTATAGGATGCACAAAGCTTTCATATAACATGCCACAAGGATAATGTAAATAACTATAACGGCAAGCCCAAGCAATAAGCCAAGATCGGAAAAAGATGACTGAAATGCCTGCTGAGCCGTTCCTTGGAAGCTTCCCGTAATCGTAGCCGGCATTTGAAGTTCTCTTATAGCTTCATTGACTTTTGGAATGGCATCACTAATTGAATATCCATCTTGTAGGTTAAATGATACAGTAACTGAAGGTAATTATCCAAAATGTGAAATACTAAGAGGACCAACAGTATTAACAATTTTAGCAAGTGTCGTTAACGGTACTAAAATTGCCGTTTGCGGAGTTAATATTGACTAAAGATAACATTGACGAATCTGTTTGATATTTAGGATCTAGCTCTAAAATAACGTCATATTGAGCTGTTGGGGTATATAATATTGAAATCTGCTCAGCACCGTAAGCTGTGTATAGGATATTCTGGATTTGCTCGACTGATATACCGAGTTTTGCAGCTTTATATCTATCAATCTGCACTAAAGTTTGTGGTTGTGCTATTTGTAAGTCCGAGGTCACGTCAATAAAACCCGGAAGAGTTACGAGCTTGTCTTTTAATTTCGGTGCAAAACTAAATAGCTCATCTTGATCGAGTCCTTACATAGTATATTGATATTGGCTTTTTGTGGCCTGTCCTCCGATCGTAATAGTGGATATGTTTTGGATATATACCCTTAAAACCTACTAAATGATTTAGTTTTGAACGTAACTGATCTATAACAGCGTCGGCACCTATTCTTTGATCACGAGGTTTTAAACTAATAAAAATCGTACCCTGATTTACGGCAGAGTTTCTACCTGAAACACCGACTGCCGAAAAGAATGAATCTATGTTAGGATTTTTAAGTAATACATCGCTTACTTGCTGTTGTTCTTTTACCATCGCATCAAAAGAAATAGTTTGAGCGGCTTCGGTAAAAACTAAGATTTATCCCGTATCGGAATCAGGCATAAAGCCTTTACGTACTTTTCCAAATAAATAAGCCGTTGCGATAATTACTAAGAGAAATATAAGCATAGTAGTTTTTGAATGCTCTACTACTATTTTTAGGCTGCTACCATATTTTTGTTTGACATATTCAAAGGCTTTTTCTGTTAGTAATAACTCATCATTGCGAGCAGTCGTAGACTGCGTGGCAATCTCGGTTTGTTATCCTGAGATTGCCGCTTCGCTTCGCTCCTCGCAATGACGTTGTTTTTCCTCATCCCTCAAAAATACATTACATAACATAGGAGTTACGGTTATTGAAATAACTCCCGAAAGCAAAATAGCGGTAGTAATAACAACGGCAAGTTCGTGCAGTAATTTTCCTAAAATTCCGCTCATAAATAATATCGGGATGAATACCGCCATTAGGGATAAAGTCATTGATACTATAATAAAACCTATTTCTTTAGTACCGTTAATACATGCTGCTATTTTATTCTCGCCTTTTTCCATATGTCGTGTGATATTTTCAAGCACTACTATTGCATCGTCTACTACAAACCCCATTGCAAGGGTTAGAGCCATTAAAGACATATTATCTATGCTATAACCGAATAAGTACATAAAGGCAAAAGTACCGACAATTGATAAGGGGAGGGCAATAGTTGGAATAATCACGGATCGTAAATTATGTAGGAAGAGAAATATAGCAATCACTATGAGTATTAAAGCGAGGAGCATCGTAAAATTGGCATCATTTACCGATGCCCTGAATAGAAATTGACCTATCAAACATAATATTTATATTAACGCCCTCAGGGATTTGCCTACGAAGTAACGGTAATACTTTTTTTATAGAGTCGACTATTTCAATAGTATTAGTATCCGGTTGTTTCTGAATAGCAAGTATTACCCCAGGCTTATCCCTATACCAAGCAGCTATTTTATTGTTAGCTACACTATCAATGGTTTTCCTGATATTTTTAAGAAAAAGCGGATTACCGTTTTTATAAGTTAATATTAACTCATTATATTCTTTAGCATTTTGTAATTGCCGGGGGCTCTAATGCTTGAATAGATATCTTTACCGTATAAAGCTCCGGTAGGTAAGTTAACGTTAGTAGAGCTGATAATATTTGATACTTGATCAAGCCCTATATTAGCTGCTATTTTAACCGGATCAACCTGTACACGCACTGCATATTGCTGTGAGCCGTAAACTTGTACCTGTGCAACACCCGGTAACATTGATAAACGCTCAGCCATAATTGTTTCGGCATAATAGTCCACGGTATATAAGGGTAGGGTATCAGAAGTTAAAGATAAATAAAATATAGGTGCATCGGCAGGATTTACTTTACGATACGAGGGCGGGGTAGGTAAGTGTCGTGCGGTAGCTGCTTAGCAGCGGATGAGATAGCTGCTTGTACGTCTTGTGCCGCTGCATCTATATCACGATCTAAATTAAACTGCAAAGTAATTTGAGTAGTACCGTTACTATTAGCCGAACTCATCGAATCAATATCGGATATTGTCGAGAATTGTTTTTCAAGCGGTAATGCGACTGAAGACGCCATAGTAGTTGGGTCAGCTCCAGGCAAAGCTTACCGAAACCTGAATAGTCGGGAAATCAATGTCAGGTAAAACGCTTACCGGTAATAGCTTATAGCCAAATGCTCCAAACAGCAAAATAGTTGCCATGAATAAAGTAGCAAGAACCGGACGCTTAGTAAATATTTCTGAAATACCCAATGAGTTTTCTCCTGTTTTATATTTAGGTCGTCATATTGTCATCCCATGGCTTGACCATGGGATCTTGTGCCGCAAATCGTATCCTGAGATCCCACGATCAAGTCGCGGGATGACAGTTAAACTACTCCTCCCTAACACTCACCTCTGCTCCGTTAGATAATCGTAGCTGCCCGTTGGTGCTTACCGTTTCTCCCTTATCTATACCGCTTTTAATAATAATAAAATCATCATTAGAAAAAACTATATCTATATTCTTGACCACAGCTTTATTATCTTTATCGACAACAAATACATAAGGTCCTTGATCGTTAGTTTGCATGGCTTTAGACGGAACTATTATTTTCTATATAAATTGTTAAAGACACATGCACAAACTGTCCCGGCCATAATGCTTCATCTTGATTAGGTAATGTTGCTTTAACTTTGATAGTACCGCTATTTGGATCAATTGAGTTATCGACAAAAACGATCTCACCGTCTTTAATTTCCTGATCGCTTGTGGTTCTAACCGTCAAAGCCAAATCATTAGATTTTTGAGATTTATTTATTCTATCTGAATGTTCTTCAGGTACGGAGAAACTGACATAAATAGGCGAGATGGTATTTATAGTGACTAGACTCGCAAAATCCGGCGACACTAAATCACCTATATCCATATTACTCTCACTAAGTTTACCGTCAAAAGGAGCTACTATTTTTGAATACTCGATTTGTAAATTAGCGTCTGCAATAATTGCTTTATCTCGCTCTACGGCAGCTTTAAGCATATTCATATTAGTCAACATCTATAAATACTGCTCTTCCGAAATGGCTTTTTCCTCGTATAAAGCACGATATCTTGCCTCTTCTTTTATAGCATTCTTAAGGTTATAAGTATCACTTAGTAAATTTGCTTGTGCTTGCTGTAATTGATTTTGAAACGGACGAGAATCGATTTCATATAATAAATCACCTGCCTTTACTTCTTGTCCGTCATCAAAATTTACGCTTAATATTTGTCCCGTAACTTGAGATTTAATATCGGCACTTTGGTAAGTTTTAGCCGCTCCTGCAAGTTCTATCACATAAGGTACGTCTTCTGATAACTTTTATTACCTCAACCGGAGCTGCTATTATTATTTGCTTATTGTTTTTATGATGATGTTTTATTGTCCAAACCACTAATATTACCGTCAGTACTAGTAATGTTATCAATATCAAATTCCGCATTATTATTTTAAGCATTGTTTTAATGTGTTTGTGTTATTATGATTGTCATTGCGAGGAGTGAAACGATAAAGCAATCTCAGGAGTTTGTTATTATTTCATGAGATTGCCGCGCTCCTATGGTCGCTCGCAATGACGTTGTGAGTACTACCACTCTCCCACCCAAAGCATGGAAAATATTAACCATACTACTTAACTGTGAAAGTTTTATAGACACCCCGTCAATTTCGTTTTGTAGTACGTTTTGCTTTGCGGTAAACACTGTTAAGTAATCTATATTACCTCGTTTATAACGCTGATCAGCAAGCTTAAATATAGAATTAAAGCTGCTTCGTTTTGCTGCCAAATATGAAAATTATTACTTGATGTTTGTCCTGCCGATAAAGCATCCATAACTTCCCCAAAAGCCGTACGTACTACCGATTTATATACGGCTATATACTGCTCTTTAACGCTTTTGGCAATTTGTACATTAGCTCTAGTTTTGCCAAAATCAAAAATAGGTCCTGCTATATTGCCGCCTACCTGCCAAGTCTCAGCTGAGTTAGTAAATAGAGTATTAAGTTTATTGCTACCAAAACCAAGTAAACCTGTTAAAGAAATTTGCGGACAATAAGTAGCTTTTATTGCTTTTAAGTTTGCGTCTGCTGCTAGTAAATTCTGCTCTGCCGCTTTAATATCCGGTCTTTGCTCTAAAAGTTCTGACGGTAATATTTTGGTAATACCGGTAGAGCAGGGAAGTAATCTATTGGTTTATTATGATAAATTAAGCCATTTACTATATTTTCAGGCGTTCTACCTACTAAAATTTTTAAAGCGGTTTCCTGCTCATGTCTTTGTTGTTTTAAAGGCGGCAATGATAAATTAGTAAGGGCAAGTTCAGAAGTAGCCTCACTAACCGATATTGAATCACCCACACCAAGATTATATAATTTCTGATTTAATTTATAAATTTCCGTTTGAGCCTCAATTAGTTTTTCAGTTAGATATATTTGTTTGTCTAATGCTAAAAGATTAAAGTAACTTATGATAACGTTACTTATAACCGATAAACGTACCGCTGCCTTGCTATACCCGGTTGCAAGGAAAGTTTTTTTAGCCGATTCGCTAGCATTTACGGCTGCCCCCCATAAATCTAGTTCATAATTAAGCACGCTTGCTAGCCCAAAATTATTAGAAAATTTTGGCTCATTCGGTGCTTTTGTTTCCTTGCTATTTTTTGTTCGATTTGCTCCGCCTTGTAAATTAATTTGTGGAAATCTATAAGAATTAACAAGATTAAGCTGAGCTTTCGCTGCTAGCACATTACTCATTGCCAGTTCAATATCGGAGTTACCGGTTAAAGATTCTTCGATTAGGTTATTTAACACCGGATCGTTAAATTGCAGCCACCACTTGGAGAATGCATTATTATTTTGTTCTAGAGAATAATTATTCCAATTAGTAGGTAATGGGAGGTTAGGGGGATATTATCGTGTTTTGTATTATAACTACATAGTAGGAATAAAAAAATTGATGTAATTAGTATGTTATACTTACCCACATTTAGGTCATTCCTCATTGTCATCCCGCGACTTGATCGCGGGATCCAGTCAAAAATGCTAAAACAACGTATATGATAAGTTATTTTCTGGATACCGTGGTCAAGCCACGGTATGACACCGAGTGCTTTTTTTGATCCACGCAGGAATGACATAAAACTCTTTTGTAGATTCATTAAAATAAATTAATATTATTAATGAATCTTTAAACTATTATGTCAATATAGACTATTATTTTTTCAACTAACTATTTTTATAATTACGTAATAATATTACTAACTTTTCAGAAACAATCTTAGTATCATAATTTTGTTGTAATTTTAGATAAGCATTTTTAGAAAACTCCTTTGCTTTTATAGGATTATCTATTAAGTGGGCAATTTTTTCTGCTAACTCTTCAGCAGAATCGGCTTTACAAATAAGCCCGTCTTGCATGTCGCTTAAGATTTCTGCAGGTCCTTCGGTATCTGTACTAACGATAGGCACGCTTGCCTCCATTGCTTCAAGCACTATAATTCCAAACGGTTCATGAAGAGACGGTAAGCAAAAAATATCGATCTGTTTAAAGAATTTATCTTTATAGTTAATCCACCCTATAAATGATATTTGATTTTGTAGATTAAGTGCCTGTACTAAAGCAATTAAATTATCTTTTTCTTCTCCGTCTCCACCTATAACTACATGAGTATCATATTTTTTTTCTTTCAAAAGTTTTATAGCTCTAATAAAAACATTAACACCTTTCTTAGCTACAAATCTTGCTAGTACACCAATTATAATAGGTTCTCTATATGTTTTATTTGGAGCAAAATCTTTACTAATATTTATCATGTTTGGTAAAATAAATATTTTAGATTCAGCAAAATTATTTTTTAGTAAATATTCTTTCATATGATATGTCAGAGCAATAACAAAATCACATTTACGTAGTCTTTTTAAAGTATAATTGTGAGCGATACCTATTAATTTAATGTTATGTGTTTTGGCAAGTTTACTAAAATTTATTGCTCTATTACCGTGTGCTATAATTATATCGGGCTTAGTCTTATGAATTATATATTTAAGAATAAGTACCGATAAGGGATCAAACGGTACTAAATTAGGTAGTTTAAAACTTGCATTACATAGAAAGGAGTTTATTTTTGCTTTGTAAGAAGTGATATTTATAACCTCAATTTTTTGCATTTCAAGAGCTGTGTTATAATCTAAGAATGCTTGCTGAATGCCGCCAAGGTCACGGCTTAGCATAATATTGAGTACTTTCATTTCTATTTTTACATATAATAACTTCATTATAGCAAATTTCAAGAAATTTGCTATAATATACTTCGAGTAAATGAAGAGTTGATATACGAAGGTCAATTTCAAAAAGAGCAAGGAGTTCACAAGGTGAGGAATGCAGCGTATACTTAATACGTGAGTACCGGAGCTCTTGTAGAACGACGTAGCCAATTTTTGGAATTCACCGAGTATACAATCTTAAATATTATAATTGATTATGATTAGTAAAATTAATTTTGTAAAAATGCATGGTCTCGGTAATGATTTCGTGATCGTTAATAAACGAGATTTATCAAGTTCACATGATTTATCGCAGTTAGCAAAAAATATGACTGATCGTCATACGGGTATCGGTTGCGATCAGTTTATTATTTATGAAGAGCATACTGCAGATACTTCAAAAGTTGGAAGTCAAATAAGCGGTGAGCCTGCGGAGCGTAGAAAACTACGTGAGCAAAGGCGAATCCCAAAATTTGACGTACCAAATCTTGAAGTATCAAAGGTATATAATGATTTTTATGAAATGATTATATATAACATAGACGGCTCTAGTGCTAAATTATGCGGTAATGCTACAAGATGTTTAGCCAAGTTAATTTATCTTGATACGGGAAAGAAAGATATTACCGTAATGGTAGGCAATAAAAAATTGCTATGTAATGTGGAAGATGAAAATAAGATTAGCGTTAATGTAGGAACCGTTAGTTTTAATGAAGCTTGGATGCCGAGCCGTGATAAAATTTGGGAATTCGCAGAGCGTTATATGATTGATTTAAAGGAAACTATTTGCGTTGATATAGGTAATCCACATTTGGTTATTTTTAGTAAGTTAGAACCTCAAGATCAAAAAATTGTCGGTGAAAAATTGCAGGCTAAAGAATTATTCGCAGATGGGGTAAACGTTAATTTTGCTGAAGTAAAAGATAATAAAATCTATTTATCTGTTTGGGAGCGAGGGGCAGGGTTAACGCTTGCTTGCGGAAGCGGAGCTTGTGGTAGTTTTGCTGCCGGTTTAAAGCTCGGTTTTATCCATTCACCAAGTATGGTAGTATTTAAGCACGGTAACCTTACTATGAAAGAAGGAAACGGTAATATAATAATGCAAGGGGCAGCTATGCTTGTAGCACGTGGGGAATATTATTGTGAGCAATAATTTAAGACAAGAAGTAGTAACATTTGGCTGTAGACTTAATATTTACGAAAGTGCGATAATACGAAAAAACTTGGAATTATCGGGTATCGATAATGTGGCAATATTCAATACTTGTGCGGTAACTAAAGCAGCTGAGAAACAAGCAAGACAAGCTATCCGCAAGGCTAAAAAAAATAACCCTGATTTAAAAATTATCGTTACCGGCTGTAGTGCTCAAACAAGTCCGCAAATGTACGGTAATATGCCGGAAGTTGACAAAGTTATAGGTAATGAAGAGAAGTTATTACCTAATTACTATCAAATTACCGATGAAAAAATAACAGTTAACGATATAATGTCGGTGAAAGAGACGGCAGGTCATTTGATAAGTAGCTTTGACGGTAAATCTCGTGCTTTTATTCAGGTACAAAACGGTTGTGATCATTTTTGTACTTTCTGTATTATCCCTTACGGTAGAGGTAAAAGTAGATCAGTAGCAATAGGAGCTATAGCAGAGCAGGTAAAGCATTTAGTATTAAACGGCTTTAAAGAAGTAGTTTTTACCGGTGTCGATGTCACGGCTTACGGTAGTGATTTACCCGGGAATCCAACATTCGCACAAATGATTAAACGAGTTTTGAATTTAGTGCCTGAATTAAAGAGGCTTAGATTATCTTCAATAGATGTTGCAGAAATAGATGATGAACTTTTTGAGCTTATAGCTTATAGTGAAAAGATAATGCCGCATTTTCATATTAGCTTGCAAGCAGGCGACGATATGATATTAAAACGTATGAAAAGACGGCATAATAGAACAAACATAATAGAGTTTTGTCGAAAGCTGCGGGCAATAAGACCGGAAGTATCGTTTGGTGCAGATATTATAGCTGGTTTCCCGACTGAAACCCCTGAAATGTTTGAAAATACAAGAAAATTAATTTCAGAAGCGGAATTACAATATTTACATGTTTTTCCTTATTCGGAAAGAGAAGGAACGCCTGCAGCACGTATGCCGCAAGTACCGAAAGCTATAAGGAAAGAAAGAGCAGAAATTCTAAGACAAGAGGGGCAGAATCAGCTATTCGAGTTCTTTAAGAAGCATATAGGGCAGAAAGTGGAGCTATTAGTAGAGAATAATAATATTGCTCATACCGAGAATTTTATTCCGGTAAAGTTAGATAAACCTTTAGAAATAGGGCAGATATTTAAAGCGAAGTTGGTAGGTATAGAGGAAAGGCATATGAGGTGCGTTGTCATTCCCGCGTAGACCCAGAGTTGTCATTGCGAGCGAACATAGAGAGCGTGGCAATCTCATAAAGTAATACTAATTCCTGAGATTGCCGCGTCGAGGCTTCGCCTCTCCTCGCAATGACGTTCTACCGTACAATAAAAAATCAAAAATAAAAAAACAATCATGGAAAATATAGAAACAATATTAAGGCTTGCTGAGGAAAAAATCTTATTAGTACAAAACTTAAAAGATCTGCAAGAATATAAAGTAGAATTTTTAGGCAAGAACGGTATAGTGACCGGTGAGCTTAAAAAACTAGGTAGTTTAAATGAACAGGAACGTAAAGAATTTGGCTTAAAAATCAATAAATTAAAAGATAAAATACAGAATATAATAAAAGCAAAAGAAGAAATTTTAGAGGAGCAGGAACTAAATTTTAAACTTGCTGCCGATAAAATTGATTTAACAATCCCTGCAAGGAGATATAAACAAGGTTCTATTCATCCAATAACACAATGTAGTGAGGAGTTAATACAAGTATTTTCGCAGTTTGGTTTTACTATAGAGAACGGACCGAATATAGAGAATGATTTTCATAATTTTACCGCTCTCAATTTTGAAGATGATCATCCCGCAAGGCAAATGCATGATACTTTTTATTTGAAAGGTCAGGAAAATAATAAGCCGCTGTTATTACGTACTCATACCTCAACAGTGCAGATTAGAGCTATGAAAAACGGCAAACCGCCTTTTAGGTTTATAGCACCGGGTAGGACTTATAGATCGGATTCGGATATGACGCATACGCCAACATTCCACCAAATAGAAGGGCTTATTATTGATAAAAATATCAATATGGGACATTTAAAATACGTTATCACGGAATTTATAAAAAGCTTTTTTGAAAATTCTAATATTGAATTACGCTTTAGACCCAGCTTTTTCCCATTTACTGAACCTTCTGCCGAAGTTGATATTCGGATGAATAAAAACGATAAATGGCTTGAGGTACTCGGTTGCGGGATGGTTCACCCAAACGTGCTTAAAAATGTCGGTATCGATAGCAGCGAGTATCAAGGTTTTGCTTTTGGACTTGGAGTAGAGCGTTTTGCAATGCTAAAATATAATATCAAAGATTTAAGACAATTTTTTGAAGGAGATATGCGTTGGCTTAAACATTATAATTTTGGGAGCTTTGATATACCGAATTTAGCAGGAGGGCTTACGAAATGAAATTTACGTTATTATGGTTAAAACAATTTTTAGAGACATCAGCTTCAGTTACTGAAATTGCCGAAGCCCTAATAGCTATTGGTCTTGAAGTAGAAGAGGTGATAGATAAGGCGGCAGAGTTACAAAAATTTGAAGTAGCATATATTACAAATACTAAACCTCACCCGTCAGCTGATAAATTAAAGCTTTGTGATGTTGAGACTAAAAGCGGTATGTTGCAAATAATTTGTGGTGCGAGTAATGCAAGAGCAGGTATAAAAGTAGTACTTGCAAATATCGGAATAGAAATACCAAACGGTAAATTTAAGATTAAGGAATCTGTTATTAGAGGCGAAAAAAGCTGCGGTATGCTTTGCTCTGAAGAGGAATTACTGCTAGCTTCAGAGTCTGAAGGGATTATAGAGCTACCTGAAGATGCCGTGGTTGGAGAGAATTTTACTAAATATTACGGTTTAGATGATCCTATATTTGTTATTAACGTTACTCCTAATCGTGGTGATGCACTTGGAGTTTACGGCATTGCAAGAGATTTAGCAGCTAAAGGAATAGGAATACTTAAAGAACTAGAAATTTCGGAAATAAAGAGTACATTCATTTCTAAAATGAAGCTTAACGTACAGGATAAAGAAGCTTGTCCTTTATTTACATTTAGAGAAATAAGAAATTTAAAGAATAAACCAAGCCCTGATTGGTTACGGAAATTATTAAAAAATGTTGGGGTAAAAACTATTTCAAGCTTAGTGGATGTAACAAATTATATTTCCTATAGCTTCGGGCAGCCGATGCATGCTTACGATGTAGATAGGATAAAAGGGGGGATTACTGTAGCACGTCATTGCGAGGAGAAACAGGAGAAACAATTGTCATCCCGTGGCTTGACCGCGGGATCCAATGAAATTACTAGTGCTGTAAGTGATTCTCTAGATACCGTGGTCAAGCCACGGGATGACAAAGATGACGTAGCTAAATTCCACGCCCTAAACGGCAAAGAATATTTACTTACCGAAAATGATTTAGCTATAAAAGATGAAAGCGGTATTCAAGGTCTAGCCGGGGTCATTGGCGGGGCTGATAGTAGTTGTACTGATAGTACGACTAATATAATACTCGAAGCTGCTTGTTTTAATGCTAAAATGGTTGCAGCAAGTGGTCGGAAGCACCAAATTGATACGGATGCTAGATATCGTAATGAGCGTAATATTGATAGAAATTTTACGGAAAAGGCTTTGGACATAGCAACTAATCTTATTTTGTCAATATGCGGAAACGGTGAAGTATCGAAAGTAGTGAAAGTCGGTGAAAAAGAGTCACAAAAAAAACCTTTAGATTTTTCAGCATGCTATTTAGAAAAAATTACAGGAATTAAACTAAATATCAAAGAGATAGAAGCTATATTAAATAAACTAGGATTTATTACGGATGTTAAAGGTGAGATTATAAAGGTAATAGCTCCTTCTTGGCGTCACGATATAACTATTTTAGAAGATATAGCTGAAGAAATCGCTCGTATTTACGGCTATGATAAAATAGAGAGTATAAAATTACCCGAACTAGACCAAGATAATAATAAGCTAAGAGAGCATAAAAGAATATCTAGTTTTAAAAGGATATTAGCAAGCAAAGGCTATGATGAGGTAGTAACTAACTCTTTTATGAATAGTGAAGATGCAAAGTTGTTTGCTGAACTAAAAGAAGAGTTATTTTTGCTTAATCCTATTAGCATAGAGGACAATTATATGCGTCCTACTATACTGCCAAATTTGTTAAGTATAGTAAGTAAAAATCTAGCACGCTCTATAAAAGATATGGCTTTTTTTGAAGTTGGACCGAGTTTTGTAGATTTAAATACGGAAGCAACTTATTTGACGGCAATTATAAGCGGTTCATATAATAATAAAAATCCTCATTCGCTTGGACGGGGCTATGATGTTTTTGATCTTAAAGGCGATTTAGAGCAGGTGTTTGATTATGCAGGACTATCTATAGATAAATGTATAGCAACAAATGGGACAGCATTGCCCCAATATTATCATCCAACCAGAGCAGTAAATATAGGGCTTGGTAAAAATTTATTAGGTCATTTTGGGCAGATACACCCTAAAATCTTGAAATATTATGATATTAATCAGGAAATATTTGCATTCGAGCTAAATATTACGAATTTGCCGTTGATAAAAGCTAAATTCGGTAAAAGAGACGAATTTGCAGTATCGGATTTCCAAGCTAATTTTAGAGATTACGCATTTATTGTTGATCAAGATCAAGCGGTCGGTGAAATAATATCATATATAAATAATTTTAATAAAAAGCTTATCAAATCAGTTATATTATTTGATATTTATAGCGGTGATAAATTACCTGAAGGTAAAAAATCTATAGCGATTAAAATAGAGCTACAAGCAGATGACCGCACGTTGTCTGATACTGATTTAAATTCGTTCAGTAAAGATTTAGTTGCTGCCATCTCGCAAAAATTTCAAGGAACATTAAGAGAATAACAATATGTTAAAATTAATAGTTGAAACTAAAACATTAGTTCAGTCCCTAGGATTTGCAAGTTCCGTTGTTGAAAAACGTAATGTAATACCTGAATATGCAAACATTAAATTATCAGCAAAAGACGGCAATCTGGAGCTTAGTTCTACTAATATGGATTTGTACTTAAGTCAAAAAATAGCAGTACAGGTAGTAAGTGAAGGTGAACTTACCGTCTCTACGAAAACTCTAAATGATATAGTCCGAAAACTTCCAGATTCCGAGCTTACATTAACAGATCGCGGTACAACGGGACTTGAGATCAAAGGAAAAAATTGTAAATTTAATTTATTTACTTTGCCGGTTAGTTCTTTTCCTGCAATGGATAGTATTAATCTTGAAGCAAGTTTTAAAATTTCCTGCACGGATTTTGCTAAAATAATCGAATCGACAAAATTTTCAATTTCTTTAGATGAAACTCGTTATAATTTAAACGGTGTTTATTTACACATAAAAGACAAAGAGTTTTGTTCGGCAAGTACCGATGGGCATAGACTTTCGATTTCATGGGTAACATTAGAAAAACAAATAAAGAATTTTGGAGTTATATTACCGCACAAAAGTGCAGAGGAAATTTTAAAAATAGTTAAAGATCCTAAAAATATAAATGAAGATATAGAAATTTTATTAAGTAGCAATAAGATTAAATTTATATGTAATGAAAATACTATTATGCTATCAAAGCTTATAGACGGTATTTTTCCTGATTATAGTGCTTTTATTCCGGAAAGCAGCAGCTCAAAATTAGTAATTAATCGAAAAATATTTGCAAATAGTATAGAAAGGATAGCGATAATAACCGTTGAAAAATTTAGAGCAGTAAAATTATCGTTATCTCGTGAAACCTTAGAGATTAGTGCCGTCGGTGAAGCAAGAGGTAACGCAAAAGAGGTTATTAATTCTTCACAAGATAAGGAAAGTTTTTATGAATATAATAGTGATGAGTCTTTAGCTATAGGCTTTAATCCGCAATATTTGGAAGATGTCTTAAAAGCCGTGAAATCGGATTTAGTAGAACTATATTTTTCAGATGTTTCAGCACCGGTACTTATTAAATTTCCTGAGAATCCTAAAGATATTTTTGTCGTCATGCCTGTTAAAGTGTAGAGTAGCTATATGTTATTCCTGCGGAAAGCTTGCTTGTGTGGTTCGCTAATCGTCATTGCGAGCAAGCCGTAGGCGCTGTGCGGCAATCTCGTCAAATATCCTGAGATTGCTTCGTCAATTACTTCATAATTTCCTCGCAATGACGAAAAGCACGGTATGACATCAAATTAGTTAGTTCAAATAATTTTTGACTAATAGCCAAAGCTTCTCTATTATTTCCCTCAAGCACACTAATTAAATATTGGTTATGAACAAAATTATCGGATTATTTTTTATAATTATACTTAGTGCAATAAGTACTAGTATCTTAGCGGATGATTATCCAAAAACAGAACGAGAGCAGAAATGGGACGAAGTAGGTTCTATAGCAGGTGAAGAAGGATTAGTTTTTAGACCGGGCAGGGTAAAAAATGAATCTACTAAAGCTGTAGGAGGCTTGGTTAATAAATATCTCTGGCAAGCAGCATTAGAGACCGTGAGTTTTGCTCCTCTTGCATCAGCCGACTCAAACGGCGGCGTGATTATTACGGAATGGTATAGCCCACGCTCTAATCCTAATTTTCGATTTAAAATAAATATATTTATTAAAGACGATATAATAAGCCCTGATTCAATTGAAGTGAAAGTATTTGAAGAAATGCTTAAAAATAAACAATGGGTACTTAATGAAAACATCTCAAATCTTGCTATCACGCTTGAAGATAAAATTTTAAGAAAAGCTAGAGCGATATATATTAATAGTGCGAGGTAATGCTAAGGTTCGTCATTTCGAGGAAATTACGAAGTAATTGACTAAGCAATCTAGTTAAAAATTCTGATTTATAGAATTTTTTTATATTTTTTCTGGATTTTGCCACGCTCCTTTTAGTCGCTCGCAATGACGATGCAGTATATAAATGATATAAGAAGATATGAACCAAATAGAACAAAAATGGCAGCAAATTTGGCAAGAAAAAAAAGCTTTTGAGGTATCAAACGAGAGTAGCAAGCCAAAATATTACATACTTGAAATGCTGCCTTATCCTTCCGGCAAAATCCATGTAGGTCACGTACGCAACTATTCTATAGGTGATGTTATTGCAAGGTTTATGATTATGCAAGGTTTTAACATGCTTCATCCTATGGGCTGGGATGCTTTCGGGCTACCTGCCGAAAATGCCGCAATAAAAAATAATTCTCACCCAAAAGAATGGACTTATTCTAATATCGAGAATATGAAAAAGCAGCTAAAATCTATGGGTTTTTCTTATGATTGGTCTAGAGAGATAAATAGTTGTGATCCTGAGTATTATAAACATGAGCAGAAATTCTTTTTAGAGCTTTATGAACGAAATCTTGCTTATCAAAAAGAATCACTTGTTAATTGGGATCCGGTTGATAATACCGTTCTTGCTAATGAGCAAGTTGTAGACGGGCGTGGTTGGCGTTCAGGTGCAATAGTTGAAAAACGTTATTTAAAGCAATGGTTCTTAAAAATCACCTATTATGCTGAAGAGTTATTAAACGAAATTCAGAATTTAAAAGAGTGGCCTGAAGCAGTCCGCTCTATGCAAGAGAAATGGATAGGTAAATCGATAGGTGCTAATTTTCATTTCAAAATTAAGGATAATGAAGATACTACTATAGAAGTATTCTCAACCAAACCTGAAACTATTTTTGGAGCTAGCTTTATAGGAATTGCCTTTAATCATCCGATAATAGAGAAATTAATTTCCAAGACACCTGAAATATCGAATTTTATAGCTAAATGTGCAAATATAACCAGTTCTGCTGAACTTGATAAAGCTGAAAAGGAAGGTATATTTACCGGTCTTTATGTCATTCATCCTTTTGATCCAAATATAATACTGCCGGTTATTATTACGAATTTCGTGTTAATGGATTACGGCACTGGTGCTGTTTTCGGTTGTCCTGCTCACGACGAGCGTGACCATGAATTAGCCGTTAAAATGAATTTACCTATTAAACAAGTAATAAAAGCAGATATTGATGTACAAAAGACCGCTTATACGGAAGACGGAATTTTAATTAACTCAGATTTTCTAAACGGCTTAACTAGTAATGAAGCAAAACAAAAAGTAATCGAGGAATTTGAGAAACTAGGCATAGGTAAACGCAGCGTAAATTACCGACTAAAAGATTGGGGGGTTTCTCGTCAACGCTTTTGGGGGTGTCCTATTCCTATGATTCACTGCGAAGCTTGCGGCATAGTTCCCGTACCTTACAAAGATTTACCCGTTACTTTACCTGATGACGTAAATTTTGACGGTCACGGTAATCCTCTTGATCATCACCCTAGTTGGAAACATGTTAATTGTCCGAAATGCGATAAGCCGGCTGTTCGTGAAACCGATACTTTTGATACATTTTTTGAATCATCTTGGTATTTTATGAGATATTGCAATAGCAATGCTATAGACATGACCGACAAAAAAGCTTGTGATTACTGGCTACCGGTCGATAAATATATAGGCGGTATAGAGCATGCAGTGATGCATTTATTATATGCAAGGTTTTTCACAAAAGTAATGAACGAACAGAATTACGTAAGCATTCGTGAACCTTTTAAAGGGCTATTTACTCAAGGTATGGTGCTGCATGCTACTTACAAAGATGAGTATAATAATTGGTTATATCCTGAAGAAGTAGTTAAAAAGGGTAATGAATTTTTCCATAAAGAAAAAGGCAGCTTAGTTGTACAAGGCCGTATTGAGAAGATGAGTAAATCTAAAAAGAATCTTATCGATCTTGAGACAATGCAAGAGCAATATGGAGCAGATGCAATTAGGCTTTTTGTGCTGTCTGATAGTCCACCTGAGAAAGATCTAGAATGGTCGGCAAGCGGTATAGAAGGCTGCTCA